>NZ_CAJODG010000019.1 GCF_905233635.1 Selenomonas sp. AE3005 | reverse complement strand
GGTTCCACCTGTTCCCATACCGAACACAGTAGTTAAGCACTCATACGCCGAAAGTACTTGTCTGGAGACGGACTGGGAGGATAGGGCGTTGCCAGTTTAATGAAAGCACCCTGTGGGGTGCTTTTTTCGTATTATAAAAGCAGGCTTACACATTAGCCTGCTTTTTGTGTGCATCTTTGAAATTAACAAAAATAATATTGCCATGCTTGTTACGCCTGTTTTGGGAGGTCTTTTTCTACATAACTGTATTCACGTTCTACAGTATCCATGACGGCTCTTTTGCCACGGTCATCCAAGGCACGAAATTTTTCGATTAGGGCAATTTCCTGTTGGCTGGAAGCAACTGGTTCAAGGTGAGGTACAGTATCTATTGATGTGACAGGTAGGCCAAGCAGATAATCTGCTGATACGCCGAAATGCAGAGCCATATCGCGGATTTCAATATCGCGAGCAGGGCGAAGTCCCTTTTCGATACGATTCAGCACACTTTGGTGAAGGTTAAGCGCTCGGGCAAGTTCGCCCTGCTGTATATCATGCTCAATGCGTAGGTCGTAAATTCGCTGCCCGATATTACATTTTTCATTTCCCATACTACCATCAATCCTTTATTTTGCTATTTTATCAATTAAAGTATAGCCTATGAAGGTAAAAATATAGGAAAATTGCTAAAACCGAAAAATAATGCTTGACTTTTGCTAAAATAGCAATTATACTGAACATATAAAAGGGTTTGCTAAAACAGCAATAAGGAGGTTCTAAATATCTACCAGCAGGTTGCTGTATATGCTTAGAAGTCTCAGGCTAGTAGGTCTTCTAGTTTGCTGTATCAGCAAAAGTCTGGCATAAAGCAAATTCTTTTATAAAACAAGGATATGTCATGACGTATGGATATGTTCATGACAAAGTGATTTAATTTCAAGGAGGATTTTATCATGAGTATGGTCGTTAAAAACAACATGTCGGCAATTTCTACGCTGAATACGCTGAACAAGAATTCTTCAGCACTGTCCAAGAGCCTGCAGAAGGTATCTTCTGGTATGAAGATTAACTCGGCAGCAGACGATGCCTCCGGTTATGCGATTTCTGAACGTATGCGTGTCCAGATTCGTTCTTTGGATCAGGCCAATGCCAATACCCAGAGCGGCAACAGCATGATGAAAGTTGCTGAAGGTGCAGTATCTTCCACCGTTGATATCCTTAAAACTCTCAAAGAGAAAGTTATCAACGCTGCTAACGATACCAATACCGATAGTGACCGCCAGACCATTCAGAAAGAGCTGAATCAGTCCATTGACCAGATTGACGACAACGCGAATATCACGTTTAACGGCAAGTATCTGGTGGACGGCTCCAAGAATAAGCTGGGGCAGGAAACATTCACGTCTATGACCAATCAGGGATTAGCAAAAGGAACTACAGGTGATACACTTTTGACTGCGTTGGCTAATCGCAATAATGAGTCTTTGGAAATCGCTTTAACTGACAAGGTTACAATTTCCTATGTTCAGGGCGGAAAAACTTATACAAGCACGTTGGATGTAGACAAAGGCGATGGGTCATCCATATCGTTGAAGGATGTTTTTCAAGCAGCGGAAGATACCAATGATGGGGATCAGATTTTTGCCCGTAAGGATAATGCCTCTTATGTAGCGGCAACAGTAAATGCTACTACAGGCTCGGCTTATTCCACGGCTTTGTCTAATGCTGTTTCCACTGTATCAGCGGCAGTATCTACCTACAGCACAGAAAGCTCTAACATTATCAGTAATGCTATCTCTGTAGCTGCTAAGGTATCTGCATATAATGCAGCTGGTGCTGTGTCGGCAGCGGATAAAATTACGGTTGCATCTTCCGATTATTTAGGAACTACTGCGGCAACCACTTCAGCAGCAAAGGCCAGTGCATATTTGAAAGCACTGGAAGCAGATGGAAAATTTGCCACTATGGTAGCCGATTCGACGAATTACAGTGGTCCGAACAGTGCTGCAATTAGCGGTTATGTAAGTAATTTTACTTCTGCTTATAGCACCTATGTTGCAGATGCTGGAGTAGCGGTTTTGTCTGGATCTAATGTTGGCGTTGCAGCTTCTAATGATATGGTAAAAACTGCCAATGAGGAAGATGCTGTTACTGTAATTGCAGGCGTTGGCGGTATAACTGGTCAGATTTCCGGCCTTAATATCAGTGTAACGGATAGCGAAGGTAATGTGAAAAAATCTGTTAATGCTGCGTTTGATGGATTTACTGAATCAGTTCGTGCTCTTAATAAGTCGGATGACAATGCAATTACGTTACAAGTAGGCGCTAAAGCTAATCAGGCTATCAAGGTTGGTCTTACGGATATGCGTTCCGAAGCTCTCGGTCTAAAAGGTTCTGATGGCACCAAGTTAAATATCTCTACGCAGACCAAGGCCAATGCAGCCATCAATGTACTGGACAACGCGTTGCAGAAAGCACTTGATCAGCAGACCACTATAGGCTCCATTGAAAGCCGCTTGAACTACACCAGCAGCAACCTGACCACGGGCAGCGAAAACGTACAGGCTTCCGAGTCCACGATTCGTGATGCTGATATGGCCAAGGAAATGACTGAATACACGAAGAATAATGTTCTTCTGCAAGCCGCTCAGTCTATGCTGGCACAGGCTAATCAGAGCAGCAGTTCCGTACTCTCGCTCTTACAGTAAGGGCAAATAATTTAATATTGCTAACTTATCGGTAGCGGGGATTGCTAGCCCCTGCCGTGACCCGATATTTTAGATACTACCATTGCATGGGGCTTCTGAATTGTTCAGCAGAAGCCCCTATTTATATAAACGGGAGGGATTAAAGGTGAGCAAGAATAAAGTAGCTAGAAAAGAAGAAATTCATGTGTTGTATGCGTTGGTAGACAGAACAGGTAATTACAGCAAGCTGGCTGGGACATCTATCTGTTCTGTGTGGGAAAATACACGGGAGAATGTAACGGTACACTTATTTCATGATGGTAGTATCAAAGATAAGAATGAAGAGAATTTTTTGAGCATGGCAAAAAAGTATGGGCAAAAGTTGCTTTTTTATAATGTCCATGACTTACTGCCGGATGTGTGGCTAGAAGCAAAAGAAATATTTGCTGATGCCCTAAAATCAGCACAATATACAGAAGCGACTATGTATCGTTTAGTTGCACCGCAAATACTATCAAAGGCTATAAAAAGATTGATATATATAGATGCTGATACTTTAGTTCATATAGATATAAAAAAACTTTGGAATGAAAAAATCGGTGAAAATGGTATGGCGGCGGTGAGAGAATCAACTTTACTTGAACATTACGGGTTGAAAGCAATAGGTGGCTCTGCAGAACCTATGTATAATCGTATGCATGGACGCGTAACCTTAGAAACATGTTTTAATGCTGGAATTTTGCTTATGGATATGAATAAAATGCGTGAAATGGGTAATATTTTGCTTTCAGGATTGCGTATATTAGCAGAATACCCACAGGATAATAAATTTTACGATCAAAATATATTGAACTACTATTTTGCAAAGGATTTAGCTCCATTGCCATGGTACTATAATATATTACAACATTGGGATAGAAAACATGCTCAACCTTCTGATAGAGAAGGTATATATCATTATATGGGAAAAAGTTTAGGTATGAATAGTAAAGATATAAGGGATACTATGTATTATGAGTATTACTTTAAAACTCCTTGGTTTAACGGAGAAAAATTTTGTGAAGTAAATACAGTAATGGATGCAGTTTATTTACAAGTAATAGGTCCTAGACTGCGTGCCTTCCGTCGTATTGTATCTCTTTTAGCTGTAAAAAAGCCAGTTATTTTAGCTACGGAAGGCTGCGAACAAAATGCTTATAAACTTTTGTCATCTCCTGATGATTTCGATAGAGATGATGATAAAGATGATACGAACTTATTAGTAGTTGATGAAAAAGATTATGAAGAGAAAATGAAAAAGAATAATATAGTTGCAGAAGAAAAAATATATAAACTACCAAAAAAAGTTTTGTTTTGCTCATTAGGAAAGATAGATGCATTGCAGATAAATTTACCCTATGATGTCGACAGTCATATATATATCGTATTTGCAGAAAATTATGATATCATTAAAAGATTACTAATAAAGGCTGGATTACGAGAAAATAAACATTTTGTGACAGGCGCTTTTATGTTAGTAGGAAAACAATGGCTTGAAAATCTAATTGTACCGAATAAATTTTTTGAGATGTTGTGATTATAGTATTTTAATGAATTTTATATAACCAAAACGGGCACCTTTAAGAGAAATATTCTTAAGATGCCCATTTTGTTATTGCAAGACTGCAAGCATTTGCTCCAAATCCACAAGCATCAAATCTTCACGGTGAAGATTACATAATTCAGACGCAAATCCTGACTTTGAGAAAATAACATAGCGTAAATTTTTGCCGTCTCGGATAATGGCAGCGCGTTCTTCTAAAAGTTGAAGTACGGTAATGTTTGTAGGAACTTTTTGCCACTTGCATTCACCGACCAATAGATTGTTTTCATTGGAAAGCACAAGATCTATTTCTTCTTCGCGTTTTTTTAGTGGATTTGCTCCCCACCAGCGACCATATTCGGAATAAAGCTCCTTTATAGTTCCACGTGTTACCAATAATTTCAAATATTGCATACATATATGCTCAAAGATGTTGCCAAAGAATTCATTCAAATGTGGGGCGATTCGTTCATCATAGGCTCGTTCGCCAGCACCCATGGCAATGAGGTTATAACAGGTTGGCATAAATCTGAACCAGAAGACAAACATATCATCGGAAATTTTATAGCGGCCACGTCGTGTACTTCCTTTTCCAACGGGCTTTTCCTGCGTCATGATACCTAGTTCTCGCAAATTATTCAGATAAAAACTTAGATTAGTGGAGTCGGTACCAACTGCCTGAGCAATTTCATTTAGCTTTGTAGCTCCATGAGCGACGGCACTGAGAATGGAATTATAAAAAGCTGGTTCACGCAATTCCTGTTTCATTAAGTTGGCTGGTTCTTCAATGAGATGTCCACTGGGGAGCAGAAATTCCCCTAATATTGCTTCTCGTAATGAACTGTACAAAGAGAATAACTCTAAATATTTTGGTATGCCGCCACAAATGCCATAGCCAAGCAGTTGTTCTTCATGTGTCCAAGCTGGGAAAAAACGTACACCTTCATAATAGGGAATGGGGGTGAGTTTTAATTGTCCGGTTCTTCGTCCGTAAAGGGGACTTTTTTCGCCTAGAACTTGCTTTTCCATGAAACTCATTGATGAACCGCATAGTATAAGAAATAGCTCTGTCTTATTCCATAAGCTGTCAATGACTCTTTGGAGAATTGACGATATGTTGGGATTGGCTTTGGCCAGATAGGGGTATTCATCAATAGCTAGTATCAGGCGGCCGGTTGAACTAGCGACATCGGAGATATAATTGAATAATTCATCCCAACTGTTAAAGGCTGATATATATTGGGTTCGAGCATCTGGCAGTTGCTCTTTGAGTGCCTGCGTTATGCCTGCTAACAGTTCACGTTCACTTTGTTCTGTAGCCATAAAATACACAGCACGCTTGTTTTTTATAAATTCTTGTATCAACCTTGTCTTGCCGATACGTCGTCTGCCATATACTACAGGAAATTGGAAGCCGGGCTGTGCATATCTCCGCTCAAGCTCGGAAAGTTCTTTGGTTCGACCGATAAACATATAGACCTCCTTCAATTTGAAATAGCCATAACTTTTATAGCCATAACTATTATAGTTATGGCTATATATTATCAAAGATGCTTTATAAAATCAATATGTTTTACAGTGTGCATACTTTTTGGGACTGACTTTTGAACTATATACATTAGTATGATATAATGGGGGATGTTAATTAAGTATATGCTGTTGAGGTTCCGTTTGTATGGATAATGTATATTCTCTGGTTAAACATTTTTATGAGGAAAATGACTATGCTGCGCAGATTTTGCCACGTGATGCCGTGGAGGCATATTTGCGCCGCAATGCCTGGCATGGGGCAGAAGATGAAGATTTAAAGAGAATATGGAGTATCATTTCTGTGATGATTTCAGCAGTGAATGATTTTGAGTTGTACTCATTCGCCACGCTGACAGCTTATGATTATCAGGAGATATTTTATCGGTATGCCGAAGTGCGGCCGGATTTTATGTTGGCAGAACAGGATATAAATGATTTTTTGTCAACGCTGAAAGATTTTTATGCTTATCTTATACGTACCCGTCATACAGAGGATTTTCAGATTGGGCTGGAAGCAGCCAGGGAGGCTCTGTACGAAGGGGGATATTTTTTTCTGCCGGACAGGCGCGATGGTGATGAGTTTTATCGTTCCCTGGAACACATGGAAGAGGTGTCATTTGACACCATGCAAAAACTCAATAACTTATTGGATTCCTTGCTGCGTCAGATAAGCATTTATTATCAAAAGCCCCACTTCAAGCGTGATATGGACCGGGCAATTCTGATGTATGCCGGGCCGGAGTACGATGGGCAGAGCAGCCTTAATGCCGAGGAACGTCATAATTTTTGGCTGGGCTTTTGGGATTTTTTCCTGTTTGATTATCATTTAATTGACTCTGACGCCTTGCCCCTGCGCTATTATTATGAATACGAGCGGAGCAATTTAAGCACAACGGAGCAGGATATTCTGCGTGATTTGCTGCGGTCACGGTTTACGGTCTTTACCATCGATGATGTGGGGGCGGACTTTCTGACCTGCCGCAATTTCTTCACTGACGAGGTGTTTGAACTGCCGGTGCCGGAACTGGCCATGGGTAATTACAGTACCTGTGTGATGTTTGGCCATATTCATTCACATGGGGTTATGCTGCTTAATTATATAACGTCAATTACCGCCAGTAAAAGGCTGCAGACGCGTATGCGTGATGTGGTGCTGCGGCAGTATGAACTCTTTAAGCTGCAAAATCCGCAGGCAGAATTGAAGGACTTCTTTGCCCGGAATGCTGGTGTGGTGCGTCATACTTTACAGATTATGTCCAGTTATGCGCAGCTGAATGTGATTCCTATTCGTACGGTATCGCCGGCGATTGAGGTTCCGGATAGTATAAGCGTGGAGTTTGCTGAAGACGAAGATATGTTAAGGCGTGTGGCTAAGCATGTGGGGTTCAGCAAGTTTGAAATAACGCTATTGGTCAAGCTGTTCGAGGATTATGTGCTGGTGGCCGGCCTGAAGACTGGCGACGATATTCTGATTACGGCTATTTTACTGAAATTTGCCCAGCTTAACGGGATTGATATATCAGGCGGTTCAGAGATATATGAACTGTTGGGGATTGACAGCGCCAGTGTCAAGGACTGTATGGAAAAGGTTCATGGCAAGTTGGGCTGTGTGCCCTATGACCCCCGATATTTGACGGAAGAGGCATTTATAAAGAGTTTATTCTTTTGAGTGAGGTGCAGGTACATGGAACAGGATGAAGGCAAAGTAAGGGTTATGTCCCGTAGTGAACGTGATGATTATGCCGGGGCTACCATTGAAGAAGGTTCCGGTGCCGAGGAACGGGGACGTCAGGAACAGCGCTATGGCTATAATAATTATGGCCGGGTGTTTACCGTAAGACGCCTGGGTTGGCGTGATTTGCTCTTTGGCCAGGGAAACTGGCTCAATCGCCTGCTCGTGGCTGTCGGCGTAATAGCTGTATTGGGCTTTCTGCTCTTTGTGGCGCTGCCCGTGGTGCTGGTTCTGGTAGGCGTAGCTGTGGCTGTTTGGCTGGTTATGCATCTTATTATGGGGAACTAAGATAGGGGGGAATACTGTGGAATTTTTGGGGATTGCGGATGAGGAATTCATTCGGCAGGACGTACCCATGACGAAGCAGGAGATTCGTATTCTCAGTCTGGTAAAAGCACGTATCAAGCCCGATGCCGTTGTTTACGATATTGGTGCCGGTACAGGCTCATTGTCAGTAGAGGCGGCCAGATTAGCTCCCCAGGGGGAAGTGTACGCCATAGAGCGTAATCCGTCAGGGATAAAGCTCATTCGGGCTAATGCGGCTAATTTTGGTGTGAACAATATTAAAGCTATACAGGCAGAGGCGCCAGAGGGCCTGGCAAATCTGCCTGCTGCGGACGCTGTCCTAATCGGTGGAACTGGCAGCAAACTGGCGGAAATCATGGAAACGATTACACCGAAACTAAAGCCGGAAGGACGTATCGTACTGAACTGTATTACGATTCAGACACTGATGCAGTGTATTGACTATATGCGCAGTCATTCTGACGAGTATATATACGAGGCTATTCAGGTACAGGTTACAAGGTTGCAGCAGGTAGGGACCTACGATATGGCCAAGGCTAACAACCCTATCTATATAGTGACCTGCTGGAAAAAGTGAGGGTGAGGAATTATGGTACATATTGTGGGCGCAGGTCCGGGGGACCCGGATTTAATTACGGTTAAGGGCGCGAAATACTTAAAAGAGGCTGACGTAGTTATTTACGCAGGTTCATTAGTGAATCCGGCACTGCTATCTATCTGTCGCGAGGATGCACAGATTCATAATTCTGCCTCGATGACACTTGATGATGTGGTAGAAGTGATTGTCCAGGCGGAAAAAGAGGGCAAAATGACAGTACGCCTGCATACAGGCGACCCCTCTGTTTATGGCGCTATACAGGAGCAGATGGACGCTTTTAATAAGAAGGGCATTGAGTATGATATTACGCCGGGCGTTAGTTCCTGTTTTGCCACGGCGGCGGCGCTGAAACAGGAGTATACCCTGCCGGGAATTTCGCAGACAGTTATTATCACGCGTAATGAAGGGCGGACTCCGGTGCCAGAGGCAGAAAAACTGCGCAGTCTGGCTCAGCATCAGTCTACGATGTGTATTTATCTGTCCATAGCAATGCTGGATAAGGTAGTGGCGGAATTGATGGCCGGCGGCTATCCGGCAGATACACCGATTGCCATTGTACAGCGGGCCTCATGGCCGGATGAAAAAATTGTCCGGGGGACGCTGGCAACCATTGTCAGTGATATAGCAGACAAGGATATAGACCGTACAGCCATGATAGTCGTCAGTCATTGTCTTGGTGCGGATTATGATTTATCCAGGCTTTATGCACCGGAATTTTCCCATATGTTCCGAAAGGCTGTGAAATAATGAGATTAGCGTGTTTGGCTGTAACGAGAAAGGGCTTACAGATGGCGCAGACGCTGCGTGAGTGTCGCGATGAGCCGATTGACGTATATATTACCAACAAAGTAGTTCCCAGTGAGGCGGCCAAAAAGATATTGCATGTCAATACCTTCGACAAACTGGAGGAGGCAGTAAAAGAAACTTTTTATGTCTATGACGGTCTTATCTTTGTCATGGCAACGGGAATTGTGGTGCGGACGATTGCGCCGTTTTTGGAAAACAAACTCACGGACCCAGCGGTGGTGGTCTTTGATGAGCAGGGCAGGCATGGTATCAGCCTCTTGTCCGGTCATGTGGGGGGCGCTAATGAGCTGACACGCACCTTGTGCCGGGCTTTGGGGGCTAATCCTGTAATTACCACGGCAACTGATGTAAATGAAAAACTGGCGCCTGATGTTATTTCCGAACGTCTGGGCTTGCGTCCGTGGCCTAAAGTACGCATTAAAACTATCAACGCCGATCTGCTGGAGGAACGCATTGTTCACTGGCGTATTGACCGCACGCTGCCGCATAGCAGTTTTTACCAGCAGCGGCTGGAAAAATACGGTCAGTTTGTTGATTTATGTGCACCGGGGCAGCTGTTTGAACCTGAACAGGATAAAAAGGAACAGCTGGAAATCGTGGTCACAACGGAAGCGCAGCTGCCGAACCTGGCAGACCTGCCGGCCAATATTCTGTGCATGACGCCGCGCCGTCTGATTGCCGGTGTCGGCTGCCGCAAGGGGACGCCGGCCGCTATGGTCATGATGGCTCTGGACGAGGCTTGCAAAATGATAGGACGTGACCGGTCATTCATTGATGTGCTGGCCAGTACGATGGTGAAACGTCATGAGGCCGGAATACTTTATGCCGGTGACAGCCTGGTGCGCCCGGTTAAGTTCTTCGATAACGATATTATGGCGCAGATGATTGCCAAGCATCATCTGGAAGAATCGGAGTTTGTTTTAAATCGTATCGGTATCGGTAATGTCTGCGAGGCGGCAGCTTACTGTGAGGCCGGCGAACGGGGCGGCAAGCTGGCCCTGTGCAAAACGAGTTTTGAAAGGGTAACGGTGGCATTATTGTGGGAAAAATAACCGTAGTGGGCATTGGCCCGGGAAACCTTTTGGATATGACACCCAGAGCACGGCAGGCCATTGAAGAGGCGGCGGTGATTGCCGGGTATAATACTTATATCAAGCTGATTGAGCCGCTGTTAGGCGAGCGTAAGGTTATCGGTACGGCGATGATGCAGGAAATTGACCGGTGCCGTATGGCGGTTAGTGAGGCCGCTGAGGGACGTGATACCGTAGTGGTATCAAGCGGTGATGCCGGTGTTTACGGTATGGCCGGGCTGGTGCTGGAGCTCGTACTGCAGCTGCCAGCGGAGAAACGCCCTGAATTCGGCGGTGTAATTGCCGGTGTGTCAGCAGTCAATGCGGCGGCATCGGTACTCGGAGCGCCCTTGATGCATGACTTTGCCGTCATCAGCCTGTCAGACCTGCTGACACCGTGGGAAACCATCGAAAAACGCATTGAGATGGCTGCCCAGGGGGATTTTGTAACGGCACTTTATAATCCGAAAAGCAAAAAACGGGTGGAGAATATTGAGCAGGTGCGGAAAATCATGCTCAAATACCGCAAGGCTGATACGCCTGTCGGCATTGTGACAGCAGCCAGCCGTGACGGTGAGGGCAAAATTATTTCCACACTGGCGGATTTCACCAAGCAGGAAATCAATATGTTCTCGCTCGTCATCATCGGCAACTCCATGACTTATGTGAAAGATGGTTATATGATTACCCCGCGTGGTTACGGCAATAAGGAGCCGGGCTTATGATTTTCGTCGTGGCCGGCACACAGGACGGCCGGGAGCTTGTCAAAATTCTGCTCGAAAAGGGTTATGATGTGGCAGCGTCGGTGGTCAGCCGTTATGGCGGTGAACTCTTGGCGCATGCCTGCGGGCAAAAATGCCTGATAAATGACCGGCCTTTGGACCAGCAGGAACTACAGGCATATATGCAGGAGCATGCTATAAATATGCTGGTGGATGCCAGTCATCCCTATGCGGCCAATGTCAGCGCTAATGCCATCTCTGCCTGTCAGAAACTGTCTGTGCCGTATATCCGTTATGAGCGTGACCTGACCAAGCTGGACTACGCTAAGATTACCGTGGTGCACAGCTATGAGGAGGCGGCTAAAGCCGCAGCGGCGCTGGGAAAAAATATTTTTCTCACCACGGGCAGCCGCAATTTGGATAAATTCGTGCACAGTCCGTACTTACAGGCGGCAGAACTGACGGCCAGAGTGCTGCCCACGGCTGACGTAATTGCAGCCTGTGAACAGCTCGGCCTTGACGCCGGGCATATCGTAGCCTTGCAGGGGCCGTTTTCCAAGGATTTAAACAAGGAACTCTTTTGTAAATATGGCGCGCAGGTTATCATCACGAAAAACAGCGGGACTATCGGCGGTACGGATACAAAACTGGCCGCAGCCAAGGAGTTAGGACTGCCCATTGTGCTGATTGACCGTCCGCAGCTTGACTATCCCTGCATTGGGCATAATTATGATGAAATACTGGCTTTTGTACAGTCCGGCAGCGATAAATAATCCCTGTGATTAGCAGGGATTATTTTTTTTGCAAAAAAACTGCCGCGCAGGGTTGTCTGCGCGGCAGTAGAATGAAGGTTTAGTTGTTTTTATTGCCAAGTACCGTCTTGCCAAAGATTGCTAACGTTACGAGGAAAACGACAAGGCCCAGGAATTCGGCCGTGTCGGCAAAATCATTACCGACGAGGGCTAACGGGCTGTCACTGCCACCGCCGGTAACCGAAACAACAATGATACCGGCGAGGGCAACACCAATCAGCGATTCACCGACGATAAGTCCCGAGGCAAACAATGTGCCGCGGCGCATGCCGTTTTGCAGGCCTTCCTCGCCTTTGTTCTCTTTGAGTTTCTTATTGAGGAAGTAGCCCATAATCGCACCGATAACGAGCGGTGTCTGTAATGAAGGAGGCAGATAAATGCCCATGCCTACAGCGAGCGGCGGCAGGCAGAGATTGCTGGTATGCTGCTTGAGCAGCTGATTGACGATGACGAGCAGGACACCCAGCCCCATGCCCAGGTAGATATACTCCCAAGCCAGCTGGCTGGAGAAGATGCCCTGGGCAATTGTCGTCATAAGGGCGGCCTGCGGTGCGGCGAGAGCCTGACTCGGGTCCATATCCGGACGCGGCAGGGCGCCAGGGAAACCATAGGCCTCATAGAGCAGGTTCAGTACCGGGGCAATGGCGAGTGCACCGACCACGCAGCCGAGCAGCAGCGCCACCTGCTGACGCCACGGCGTGGCACCAACCAGATAGCCGGTTTTGAGGTCCTGCATGTTATCGTTGGAGATGCAGGCGATAGCCATGATGATGGAGGTCGTAAAGATGGCAGTAGCCGTAGCGAATTTCTCACCGCCGGGCAGGTCGAAAATGCCAAACGAGGTGCACAGGGCATACATTACGAGCGAGGCCACGATAATGCCGAGAATACCAATACCAGAAATCGGGCTGGAGGACGTACCGACAAGACCGGCCATATAGGCGCAGGCTGCTGCTACGAAAAAGCCCATCAGCACGGCGACACTGACGCCGACTAGGACAAATGTGATGTTCTGTGCAAGAGGCAGACCTTCGGGGCTGACAAAGGCATAGAAGATGGCGAGCAGGCCGGCTGTCGTCAGCGCGAATATCCAGCCAATGCTCTTGATTGACATGTCAATATCCATGCGATGTCTTTCCTGGGCCTCTTTCGGCAGACGCACCGAGGCGATGGATTCCTTTACACCATCGATAACGGGGCGGGCCAGGGTAATCAGTGTCCAGACAGCGGCCACACCCATGGCACCGGCACCAATCAGACGAACGCGCTCCTGATAAACGACACCAGCAAATTTTTGCATGGTCATGCCATCGGGCAAAGCACTCGTAATCGTGTAGAAGGGCACAAAGCCTGCCCAAGCAATCAGAATGCCGACAAGCATGGCCAGGCCTGAAGCGATGCCGATAAGATAACCAGCACCGACAAGCGCCGTCGAATAGCCAATGGGGAACTGTGTCATACCGCGGCCCACATGGAACCAGAGCGACAAACCACCGGAAAGAACCTGAAAACCGTTCGACAATAAGGCGACGATACCAGCCACGATACCGCCGGACATGATTTCTTTGAGCCCATTGCCCTGCTTAGAATCGGCGTCATTACTGCCGACTTTCAGGATTTCAGCCGCGGCCACGCCTTCCGGATAGGCCAGGTCACTGTGGACGACCATCGCGCGGCGCAAGGGAATGGTGAACAGAACACCGAGGCAGCCGCCGCAGGCCGATACCAGCAGTGTCTGCCAGAAAGCGAAATCCTGCCAGTAACCAATCATCAGCATACCGGGAATAATGAAAATAATGGCGGACAGGGTGCCGGCGGCAGACGCCTGCGTCTGCACCATGTTATTTTCGAGGATGTTGGAATCCTTCGCCATTTTGAGGACGGCCATGGAAATCACCGCGGCCGGAATTGCCGAGGAAAAAGTCAGGCCGACTTTGAGTCCCAGGTAAACGTTCGATGCTGTAAAGATAACCGTTAGTATAGCACCGAGCAGCATACCACGGACTGTAAGTTCAGGCAGACGCAAATCGTCCTGCATGAACTCATTGTCTTTTTGTTTCATAGTACGAATACTCCTTACAGGATAAATATTTTTAGTAACTGTGCACGTAACATGTACAATCACGAGAAACATTATACCATAATTAGAAACATTATAAAAGATGTATGTGTGTATACATGTAATATCTATTTTAGAATTATGTGAGGTAAAACTATTGCCTGGCCGGTGTGCTGTGAAGTTTTCTCTGCAGGGTGCGTAAGCAGGATAAATATGATAATATATAATGTATGATTATGAAAATGAGGTGATTGATTATGGACTTTATCAAGCAGCCCATGGAAATAGAAAATCGCAGTATGGAAATAATTGCCCCCCATCTGGCCGGTCTTAATCTGAGTCCAGAGCAGGTGAAGGTGTATTCACGGCTTATACATGCCGCCGGTGATGTGGAGTATGCGCCTATCATTAAAATGTCACCTGACGCTATCGAAAAAGCTATGGCCGCTTTAGAGGGGGGCTGCGACATTTACACCGACGTGGAAATGGTCCGCACGGGTATCAACAAGCGCAAGCTGGCCTCCTTTGGTGGTCAGGTGCATTGTCTGATTGCCGATGAGGAAGTGGCCAAAACGGCTAAAGAGCAGGGGATTACCCGTTCTATGGCAGCTATGCGCAAATTCGGTGCACAGATGAACGGCGCTATCATTGCCATCGGCAACGCGCCGACTGCGCTCTTTGAAGTGCTGCGGCAGGTAGCGGAAGAAAATCTACGCCCGGCCTGCATTGTCGGTATTCCCGTCGGTTTTGTGGGCGCGGCTGATTCCAAAGAGGAACTGGCTAAGCAAAATACGGTGCCCTTTATCACGGTGACTGGTACCAAGGGCGGCAGCCCCATTGCCGCAGCCGCGGTTAATGCGCTGATGTATCTTATCAACAACGACAGGGGTTAACGGTCATGGCAGGAAAGATAATCTTAGTGACCGGCGGTGCCCGTTCGGGGAAGTCCAGCTTTGCCGAAAAATTGGCGGCGGATATGGGCTGCTCTGTCGGCTATATTGCCACGGCGCAGATTTACGATGAGGAGATGCGCTACCGGGTAAAACTGCATCGGGAACGGCGGCCGTCAGCCTGGCAGACCTGGGAGGCACCCTTTGAGGCCGACAAGATTATTGCCGAGGCGGCCAAAGAACACAAGGTATTGCTGTTTGACTGCATTACGCTGTATTTGAGCAATCACCTGTGCAGAATCCTCTATGATGAACTGACCGATGAACGGGCCTATCAGATTGTGGAGGAGCAGATAGGCGCATTGGTGAAAGCGGCGCAGGCAGCCGCCGCGCAGGGAACGACAACGATTTTTGTCACTAATGAAGTCGGGGCTGGCATTGTGCCGGAGAATAAACTGTCCCGGCTGTATCGTGACGCCAGCGGCCTGAGCAATCAGCGCCTGGCCGCTGCGGCTGACGATGTGTACGCCGTTATGGCCGGGATTCCCCTAAATATCAAAAAACTCTACGCGGCACAGGAAAAGGACGGATACTAAATGGCAAATTCCATTATGCTGATGGGCACGAGTTCCCATGTGGGCAAAAGCATCATCACGACGGCGTTATGCCGGATTTTTCATCAGGAAGGGCGCAAGGTCGTGCCCTTTAAGGCGCAGAATATGGCGCTTAATTCCTACGTGACCAAAGACGGCCGGGAAATGGGCAGGGCGCAGGTCGCGCAGGCGGAGGCCGCCGGCCTGGAACCCATGGTGGATATGAATCCGGTGCTCTTAAAGCCGACGGGCAATTCCTGTTCGCAGGTGGTGATAAACGGCAAGGCTGTGGGCAATATGAGTGCTAGGGAATATCACAAGGGCTATTCGTTAAAAGCCTTTGGAGCGGTGACAGAGGCTCTGGCACGCCTGCAGAAAGATTTTGACACGTTGGTTATTGAAGGCGCAGGCAGTCCGGCAGAGGTCAATCTCAAAGCCAATGATATTGTCAATATGCGTGTGGCCAAACATTTAAATGCGCCGGTGCTCTTAATTGCCGATATCGACCGGGGCGGAGCTTTGGCCTCACTGGTGGGTACTTTGGAACTTTTGGACGAGGACGAGCGCGCCTTAGTCAAGGGGCTTATCATCAATAAGTTCCGCGGTGATGTGACGCTGCTTACGCCGGCCGTAGACTTTTTGGAAGAAAAGACCGGCAAGCCGGTGCTCGGCATTGTGCCCCATATTGAAAACATGGGCATTGATGATGAAGATTCTGTATCCCTTGATGATAAGGATAATGATGCGGCGGAACAGGCGCAGGCGGATTTACATATCGCCGTTCTGCAGACACCGAAGATTTCCAACTTCACGGATTTTGACAGTCTGGCGGCGGAACCAGATGTCTCCCTGTACTATGTGCGTAAGGTGGAGGATTTAGGCAATCCCGATATGATTATCCTGCCCGGCTCGAAGAATACGACCGAGGACTTGCTGCATTTGCGTGAGTGTGGCCTGGAAGAGGCTATTCGCGAACAGGTGGCTAAGGGCACGCCGTTATGGGGAATTTGTGGCGGCTATCAGATGCTGGGACAGAAAATTGCTGACCCTTTGCATACGGAATCGGCCAACGATGAAGTGACAGGCCTGGGCTATCTGCCCATGGCCACGACCTTTGCGGCGGAAAAATTGACAAGTCAGGTACAGGCTGACTGTGTTAATTTTGCTTTCCTGGGCCGGCAAATAAAAGCTGAGGGCTTGCATGGCTACGAAATTCATACGGGGGAAACGCAGTTTACCGGGGAAATGACGCACCCCTTTAAGCTGACTGACAGGTCAAATCAGACGGTGGCGATTCCCGAAGGTTTGACATGTCAGCTTGACGGTCAGGGACAAGTGACGGGTACCTATATTCATGGTATCTTTGACCATGACACGTTCCGCCGTCAGGTATTAAATGCCCTGCGCGGCCGTAAGGGACTGGCGGATTTGCCTGTCCAGCGCAGTGTGCGGCAGGAAAAGGAACGGGCGTATAATCGTCTGGCCAGTGTGGTACGGGCCAGTCTCGATATGGAAAAGCTGGCACAGATTATGGGGGAAACTTCATGCTGACAGGAATACTGGCTTTTTTAGTGGACTGCATTATCGGGGACCCCAAGAGCAAGTGGCACCCCGTGGTACTGATGGGAAATCTTATTTCCCTGTTGGAGCGCCTGTTTTATCACCCGGCGGATAAGGACAGCCGGAAATTTGCCTGGGGCGCGGTGCTGGTGCTGCTGGTACTGTGGCTGACCTATACCGTTGCGGAAGGAATAATGCTCCTGTCCTACAGGATTCCCTGGAGCTGGGGCTCCGTTGCCGTGGGCGCAGTTATGTTGTCCTTTGCTATCTCGCCTAAAAGTCTGGCCAAGGCCGGCAAGGAACTATACGGCCTGCTGCTGGCCGGGGATATGAGCGAGGCCCGGCGCAAGGTGGGCTGGATTGTCGGCCGGGATACGGATAAACTTGACGAACCGGAAATCGCCCGGGCTACGGTGGAAACCATTGCTGAAAACACCGTCGATGGCATTATTGCACCCCTGTTCTTTTTCGTACTGGGCGGCGTACCGCTGGCGATGGCCTATCGGGCAGCAAATACGATGGATTCCATGCTTGGTTACAAAAACGATAAATACCTGTACTTTGGCCGGGCGGCGGCGCGGCTTGATGATGTGCTGAACTATATTCCGGCCCGTATCACAGCCGTACTCTTTATCTTTGCGGCGTGGATACTGGGCTATGATTATAAATTTGCTTACCGCATGATGCTCCGCGATGCGAAGAAACACCCGAGTCCTAACGGCGGCTATGCTGAGGCCACGGTGGCCGGGGCGCTGCACATTCGCCTGGGCGGTTACAACTCCTACTTTGGGCAGCCGCATTTTCGCGCCTATATGGGGGAACCGTTAGAGGTTTTGAGCATTAAGCATATCATGGGCTCAATCCGGCTGATGTATACGGCCACGGTTATGTTTATCATTGTCTGCTACGCCATGTTTGGCTTGTGATAAGGGAAGGAAATGGAATGAAATGAAATCATTTATTACCGCCCTGCAGTTTTTAACGCGGATTCATATCTGTACGCAACGGGACTTGACGGCTGAGGATTTTGGCCGCAGTACAAAGTTTTTTCCGTTGGTCGGGGTTATCCTGGGAACTATATATATGCTGGCGGCCTGGGGGCTGATTGCCGTATTCGGCTGGGCCAATCTGGTGACCACCCTGCTGATAATCCTGCCGGTGCTGCTGACAGGCGGGCTGATGCTCGACGGTTTTATGGATACCGTGGACGGTGTCTTTTCCGGCCGGGAACGGGAACGTGTACTGGAAATCATGAAGGACAGCCGCGTGGGCTCCTTTGGCGTAATCGCTTTGGCCTGTCTGTTGCTCATCAATTGGACGGCGCTCCGTGATGTCAAGCTCATGCTGATTATGACGGCGCTCTTTGTCATGCCGATTATCGGCCGCATGGCCATGGTCATGGCAATTGCCTGCTTTCCCTACGCACGTAAGGAAGGTATGGGCAAAATATTTGCCGATATGGCCGATAAGAAAACCCTGCTGCTGGCAATAGCTGTGACACTGGCCTTTGTGGTTCCCTGGGGGCAGGCCGCTGTCGCCGCTTTAGTGATGGGCCTTAGCTTTGCCTGGCTGGTGGGCCGCTGGCTGACAAGTCAACTGGGGGGCCTGACCGGTGACACTTACGGAGCTATTGAAACGCTGACGGAAACGGTGGTGCTGCTGGTGTTCTGGGTGACTTCCTGGATACCGGGCGGCCTGCATATATTTTGGAGATAACGGACTCATGTTATGGAGGTGCTGGGTGTGAGTAATAAAAATTGGCAGTTTTACGATATGGTCATAAACGGCCTGCCACAGCGTGTAAAATACAACGAGGATACGGTAAACTCGCTGTTTATACCTTTGCTGCAAAAATTGACGGATATACAGCAATGTGAACAGCGCCGGATAATGGCATTCCTGGCTGCACCGCCGGCCACGGGCAAATCAACCTTGCTGCAGTTTCTGGAACAACTGTCACATGAGCAGGCAGGTACGCAGGCCGTGCAGGCTTTGGGTATGGACGGCTTTCATTATCCCAATGCGTATCTGGAGTCACATACGATAGAGCGTGACGGCAAAACCATAACGCTCAGGTCAATTAAAGGCGCGCCGGAAACTTTTGACGTGGCAGGTTTAAGGGCAAAGATACAAGAGGCCAAGCAGGGGAAATCCCTCTGGCCTGTTTATGACCGCAAACTGCACAATCCCATTCCTGACGCGCTTGTAGTAAACAGCAATATTTTGCTGGTGGAGGGCAACTGGCTGCTGCTCAATGAACCGCAGTGGCGTGACTTGCATGAACTGGCTGATTACACACTCAGTATAAAAGTGGCACCGGAACTCCTAAAAGACCGCCTTATTCAGCGCAAAATACAGGGAGGCCTGTCCGAAAAAGACGCTGTAAATTTCTACGAAACCAGCGACCGCCTGAATGTAGAACGTATATTAAACAATCAAGTCCCAGCCGATGAACAATGGCAAATGTTCGCGGACGGGGACTTCATAAAATGCTGATAATTTGAAACCGCACACGGCAGCAGGCTGTGTGCGGTTTTTGTCGCTTAGGGGATAACCGCAAAGTATTCTGAAAAATGAGTAATAGCATGATATAACTAGTTCATGGTATACGTTAATCTGATTCATACCCTTAAAAAGTGATTGAAATTTATCTAATGTGAGATTTCGATTGCTTTTTTCTCCAAATGAAGTGAACCTGGATGTTTTCTGGCACTGATACTGGCAATAGATGCATTTTAATATTGTTTGACACAGTTCAGCCAGTCATTCTTAAGCGAGAAGAAATAATAATAATAGATTGACAATGATATATAACTTTGGTATAAATAATAAAAAGTAGGTGTTTACACTGTTGATTGATAGTGCAGGAATGCAAGAGTCAGTTTACCGCTGAAAAAGTGTGGCTTAGAAGGTTTGTACTTTTGATGTTGCGATTTAGTTACCGCCGTGAGGTGGCTTGGGGAATTTTGTATGGTGATATATTTATATACCGTTTGAACTTTAGATTATAATTTTGAGATGGAAAATCATGATGAAATATATGAATTTACTTTCAGGCATACTGGCACTTACCGCACTGTTGCACGATTGGGGGAAAGCAAATGACGCTTTCCAGGAATCGTTGCGAAAGAAGAAGGCGAGAGATTGCTACCGACATGAGTGGCTTAGCTGCAAGCTGGTGGAGAATCTTTGTGCTGCTGCTGATAACGATGCTGATTGGCTTCAGCAGCTTGCCGAAGGAAAAATTGATGAAAAGGCTCTTATCGAGGCAATACAAAAAAACTATGCACAGGAGATAGGTGAAATGCCACCTATTGCCAGTATGATTTGCTGGCTGATTTTGTGCCATCATCGAATGCCAACGCTGGAAAAGGATGATTGCGCTGGTTTCGTGAAAGCCGAGGGTAGTTCTTTTCAAGAGGTGCTTTCTTTAATTGAGCCTGAGTGGGGATATAAGAAAACTGAAGAAGTGAAAATCCCCCTGTTTTCCAAGGGCTTGTTGCTTGATTCGACAGTTTGGCTTCAGAAGCTGAAGGAGGCCAGTCAGGCAGTGCTGGATGAACAAGATGGGTTCCTGGAAATATGGGAAGCTGACAATACGAGAATTTTCTTATTGCAGGCGAGAATTTGCCTGATGCTGGCGGATTACACTGTTTCATCAGAGGAGGCTGATAAAACATGGAAAGGTGGGCGACATGTTTTATATGCTAATACCTGCCAAGGAAAGCTGAAGCAGAAACTTGCTGAACATCTTGTTCGTGTTTCTCAACAGGCTGTTCAGACAGCTATTGTCTTGCCGAAACTCATGGCTGGTATGAAACAGGCAAAAAATGTGGAAAAACTCCAACAGGCAAGTGCATTGCCAGATTTTGTCTGGCAGGACTTGGCAGTTCAGGCTGTGCGTGAAAATAAGGCGCAGATTGAGGATGAGATCGGTTGGTTTGTAGTCAATATGGCTGGAACAGGCTGCGGCAAAACCTTTGCCAATGCCAAGCTGGCCATGGCTATCTCGAAAGATGGAGAATCCCTGAGGTATAGCCTCCTGCTGGGGCTTAGAAGCCTTACACTGCAAACTGGCGACGAGTATCGTAGCCGTGTAAAGTTGAACGAAGATGATATGGCTGTATTGATTGGTTCTGCTACGGTCAAGGAACTGCATGAACGCTTGAGAGTTGGGAAGGAAGAGTTTGAGACCGCTTGGGATGACAATAGTGATACTGCAAACATGAATGAGCTTTTGCCTGGTGATATTGACGGTGGCGTTGCTCAGGGAGAAGAGGTTTTGGCGGCACTATTTCCTCAGCACAATAAAGTTGCAAGCCAAAAGCACCGCAGATTGCTATATGCGCCTGTGCTGGTGTCCACCATCGACCATCTTATGCCAAGCACGGAAAGCATTCGCGGGGGACGTTATATGCTGCCTGTGCTGAGGATGATGACGGCTGATATTGTCATTGATGAGATAGATGATTTCACAGGCAGTGATTTGGTAGCAATAGCAAGGCTTACGCATTTGGCTGGCATGCTGGGGCGCAATGTGATATTGTCATCGGCAACTATCCCGCCTGATTTGTCTGAAGGCTTGTTTTCTGCCTATAAAAGTGGACGGGCACTTTATGCTCGTTTCTTTGGCAAAAGCAATGCTATCAACTGTGTCTGGTGTGATGAGTTCATGACTGAAGTAAAACTGATGGACAACCAAAAAGCAGATGATTTCAGGATGGCTCATGCTGCATATGTTGAGAGCCATTGCAAGAAACTTCTGGTTCAGCCACCGAAAAGATGGGCCTGGATAAAGGATTGCAGTGATATTTTGAACAAAACAGGCGATGAGCGGCGAAAAGCATATTGCGAATCTATGAAAGAAGCGGCGGTCATCCTTCACCATAATTACTTCGTAACAGATAAGAAAACAAATAAGAAAGTATCAATTGGTCTAGTCAGGACAGCGAATATCAGGCTTTGTGTGGAAGTTGCCAAGTATTTCGTGGAGACAGCCGTGTGGCCAGAGAATATGGCACCGAGGATTATGGTGTATCATAGCAGGCAGACACTGCTTTTGCGAACCTTGCAGGAGAAATATCTTGATGGAGCTTTGAAACGCAAGGGGCAGGACACGGAGAAGATTGATTTTACAGATAGTGTGATGCGTAAGCACATAGACGAAGCTGAAGAAAATAATATTTTGTTTATTGTTATAGCTACACCTATCGAGGAAGTAGGCCGAGACCATGATTTTGACTGGGCCATATTGGAGCCATCTTCGTATCGTTCGCTCATTCAGTTGGCTGGTCGTATTCGCAGGCATAGACGTGCTTTCAAGGCCAAAGCTTTAGGCAATATCTGTATAATGCAATATAATATGTTGGCTTTGGAGGGGAAAAAGATAGCATACACCTTGCCGGGCTTTGAATGTGAGGAATATGTCCTGGATACGCATGATTTACAGCAACTGGTAGATGTTGAGGGCTTGGCCGAGAGAGTAGATGCCATACCTAGAGTCAGTAGGCGGGAAAGTTTATCACCCAAGAGAAGATTCATAGATCTGGAGCATCAGGTATTGAGCGATTTTCGCAATCTTTCAAATGTGGGGGCTGCCTTTATTCACGGCTGGCAGGATGAGTATTGGTATTTGACTGGTTTGCCGCAAACTTTGAATCCTTTCCGGGAGGGGGAAAAAGATAGAGAATTGTATTTAAGAAAGGATGACGTGGGGCGGTATAGATTCTATGAAATAGATGAGGTGTCTGGGGATTTTCAGCTGATTGAAGAAACCTATGACATTGTTCACGCCGAGGTTGATGAAAGTGAGAAGTTTTGGCTTGAGAGGGACTATGCCACGGCAAGCGAGGGGGACAAGGAATGGAGTTATAGAGTGGGACTGCTGACTATTTCTGAGAAGAAACGCGAGCGCATCTATTCTGACCAATATGGCATGGTTGAGCTTGTTAGGTGAGGAGGGGTAAGGTTGAGTGTTTTTCTGGATGAACTTGCAAATAAAGCCAAAAAGGATAAGGATTTGAGGGACTGTTTGCTTAGACTGGCCGATAATGCCTGCAAAATCGAACTGGCTACACATATCGGCAAATATACAGATCCTGAACTGCAGATAAATTATTGCGTGGCTACGGATGGCGTGACTGACAGTAATTATGTGATGACTAAGAATGTGAATTGCCAAGTTGATATGTATAGCAGTGCCTCATATGCTGCAACCAGCAGTTTGCTGACCAAGAAACTGGAGGATGGCAGGACAGTATATCAGCATCTCAATAATGATGATATGTTGCGGGAAGATATAGAATCACTTGGCCTTGCTTATGATGAAATCAAAGAAAAGCTGCTTGCATTTAAGAAACCTGATAGTCATGCGCCCATAGGGAATAAGCTTAGGCAAGTGTTTTTTCCTATCGGAGATACAGATCACCTGCTGTCAGTCATGCAGCCTGCCTGCATTATCCAGGAATTGGCAGCTAGGACAAGGGCGATGACGGAGTTGAAGATTGCGGCACGAAAGCCGGAGGCTGATATTGAAGAATACAGTGAGATTTATGGAATGGTGAGCACAAAAATAGGAGGTGCCAATGCACAAAACGTGTCTATAGGGACTACTGGCATGGATGCGAAAATGTTGTTGTCAATGCCCCCAAAATTCGAAAAACGAGTCACGCTGCCTAGAAATGATTTTTTCAAAGAAAAAGTGTGGTTCAATAACAAATTCAAGGATGTATATAGTCATATCTGCAAGTGTTATAGCACTACTTGGGAAAATAAGCAGAATCGGGAGATACTAGGCTATTACTGGTCAAAAGTCATTGACGAGATATATAGGAATGTTTATGAGTTGCGTGCGCAACAGCAAGGCTGGAGTGAAAATGTAAATCTGCCCAGGGAACAGGCTATTTGGCTGGATGATAAATATGTTGATGAACGTTATGACAGTGATGAGTGGAAGCAGAAAGTTATCTTGGACTTTGCCAGAAGGCTGAGGGAGTTTTTTATTGAGGCTTGGAAAAATGAATATAAAACTGAAATCACACCTGATGATAAATTTTTGGATAATTTAAAAGAGAAAGTCCTTGAGGTCGTTCAGTCAGAGTGATGGTTGTGGTGTGTTGATCAGAGGTGAGAGCCTGATGGATAAAACTTATTTGTTGTTTTCTAAAATGAAGGTACATAATGCTAATGCAGCCAGTTCAGCGTATACCATAGGGGTACCGGCTATGACTGCATGGACAGGTTTCATGTATGCGCTGGAGCGATATGTCAGAACCCAATGCAAGCTGGAGGAAGTGAGATTTACCGGTATTGCGGTATCGTATCATGAATGTGAGCTGCAGACGTATAGACTGGATGAATATAGGACGAATATTGTTGGGTATGCCAAGCCGCCTAAGCTGGATGGCAATGATGGTGGTATAAAGTCTGCTTCATTCATTGAAGAAGCAAGGTGTCATATGTGCGTGAGCCTCCTTATCGAGCTTGAAGGCGTGAATGGCAAGAATGAAAAGAAGCTGTTGCATGCCGTCAGGGAGCGAATGCCACGCATGAAAGCTGCTGGGGGAGATATTTGGACAATATTTGACGAGAAAAATTTAACCGTCCATTATGTCAGGGATGAAAAGTCTATGTATAAGGTTAGGGCTAGATTGATGGTTGGCGCTATGCTGAAGGAGCGTCTGGATCTTATACAGCCAACTGAGGCGCATGATGCGCTGGATTGTCTCATGGATATTCAGAGGGTAATGCATAAGAAGATTGTCGAAGGGCAGGAAGATTCTAAGAAGAAGGTGCGCTGGGAAAGCAGCAAATTCATTGACAAGGGCTGGCTGGTACCTATAGCTGTGGGGTTTTGTGATTTGTCCGGCCCTACTGATAAGCTAGAGGGGCAGCGTGATTATGGCTATGAGCATCACTTTGTTGAGCCGATAGTCACGGTAGGTGAATTTATGATGCCGCATAGATTCAATACCCTCGATGAAATGATGTGGCGTTATGATTATGATGAGGTCAATGGTCTTTATCTTTGCAGACAGGCAATGTAATCAGAAAAGGAGAAATGTGATATGGCTAAGAAGAATGCGGCTAACAATATGAAACTTCCCTCTCTGCTGGCGTATGAGAAGAAGATTGTTCCCTCCGATGGACATTTATATGGCACTGTTTGGGACGATGCTCATACTAATGAGATTGTGCCGCTCAAACTTACAGAGAAAGCAGTGCGTGGCACTGATTCTACTTTGCAGAAAAATTCCAAAGCCGATACTGAAGACAAATTTGAAGCACGGATTACTATGGCTAATTTGCAGACAGTTGATACCTGTATGTTGGGGGTGAAGCAGGATACAATAGTGCTGACTTTCACTTTGAAAATCATGAGTGGCGTAGAAATTCCGATAGCTTGCAATGATATAGCATTTTATGATAATTACTACGCTAAGGTCAAAGCGTATATAAAGAAAACTGGATGCCGGGAGTTGGGGCATCGTTACGCTACTAATATAGCCAATGGCCGGTTCTTGTGGCGCAATCGCTTGGGAGCAGAAAAGATT
This sequence comes from Selenomonas sp. AE3005, assembly GCF_905233635.1. Taxonomy (GTDB): domain Bacteria; phylum Bacillota; class Negativicutes; order Selenomonadales; family Selenomonadaceae; genus Selenomonas_A. Next base: position 8,395 of record NZ_CAJODG010000019.1, on the reverse strand, counting down.
GATGTTCAGGTGAAGGCTGATGATTTGGAGGCAACGTTCTCAGCATATGACTATTCTCTGCGAAATTTCGATAAACATGATGAAAAACTAGATGAGTTGGCGGGGAAGATTGCATCAGCCCTGTCTGGCGAAATTCCCTATTTGTATGTCGAGGTAAAGGCATATGCAAAGGTGGGATTAGGCCAGGAAGTTTATCCTAGTGAGGAATTGGTATTCAACAAGGGCAAGGGTGATAAGAGTAAGATCCTGTATCAGTCAAACAACATTGCAGCTATGCATTCTCAGAAAATCGGCAATGCGTTGCGCACGATTGACACTTGGTATCCTGGCTATCCTGACAAAGAAAATTCGCCTGTTCTGGCTGTTGAGGTCTATGGTGCAGTAACTACCAGGGGGAGGGCATTCCGTAAGCCGAACAGCAAGCAAGATTTTTATACCTTGTTTAAGAAATATATGTTTGGAGACGAACCTTTGACGAATGAAGAGGCTGATTATGTAGTAGCAGTTCTCATACGTGGTGGTGTATTCGGTGAGAGTGACAAAAAGGGTGAGTGAACTATGGTGAAATATTATCAGGAGTTGACAATACTGCCGGATGGTGAGGTCAATGAAAATCATATATGGGGCAAGCTGTATCAGTCGGTGCATATTGCATTGTCAGACAAGATGGAGGAGAGGGGGCGCATTGGTGTTTCTTTTCCTCACTACAGCCTGGATGGGTTGGGGGACAAACTAAGGATTTTTGCTGAGACAGAAGAAGATCTGTTAGCGCTGAATATGCAGCAGCAGGTGGCCAGGTATCGTGATTATGTCCATGTCAAGGGCATCGCCAAGATACCTAAGCATGTTGCATGGGCTACTTTCAGGCGCAGGCATAACAAAGGCAATCCTGCTAAATTAGCAAGAAGATATGCCAAAAGGCACAATGTTTCTTTTGATGAGGCCATCAACCTTTTCTCAGAGCAGGAGCATAGGAAACAGGAGCATAGGAAACTGCCTTATGTAGTGCTGCGCAGTGACAGCAATGGATATGAGTACCGTTTGTCTATAGAGAAAATAGACAAAGAGGAAGTTGTTGAGATGGGGTTTGGGAGCTATGGATTGGATAATCAATCTACTGTGCCTGTGTTTTGACCCAAATTTTAGGAACGCTTGTAGAATCTAGTAAAATCAAGGTTTCTTGAAGATGCGCAGAATTTGGGGTAAAATAGGGGAAAGGCCTGTGAGAGCAGGTGTGATAAGGTGGTAGGCATTGGATTTTACAGTTAACCGCCGTGTAGGCGGCTTAGAAAATTGTCGGATATATTGCGCCATCGGCGATACTGTATTCCGCCGTATAGGCGGCTTAGAAATGTATAGCCCTTCTAAACTCAGTCATATATTTGTACTCCGCCGAATAGGCGGCTTAGAAATCCGTATCTTGTTAGATATAAGACGAATCACAGTACTCCGCCGAATAGGCGGCTTAGAAATCTAAATCACAAAACCTCTAGCCTCTGCTGCCGTATTCCGCCGTATAGGCGGCTTAGAAAAGTTCTGTATTATCGGCTATTTCCTGCGAATCGTATTCCGCCGTATAGGCGGCTTAGAAATTGCGAAGATGATTACTACCTTCGCAAGGTAGGTATTCCGCCGTATAGGCGGCTTAGAAAATGATGGAACTGGAAGTAGAAACGGAGAAACGGTACTCCGCCGAATAGGCGGCTTAGAAAAGCAGTCCCATGATGGCATCATCGTCCTTCATGTACTCCGCCGAATAGGCGGCTTAGAAAATTTTCTTTTTGTATGGCCATTTCCACGTCCAGTACTCCGCCGAATAGGCGGCTTAGAAATAGAGAAGAAGAGGCTTTACAGTGCTTTATCCGTACTCCGCCGAATAGGCGGCTTAGAAATGCGACATTTCCGGCAATGACTGCACCACACCGTACTCCGCCGAATAGGCGGCTTAGAAAATCTTTGCTTTTTGCCAGCTGACATAATCCTGGTACTCCGCCGTATAGGCGGTTTAGAAAAGACAGCAATCATAGGATTCTCGCACTTCATAGTACTCCGCCGAATAGGCGTCATTGGAATGATTGATTTGCAGTGATTATGGAACGAACAGGCGCTCCTTGATATGTTGTTTAGAAGAATTGTTTTGCAAAATAGAGGCGTAAGCAACGCAGGAAAAGTATAAAAGAAGGTGAATATAATATATAAATTGATATAAATCATTCAAGGAGGCAGCGATATGAAATTTTGTATCTTTGGTGCCGGGGGCACAGGGGGGACGCTGGCGGCTTATCTGGCTTTGGCCGGTAATGATGTGACCATTGTGGCACGTGGGGCGCATTTGGCGGCGATTCAGGCGCAGGGGCTGACGCTGCAGACCAATCACCGCGGCACAGTGCAGGTGGCCGGGATTAAAGCCTGCACGGCGGAAAATTACGATGATGTGCCTGATGTGTTATTTGTCTGCGTGAAGTATTACAATATTGAAGATGCTATCGCCTTTGCCAAGGCGAAAATGACGCCGCAAACGCTGATTGTGCCGGTGCTGAATGTCTTTGGGACGGGCGGCGTTATGCAGGCGCAGCTGCCGGAACTTACCTGCCTTGACGGCTGCATTTACGTTATGAGTGAAATCAAAGAGCCAGGGGTAATTTATCAGTCGGATGAGATGCTCCGCGTGATATACGGCTATCGTCCGCAGCAGGAGGAAAAGCTGTTGGAAACGGCCCAAAAGCTGGAGAAGGTGCTCAATGAGGCAGATATCAAGGGGCATTTCAGTGATAATATAATTCGTGACGCTCTGCAAAAATTTGCCTTTGTTTCCCCAGCCGCCGCTGCCGGCGCTTATTTGGCGGTTACCAGCGAAAAGTTTCAGCAGCCCGGGGAGGCCAGGGATTTGTTTAGCGGCCTGATAAAAGAAGTGGAATCCTTGGGCGGTGCCATGGGGGTTACCTTTAAACAGGACCTGACAGAGGTCGGCTTAAAAATCATGGACGCACTAAAGGCTGGTTCTACCATGTCCATGCAGCGCGATATTCAGAAGGGCAGGCAGTCGGAGTTTGCCGGGCTGGTGGATAGAGTGGTCAGCCTGGGGCACGAGTATGGCGTAGCTGTACCGCTGTATGAAAAAATCAGTCAGTGGGGCAAGGAGCAGCACCTGGTTTGACATTTGCGCCCCAGGGGAGCATGGATTTTGACGGTCAATTATGGTATCATATCTACAAACGTTAAAATTTGTGCGTAACTCTGGAGTCTATAGATGAAAATTGTGGTGCGTGTACCTGGTTCCTGTGGGGAACTGGTGCAGGGCTGGTCAGAGGGAAGTCCCTTTTTGGGCACCTGCCCGATAAATAAATATACGACGGTGGAGGTCAGCAGCGATTTTTCCGGCCGGTATGGCTTGGGGGAAAAATCCCTGCTGGCCTTGTCGTTGACTTTGTCGCGCCTGGGAAAAACAGATTTTCCTTATGGTATCAGGCTGACTTCAGAACTGCCCCGGGGCAAGGGTATGGCCTCCTCGAGTGCGGATATTGCCGCGGTGGTTGTGGCGGTCATGGAGATTTTAGGGCAGCCCTGGACAGAGCAATTTATCATGGACATTGCCACGGCTATCGAACCTACTGATGGCGTGTTCTGCCCGGGGATTGTGCTGATGAATCATATAACCGGCCAGGTGCTGGCAGGGTATAGGCAGGTACCTGCCCTGCAGGCGGCTGTTTTTGACCTGGGCGGAACAGTCAATACCTGTGAGCTGCACGCGCAGGTCATTGTTGACAAGTCAAAAATTGACAGTCAGGCTATGGCCGCCATGCTGGCTGTGTTTCGTGAGGCGATGACCGCGCAGGACGGTACGGCGTTGGCAAGTGCGGCTACGCAAAGTGCTTTCTTAAATCAGGATAATCTGTATAAGCAGGAACTGACCGCGTTGTGGCAGCTCGGTAAAGCCGCCGGGGCTCTCGGCGTAAATGTGGCGCACAGCGGTACGGTAATTGGCCTGTGGTGGCCGGCGCAGGCCGGGCAGGAAGAAATCTCCCGGCAGGCGGAGGACATTGCCCGGCAGCTGGCGGTTAGTTTTCGGGGAATCGTGCAGTTACGGCCCGGTGGAGTGGAGGTTAGACGCACATGAAAAATATACCAAGGATAGTAGTGGCGGCCACGCAATCAGGTGCCGGGAAAACGACCATCGTTACAGGTTTGTTGGCGGCCTTGCGGCAGCAGGGCCTGCAGGTGCAGTCCTTTAAGGCTGGCCCGGACTATATTGACCCCGGTTATCATGCTTTGGCCAGCGGCAGGCCGGCCCACAATCTGGACAGCTGGCTGACCGCACCGGAGATTCTGCCGGAAATTCTGGCCACAGAGGCGGCAGGGGCAGATATTGCGATTATTGAGGGCGTGATGGGGCTTTATGATGGCGGCCGTCAGGGAATCAGCTCTACGGCGGAGATTGCCAAAATCCTTAAAGCCCCGGTGCTGCTGGTTATAGACGCCAAATCCATGGGGGCGTCGGCGGCCGCTATTACCTTAGGCTTTCGTGAGTATGATAAGGACGTGAATCTGGCCGGGGTTATTATCAACCGCCTGGGCTCGGATACACATGAGGCCATGGTACGCGAGGCTATGGCGAAAATAAATATGCCTGTCTACGGGGCTTTGCGCCGCGACGATGGTCTTAGTATGCCCGAGCGTCATTTGGGCCTGGTGCCGGTGGAGGAAAATCAGGAACGGGCCGTTGTTGCGCACATGGGCGAAGTCGTGGCTAAAAGTGCAGACCTTGATAAAATAATTGCACTGGCCCGAAGTGCTGCCCCCTTGCCACAGGCAGATACCCTGCCACTTACGGCAAGGCAGTATAATTGCCGGATTGGCGTGGCCAAGGACGAGGCGTTTTCTTTTTATTATCCGGCCAGTCTAAAGGTTCTGGAACGGCTGGGGGCAGAAATCGTCACCTTCAGTCCGCTGCATGACCATGAGGTGCCGCCGGTGGACGGACTGCTGATTGGCGGGGGCTTTCCCGAAATGTTTGCCGCGCAGCTGGCGGCCAACACCGCCATGCGGCAGGCTCTTTACGGCCTGGCACAGAAGGGCATGCCAATATTGGCAGAGTGCGGCGGCTATATGTATATGAAGGAAAGTTTGCAGGATTTTGCGGGCAACAGCCATGCTATGGTCGGCGTTTTGCCCGGGCGGACGGAAATGACGGCCAAGCTGCAAATGGTTGGTTATGTGGAGGCTGAGCTGATGGCAGACTCCGTGCTCGGGGGCAAAGGCGAAAAGATACGGGGGCATGAGTTCCATTTTTCCCAGGAACAGGCGCCGGCAGAAGAGACGGCCGCTTTTATCTTTAGAAAACTCCGCAATAATACAAAGTATCCGGCCGGCAGACGGTTTAAAAATGTGCTGGGCAGTTATCTGCATTTGCATTTTGCCGGCTGTCCGCAGGCGGCGGTAAAATTTGTCAGCCAGTGTGCCGCCTACAGGCAGAAACGAGGACAGGACAATGGAAAAATTTGAGCATGGCGGTAATATATATCGTAAGGCTCCGCATGGGGGAACGTGGCTTGATTTTTCCGCTAATATAAATCCCCTGGGGCTGGCCCCTGAGGTAAGTGCGGCCATTGCTAAAAATATTGCCGGGATTGTTCATTATCCAGACCCGGAGGCGCGGCAGGTAAAGCAGGCAATTGGTGAGCATTATGGTATCGCTTGTGAACAGCTTATTTTGGGCAATGGCGCGGCGGAGCTTTTTTACTTATTCCTGCAGGTTATCCGGCCGCAGAAAGTAGGGCTGCCGGTGCCGTCGTTCAGTGATTACCAACGGGCAGCAGAGGCCGTCGGCGCAGAACTTTTGCTTTCGCCTTTGCCGGCAGAATCTGACTTTGCGGTGGATTTTGCCCGGCTAGAGCAGGAACTCGGCGCGGTGGACTGCATTTTTCTGGGCAATCCCAACAATCCCACCGGCCAGCTGCTAAAAAGAGAACAGCTGGCAAGATTTTTGGCGTTTACGGAAAGCCGGCAGATATGGACGGTAGTTGACGAGTCATTTTTGGATTTTCTGCCTGCTGACAATATGTATAGTGTCAGGGATTTGACTTGTCAGTATAAGCACCTGTTTGTAGTCCGCTCTTTGACGAAGTTTTACGCTATGCCGGGGCTGCGGCTGGGCTTTGCCAGTGGTCATGCGGCGCTTATTGAGCGGTTGGAGCAGGCTAAGGACGTTTGGAATGTCAACAGTCTGGCACAGGTGGCAGGTGTTGCGGCTTTGGGCTTAAAGGAGTATCATAAAAGGAGCCGGGCATTTGTAAAGACGGAAAAAGACTGGCTGTATGAACGCCTGCTGGCCATCAGGGGCCTTAAGCCGCTCTTTCCCAGCGTGAATTTTATCATGGTGAATGTAGAACAAACCGGCCTTTCCAGCAGTGAACTGACCGCCAACATGCGGCAGCAGGGGGTTTTGGTGCGTGACTGTGCCAATTATACAGGGCTGGCAGGACGGCAGTATATCCGCGTGGCGGTGCGCAGCCGGGCCGAGAATGAACAAATGCTCAAAGCATTGGAGGCAGTAGTTTGACAAATGTTATTTTTATTCGTCATGGACAGACGGAATGGAATGTGGCGGGCCGCTATCAGGGGCAGTCAGATGTGCAGCTTACGGCAGAAGGCCGCAGGCAGGCCGAGCAGCTGGCAGCAGATTTCCCTGTGAATACGGTAGACGCGGTATATGCCAGTGATTTACAGCGTGCCATGGTCACGGCAGAAACGATTGCGCAGAAATTTGGCCTGCCAGTGCAGGCAGAACCGGCCTTTCGGGAAGTTAGTTTCGGCAAATGGGAGGGCCTGACCTATCAGCAGATTGTGGCCGAGTGGGAAGAGGGCATGACTAATTTCCTGCAGCACCCGGATATTTTGGAAATTCCCGGTGGTGAGACTTTCCCGGCAGTGCAGAAAAGGGCCACGGACAAATTGCAGGAACTGGTAAAAAAGCATGACGGCCAGACCATCGTGGTTGTGGCCCATGGCGCTGTGCTGCGTACCATGCTGACTGCGGCGCTGCACATGCCGCTGCAGTATTTGTGGAGTATAAGGCAGTTTAATACTGCGGTCAATATCGTGCGTTATGATGAAGGGGCCAATGCGACTGTGGAATTATTAAACAGTACGGCTCATTTAGGCAACTCAGTACAGAGGGGGATAATATAATGAAAGTATTAGTAACAGGCGGCGCAGGTTTTATCGGTTCGCATTTGGTTCGTCAGCTTTTGGACGCTAAGCATGACGTTACGGTGCTCGACAACGTGAGCACGGGTACCTGGCAGCACCTGCCCCAGGGCAAGGATACCTGCACCTGCTGGGAAATGGATATCCGTGACAAGGCGGCCCGGGAAAAGATTGAGCAGGCCAAATTTGACATTATCGTACATCTGGCAGCCCAGACGATGGTGGACGTGTCCATCAAAGACCCGGAATTTGACGCGTCAGAAAATGTCATGGGTACGGTAAATATTTTGGAGGCGGCCCGTCATAGCGGTGTACAGCGGATTATCTTTGCCTCCACGGCGGCGTCCTACGGTGATGTAACAGAGGACAAGCTGCCTATTCGCGAGGAAGAAACGCTGGCCCCCATGTCCTTCTATGGTCTGACCAAGGTTGTAGCGGAAAAGTACTTAAAGCTCTATCATGACCTGTATGGACTTGATTATGTTGCCCTGCGTTTTGCCAATGTCTACGGCGAACGTCAGGGAGACACCGGCGAGGGTGGTGTTATCAGCATCTTTGCCAAACGCATTGCCAAGGGCCAGGGCATTACGGTATTTGGTGATGGCAAGCAGACGCGTGACTTTATCTATGCCGGGGATATTGCAGCCGGTATCATTGGTGCCATGACCACGGATAAAGCCAATACCGTTTACAATCTCAGTAATCAGACGGAAACGAGCCTGCTCGAGCTTATCGACCTTATGGCCAAAGCTGTCGGCAAGGCTGTAGAGCCGCAGTTCACTGCTCCGCGCGAAGGGGATATCAACCGTTCCATGCTCTGCAACGAGGCCGCTGTACAGAACCTGAACTGGCAGCCGCAAATGGATTTGGCCGAAGGCCTGGCCCGGACGATAAATTATTTTAAGGGCTGCTAAAAAAATCTAAAAAAGTTCTTGACTTGCAGTTCGTTTTTGCGTAGAATGTTTTTATGTGATGTTACGGACATGGCATCCATTAGCCCCGGAAGCCAGTCGTGAGAATGTCATATACCGATTAAATCATTTGAACTTATTAGGGGGGAAATCGCATGAAGACAACGTTTATGGCAAACGCATCCAACGTTGAGCGTAAATGGTATGTTGTAGACGCTGAAGGGCAGACTGTCGGCCGTCTCGCAGCTGAAGTTGCTAAAGTTCTTCGCGGTAAAAAT
>NZ_CAJODG010000018.1 GCF_905233635.1 Selenomonas sp. AE3005 | reverse complement strand
TGTCGTTTAGCGGGGGCAGAAAAATTACTCCCCCGTGAACCCCGTGCACGTATTATCGGGATAATTTTTAGCACGAACTAACCACCAAACTGCAATTTATCTGTGTGAGAAGAAAGTAGTATTTTCATAAATATTTTTGCTTGTACTTGCTGCCTAGTGCCGCTTTATAAGTATAAATGAAAATGTTCGTTGTAATATTGTATACAAATAGTGTATAATAATCAGTGGATTATTATATCAACTGTAAACAATTTGGGGAGGGCTGGCTTTGATGATGAATGGTGCTCAGGCAGTACTGGAAAGCCTGAAAAGGGAAGGCGTCGAAATGGTGTTTGGCTATCCGGGGGGCGCGGTGCTGACACTTTATGATGCTGTATATAAGATGAAATTTCCGCATATTTTAACGCGGCATGAACAAGGCGCTATCCATGCGGCTGATGGTTATGCCCGGGCTACTGGCAAGGTGGGCGTAGTATTTGCCACCTCCGGGCCGGGGGCGACGAACCTCATTACGGGGATAGCTACGGCCTGCACGGACTCAGTGCCTCTGGTCTGCATTACCGGTCAGGTCGCCAATCCCTATATCGGCAAGGACTCTTTTCAGGAGGCTGATATCTTCGGTATTACGACACCGATAACGAAACATAATTATCTCGTGAAAGATGTCAATGACCTGCCGCGGATAATCAAAGAGGCATTCTTTATCGCCAGCACTGGCCGCAAAGGACCGGTGGTCATTGATGTGGCGAAAGATGTCTTTGACGCGAAGATTGATTACAAGTATCCGAAAACTGTGAACCTGCGCGGCTATTCCGGTGTTTATGATGGCAATGAGGACGAGATTGCGGCTGCCGTGGCAGCGGTGCAGAAGGCTGAGCGTCCCTTGATTTTTGCCGGCGGCGGTGTTATCAGCTCCGATACGTCTGCAGAGGTACAGAAACTGGCGCAAACGCTGGGCGTGCCTGTAACTTCCACGCTGCTGGGGCTGGGCGCTGTACCTGCCGACACCGAAGGCTTTTTGGGCTTTGCCGGCATGCATGGCAGCTACGCCGCCAATATGGCGATTCAAAAATGCGACCTGCTGCTGTGTATCGGTATGCGATTCAGTGACCGGGTGACAGGACGGGTAGACGGTTTTGCGCCTAAGGCTAAAATCCTGCATTTTGAACTGGACCGGGCAGAAATCAATAAAAATGTAACGGCGGATTTAAAAGTACTGGGGGACCTGCGCTGGACGCTGCCGCGCTTTAATCAGCAGCTGCAGGCTGCCGGTGGACAGCTGGCGGAGAAATTCCAGGGTTGGAAAGCGGAAGTCATGAAAATGCATGCGGAACATCCCTTCAGTTATGTGGAGCAGGGAGAGGCTATTAAGCCGGGGGCTTTGCTGCGGAAAGTCAGCGAGCTTTCCGATAAGGATACCATCGCGGTTACCGATGTAGGCCAGCACCAGATGTGGGCGGCGCAGTTCTTCGATGTGTATAAGCCACGCCATTTCCTGACTTCCGGCGGTCAGGGGACAATGGGCTACGGCCTGCCGGCGGCCATGGGGGCCAAGGTGGGCTGCCCGGACAGCAAGGTGGTTTTAATCACGGGCGATGGCAGCATCATGATGAACTGTCAGGAATTTGCCACCATTGCCGACAACGATATCGATGTGAAGGTTGTTATCGTTCATAACTGCATTTTAGGCATGGTGGGCCAGTGGCAGCGCCTGTTCTACAACCATCATTACTCGCAGTCCGAACTGAAGGGCAAGACGGATTTTGTCAAACTGGCGGAGGCCATGGGCTTAAAGGGCTATCGTTTGACGAAAAAAGAGGAACTGGAAACGGTACTGCCCAAGATTATGGCCGAAAAAGGACCAGCCCTTATCGATGTACTGATTCCCGAGGAAGAAGATGTTCTCCCGATGGTTCCGGGTGGCAAGCGGCTTGACCAAATGGTGCTGGGAGGTAGCAAATGATGAAGAAATATTTACTGGCTGTTCTCGTAGACAATAAACCCGGTGTCCTCACCCATGTATCGGGGCTGATCAGCCGCCGGGCCTTCAATATCGAAAGCATTTCCGCCGGCTACACCGAGGAGGAATCCGTCACGCGTATCAATATCGTCGTGTCGGTGGAGTCCAAGAATGAGCTTGATCAGGTAGTGACGCAGCTGAGCAAACTCATCGACGTAATCAAGATAGTAAATCTCACGGAAGTGGAATCCATCGCCCGTGAGCTGGTGATGATAAAAGTCCGGGCCACACGCGAAAACCGGGCGGAACTCATAGATATTGTCAATATCTTCCGGGCAAACATCGTGGATGTCAGTCAGGAAAATGTGGTCATTGAACTTACGGGCCAGCAGAGCAAGATTGACGGCATTATCGAAGTCCTGTCCGAATATGAAATCATTGAAATCGCCCGTACCGGAGCCATCGCCCTGTCCCGTGGGCCTATACCGGCAAAACACATGTGACTGTCATTTAGATAATAAAAAATCCCTGTCTGGCAAAGATAACCAGACAGGGATTTTGTTATTTCTTCACAACTTCAGGTTTGGCATTTTCATCAATGCAGGCCTTGGTGATGATGACTTTACGCGGCTCATTTGACTTGGGAATGTCGAACATGACATCGAGCATGATATCCTCGATTATGCCTTTGAGGGAACGGGCTCCGGTCTTGCGTTCGATGGCTTTGCGAGCCACAGCGCGCAGGGCGTCCTCCTGGAATTCGAGTTCCACATTGTCCATGGCCAGCAGTTTTTGATACTGCTTGACGGGGGCGTTTTTCGGCTCGGTGAGAATGCGCAGGAGCGCGTCCTCGTCCAAGGTTTCGAGGGTGCAGATTACGGGCAGACGGCCGATGATTTCGGGGATGATGCCGTACTGCATGAGGTCCTCGGGGCGCACCTTGTGGATGAGCTCGTCAAATTTGGGCTTATCTTCCTTGCCCTGCACCTCGGCACCGAAGCCGATGGAGCTGGCCTTGTTGAGGCGCTTGGCGATTACCTCGTCAATGCCGACAAAGGCACCGCCGACGATGAACAGAATGTTTTTCGTGTCGACTTTGATGGTCGGGGCCTCCGGGTGCTTGCGCTGGCCGCGGGAGGTGAATTCCACCACACTGCCTTCCAGCATTTTGAGCAGGGCCTGCTGTACGCCTTCATGGCCGGGGTCAGCGGTGATGGAGTTGTTGGCGCCGGATTTACGGGCGATTTTGTCAAATTCGTCCAGATAGATAATGCCGTGTTCGGCTTTTTCCACGTCCTTGTCCGCGGCGTAGTAAAGGTTGCGCACAGCCACTTCCACGTCAGCGCCGACAAAGCCGGCCTCTGTGAGGCTGGAGGCGTCAGTTACGGCAAAGGGAATGTCGAGCAGTTTGGACAGGTGGGACAGCAGGGCTGTCTTGCCGCAGCCGGACGGGCCGAGCATGATGACGTTGGACTTTTCAATTTCCGTGCCGTCATCATTCTGATAACCGTATTTCATGCGTTTGTAGTGATTGTAGACCGCCACGGAGAGAATTTTTTTGGCGCGGTCCTGATTGATGATGTACTCATCAAGGTACTGTTTGATGATATGCGGCTTATTCTTGGCCAGAATATCATCGAGCTGACCGGCAAAGACCTGTTTTTCGTCCTGTTGCTGGGCGGCAGCGTGCTCATCGAGAAAATGATTGATTTCGCGGATACAGTTGCTGCAAATTGCAAACCCCGTGCTGGGGTCATAGATGGGCATATCGTACTGATTGCGGACTTCAATGGTGCGTTTGCAGAAACTGCACTGGTGTTTTACTGATTGAGTTGCCATAAATAATCCTTTCTGTATATAGCAAGCATATTATTTCGTATTCTGATATTAGTATTATCGTATAGGGACGAAAAATTTTCAAGCAAATTTTATTTCCTTTCTTGCATAGTGAAAAGCAGCGTGCTATAATATTCGGGTACTGGACGTACTGACGTCTGGTTCCAAGTCAAAATCTGACTGGCTTTGCCCCAAAAGGTAAGCTAGGTCTAAACCAAGCTCGCGCATAGCTTGCTTGTATCAATTCCCAGTTTAGTTGGGGTGAAAGCGAGGTGTAAATAATGAAACAGGGTATTCATCCGGAATACTTCGAAGCAAAGGTGACCTGCGGCTGCGGCAACACGTTCACCACTGGCTCCACGCAGAAAGAACTGCGCGTCGATGTTTGCTCCAAGTGCCATCCGTTCTTCACGGGTCGTCAGCGTGACGTTCAGGCAGGCGGTCGTATCGAAAAGTTCAACAAGCGTTACGCCAAGAAGTAAGACACGTTATGGTAAAGCAGAGCATTTTGCTCTGCTTTATTTACTATATTGGAGAAAATGGAACGTTCTAAATATTGATTATGTGGTGTTTTCCTGTGAAAGTTAGGAGGAAAGACCTTGAGTGATAGATTAAATAAATTGATGGTAGGCGGTCAGGCTGTTATTGAGGGCGTGATGATGCGCGGCCCCAAGCTCACGGCCACGGCTGTGCGTGACCCGCAGGGAAAAATTCAGGTGGAAACGAAACCGGTAAATTCCATTAGCGACCGTTATCCCATTTTGAAAAAGCCTTTTTTACGGGGGACGGTGGCCCTGATAGAGTCGCTGGTCATCGGCATGAAGTCCTTGTCCTACTCAGCTAAGATGGCCGGGGAGGAGGACGAGCAGCTGACAGACAGGGAAATGGCCGGCACGATTGTCTTTGCCCTGGTTTTGGCCAGTATTCTCTTTATAGCCATTCCCACAGGGGCGGCCAAGTTGTTCCATGTCATTACGGCTGACCCGATGTTTTTGAATCTGATGGAAGGCTGCCTGCGGCTGGTGATTTTCTTGCTGTATATCTGGGGCATTTCCCGAATGAAGGACATTCGGCGGGTGTTCCAGTATCACGGGGCGGAGCATAAGACGATTTTCTGCTATGAGGCCGGCCTGCCCCTGACGGTGGAAAACGTGCAGCAGTTTCCGCGCCTGCACCCACGGTGTGGGACAAACTTTTTGCTGATTGTCATGCTGGTGTCCATTTTCGTCTTTGCCTTTCTGGGCTGGCCGTCCCTATGGGAACGCATTGCCAGCCGCATTTTGCTGCTGCCGGTGGTGGCCGGTATCTCCTATGAGATAATCCGTCTGGCCGGGCGCAGTGACAACAGCATAATTCAGACGGCTATCAAGCCCGGGCTCTGGCTGCAGTATCTTACGACGCGTCCCCCTGAGAATGACATGGTGGAAGTAGCCATTGAGTCGTTGAAGGCGGTACTGCCGGCGGAAGAAATCCTGCCGGGCAGCGGTGAATACAGAAATGAAGAGCCGGCTGCGGCTGAGACAGAGGTTCAGGCAGCGGCTGTGATTACGGAATGATGTTTGAGGTGAAATAAGTGCTGGAAAAACTCCAAGCAGTTGAGGATAAATTTTTGGAATTGGAGTCGCTGATTAGTGACCCCGATGTAATTGCCGATATGAACCGCTGGCAAAAATACAGCAAGGAACATGCCAGTCTGACACCCATTGTGGAAAAGTTCCGGGAATACAAAGAGGTAGTCAAGGGCATTGACGAGGCCAAGGCCATGTTTGCCGAGGCCCTGGACGATGATATGCGCAAGTTTGTGGAAGACGAACTGGCGGAATTGAAGGTCCGCAAGGAAGAACTGGACGGCCAGCTGCCGATTCTGCTCCTGCCCAAAGACCCCAATGATGATAAGAATGTCATTGTGGAAATCCGCGGTGGTGTCGGCGGTGAGGAGGCAGCGCTGTTTGCCGGTGACCTGTTCCGCATGTATGGCCGTTATGTGGAGCGGCAGGGCTGGAAGATGGAAATCATCGATGCCAGTCCCACGGAACTGGGCGGCTACAAGGAAATTTCCTTCATGGTGACGGGCTTTGGCGCTTACAGCAAGCTCAAATACGAAAGCGGCACGCACCGCGTGCAGCGCGTACCGGCGACTGAATCCGGCGGCCGTATTCATACTTCAGCGGTGACGGTAGCCGTGCTGCCGGAGGCTGAGGACGTTGATGTGGATATCAATCCCAATGACCTGCATATTGACCTCTACTGTGCCTCCGGTGCCGGCGGCCAGCACGTCAACCGTACGGAAAGTGCTATCCGCATAACCCATATTCCCACGGGCATTGTGGTGCAGTGTCAGGACGAGCGCTCCCAGCTCAAAAATAAGGATAAAGCCATGAAGGTATTGCGGGCCAGACTTTTGGATAAAGCCCGGCAGGAACAGATGGACAGCATTTCTGCTGACCGTAAAAATCAGGTGGGCAGCGGCGACCGCAGCGAGCGTATCCGCACGTATAACTTTCCGCAGGGCCGGGTGACGGACCATCGTATTGGCCTGACTTTGCACCGTATTGACGCGGTACTCAGCGGCGACCTGGACGAAATCTTAAATGCCCTCATCACCGCAGACCAGGCGGAAAGACTCAAACAGGTGAAGTAATGGCAAGTGAAATCTGGACAATCGGTAAAATCCTCAAATGGACAGAGGATTATTTTACGCAAAAAGGGATTGAATCCCCCCGTCTTGACGCGGAAGTGCTGTTGGGGCATGTGCTGAATAAGCAGCGGATTTACCTGTATGTGCATTTTGATGAACCGCTCCAGCCGGAAGAACTGGCAGCGCTTCGCGGTATGATAAAACAGCGTATTAACCATGTGCCTGTTGCCTATATTCTGGGCGAAAAAGAATTTATGGGGCTGACCTTTAAGGTCACGGCAGACACGCTGGTGCCCCGTCCCGATACGGAGATTTTAGTGCAGGCCGCCGTGGATAACCTGCGAAAACTGGGCGCAACAGCGCCAAAGATTGCCGATATTGGTACGGGCACCGGGGCGGTGGGGCTTAGTGTCCTGCATTTTGTCAAGGACGCGCAGCTCGCTACCGTGGATATTTCGCCGGCGGCCCGGGCGGTGGCCGAGGAAAATGCGGCGGCGTTGAATCTGGCAGACAGAGCACAGTTCTTCACCGGTGATTTACTGGCGCCATTGCAGGGCAACAGCTATACGGCAATTCTCTCCAATCCCCCTTATATTCCTGATGCCGACATTGCCGGGCTGGCGGCCGATGTGCAGTTAAGTGAACCGCATACGGCACTGGCTGGTGGTGCAGACGGACTTGATTTTTACCGCCGCCTTTGTGCAGACGCACCGGCCATGCTCATACCGGGGGGATTTATGGCTTTTGAGGTCGGCATAAAGCAGGCGCAGGACGTGGCTGGACTGGCACAGGCCAATCCGCTCATTGACCGGACGGAAATCTTAAAGGACTATGCAGGCATTGACCGGGTGGTTGTGGCCTGGACAAAAGAGGCATAAATAATAAATGGAAACCAAGCTGATTAAGATAGACAATGTAAAGGGGCAAAGGGACGCTTTGCACGCAGCGGGGGAACTTATCCGCAGTGGTGAGGTCGTGGCGTTCCCCACGGAAACCGTATACGGGCTCGGGGCCAACGGCCTTGACGCTGACGCCTGCGCCAAAATCTATCAGGCCAAGGGGCGTCCGTCGGATAATCCCTTGATTCTTCATGTGGCCAATCGTTCGATGATAGACCAGGTGGCAGCGGCTATTCCCGACAAGGCGGAAAAACTGCTGGCGGCGTTCTGCCCCGGCCCCATTACTTTGATTCTGCCACGGCGCAGTCTGGTGCCGGACAGAATTACCGGCGGTCTTTCCACGGTGGGCGTGCGTATGCCGGAGCATGATGTGGCGCGTGCTTTAATCGCGGCCGCCGGCGTGCCCATTGCGGCACCGTCGGCCAATATCTCCGGACGCCCCAGCCCTACAACGGCAGAGGCTGTGCTTACGGATATGGACGGGAAAATCCCCTTGATTCTCGATGGCGGCAGCTGTGATTTTGGCGTGGAATCCACCATTGTTGATGCTGTCGGGGACAAGGCTGTTATCCTGCGGCCCGGCGCGATTACAAAGGAAATGCTCGAAGAAGTGCTCGGGGCAGGCAATGTCATTATTGACCCGGCCCTGGTGGGGAAAGATTCCGTGCCACGCGCACCGGGCATGAAGTACACCCATTACGCGCCCAAGGCACCGCTGACACTTATTGAAGGCATGCCGACCAGAATGGTACGGGCCTTCAGGCAGGAAATCAGCCGCCTGCAGGCCGCAGGGCATACTGTGGGGGTTATGGCCAGCCATGAGGTACTCCAGGAACTGGCCGATATTGTGCCCCGGGAGCTGATGGCTGACTACGGTCATCAGGGCAAGCTCCCCTCTATTGCTGCTAATATTTATGAGGCTCTGCGTTCCTTTGATGATAAAGAGGCTGACGTATTGCTGGGCGAAGGCACGACGGCCGTTGGCCTGGGCCTGGCGATTATGAACCGCCTGCATAAGGCCAGTGGTTTTAGGTCGATACAGGCATAAACAAATTAGAAGATAATAAACAAGCAGCCCCTGCGAAGTGAAAAACTTGCAGAGGCTTTTCCTGTGCAGACTAAGTCTTTGGATATCAGGGCACACCCATACACCGCTAACAAATGACAGCTATGCCGATATTAGTGTGAATCGTGTGAACAAGAATCTGGTGAATATCCATACCCCGACAATAGATGCCAAAAAAATTTATACGAACTCGCTTTATATCTACAAAGACAAAATTGTCATTCGTACCTACGACCACAATAATGGTATATGGCTGCAGGCGCTCGAACGCACATTCCCATTTGTCGATGTATAAGCGGCAATTAAAATTTAATGCTGATAAATAACGTTCCAAGATTATCTGCGAAAAGCGACGAAAAAACTTGCGAAATGCTATGAAATTGTGTTACTATGATTTGGAAACTGTAATTAAAGGGAGGCTTTTATAAATGCTTACCGTTTTGATGATAATTGATGCCTTGGTGGCCATCGGCCTCATTGCATCGGTACTGGGACAGGAAGCAAAATCTGCCGGCATGGGCGGCATGGGCGGCGGTGCTGATACCGTATTTTCCGGCAAGGCGCGCGGTATGGATGCCCTGCTTGCGCGTGTGACGGTGGTGCTGGCTATTCTGTTTGCGATTATCACCATGGTCATTGCCAAGATGACCAGCTAATAAAAAGCACACATCCCTGTTCTGTCAGTCCAGAGCAGGGATATTTTCATGAGGAGGTGTAAGAAATGATATTGCCAGGAGCAGAACCGTTCTTTATGCCCGGGGGCAAAAAGGGCGTCCTGCTTATTCACGGCTTCACAGGCCTGCCGGCAGAACTGCTGCTGCTGGGCGAGTATTTAAATAAAGCAGGCTTTACCGTTTTGGGGGTACGGCTGGCCGGGCATGGGACTACGGTGGAGGATATGAGCCACATGACCTGGGAAGACTGGATGGATTCCGTCCGGGACGGTTATGCGCTGCTGTCCGGCTGTTGTGAGGAAATTTCCGTCATTGGTCACTCCATGGGCGGACTCTTTGCCCTGCTGCTGGCGACGGAAGAAGTTGTTTCCCATGTGGTGACGCTGGCGGCACCCATCTTTATTCCCGAAGAACGGGGCCTGGCGGCGCTGCCGCCGCGTGAGGCCTGCTATGGCGGCTATGTGCCCAAGGCCCGCCGCCGCCTGAAGGACGTACCGCCGGCGGCAAACCGTACTTATCGGAAAATGCCGCTGATATCCATTCATGAGCTGGTAGAGGTTATCGAAAAAACCAAAGGAGCCATTGAAGAAGTCACGGCGCCGCTGCTCATTATGCACAGCCGTGACGACCATACGGCGGCGCCGGTCAGCGCCGATTACATTCTGGCTCATGTGCAGAGTCAGGCACGCATTGTCTGGCTGGAAAAATCGGGGCATCTGCTGCCCCTGGCCAGCGAACGAGAGAGAGTTTTTGAAGAGGCTGTGGCCTTCCTGCAGAAATAAGCAAGATTCATTTCCTTGCTGTAAGAAATGGACGAAAAAAACAGCGGCCATAAATCCCGTCCGGGGATTTACGCCCGTGACGTCCGTCCTGGGACGCCGGGGGTATTGGCGTGCTTAAACATTCTGTAGGAGAATCGTAAATATCTGTAAGGAGAACGCATGGATTTGAAAGAAAGAATCATCGCCTATATGCGGGAAAGTGCATATAAACCGCTGACTGAGGAAGATTTAGGCGAAGCTATGGGCTTGACGGATGAGGAACTGGTTGATTTTCCCGTAGCCCTGGAAGAACTGGAAAAAGAAGGGGCCATTATCAAGAATCGGAGCGATTTGTACGGTGTGCCCAGCCGTATGCATCTGGTGGTGGGCCGGATAGCGATGACAGCCAAGGGCTTTGGCTTTATCATTCCCGATGTACGGGAAACTGAGGACGAGACTGATGTTTTTGTGCCGGCCGGTGCTATCGGTACGGCTATGCATGGTGACCGCGTGGTGGCCCGCGTGACGCCGGCGCAGGAAGAAGGTCGTTCCCGGGAAGGCGAGATAATCCGTATTTTGGAACGCGCCAACGAAAAAATTGTCGGCACGTTTGAACGCAGCAAGACTTTTGGCTTTGTGACGCCTGATAATACCAAGCTCACGCAGGATATTTTTGTGGCCAAAAAGTTTTTTAAAGGCGCTAAGACCGGCAGCAAGGTCGTAGTAAAAATCACGAAATGGCCCAACGGACGCCGCAGTGCTGAGGGTGAAGTCATAGAAGTTTTGGGCAAGGTCGGTGACCCAGGCGTAGATGTGCTGTCCGTAATGCGTCAGTATGAGCTCTCAGAAACTTTCCCCGAAGATGTACAGGCTGAGGCTGACGCGGTGGAGCAGGAACCATCTCCGGCTGAATATCAGGGACGGGCTGACCGCCGTGACCTGCAGATTGTCACGGTGGACGGCGAGGACTCCAAGGATCTGGACGACGGTGTCTATGCGCGGAAAAATCCCGACGGTTCTTATTTTTTGGGCGTTTATATCGCCGATGTCAGTCATTATGTGAAAGAACACGCGCCCCTCGACCGGGAGGCCTATGCCCGTGGTACCAGTGTATATCTGGTGGACAGGGTTATTCCCATGCTGCCCAAGGAACTTTCCAACGGTATCTGCAGCCTGAATGCCGGCGTTGACCGCCTGTCTATGGCCTGTGAAATGCAGATTAGCGCGGAAGGCGAGATTACCAGCTATGAGATTTTGCCGACGGTGATTCACGTCTACCGCCGCCTGACCTACAATATTGTCAACAAGGTACTGGTGGATAAGGCAGAGCCGTTCCTGTCGGACAACAGCGATATTATGCCCATGCTGGAAACACTGGCGGAATTGCGGGGAGCTTTAAAGGCTAAGCGCCACCGCCGCGGTTCCATCGACTTTGACCTGCCGGAGGTAAAGGTAAAGCTCGATGAAAATGGTCACCCTGTGGCACTCATCAAGCGTGAAGGCAGTCTGGCAGAGTCCATTATTGAAGAATGTATGCTGGCGGCCAATGAAACGGTGGCCAAGCACATGGATACCAGGAACCTGCCCTTTATGTACCGCGTACATGAGCAGCCCTCAGAGGAAAAAATCGAGCGCCTCAATAATCTGTTGGCGGCTTTTGGTCTGTTTGTAAAGCAGGATGAACAGGGGCATATTAAGCCTATCGATGTACAGCAGGTACTGGAGAAGGTGGAAGGCCGTCCCGAGGAACGGATTATCAGCACGGTATCCCTGCGCTCCATGCAGCAGGCCCGGTACAGTGAGCAGAGTCTGGGACATTTTGGTCTGGCGGCCAGATACTACACTCATTTTACCTCACCGATTCGCCGCTATCCTGACTTAATTGTTCATCGCCTGCTGCGCGAGACCTTTGCCACGGGCAGCCTGCCGCTGGACCGTCAGGAAAGGCTGAAAACGGTGCTGCCGGAAATTGCCGAGCACGCTTCCAATCGGGAACGGCTGGCGACTGAGGCGGAACGGGAAACCACCGACATGAAGAAAATCGAGTACATGGCGCAATTTGTCGGGGAAGAATTTACGGGCGTTATCAGCGGCGTGACGGCTTTTGGTATCTTTGTGGAGCTCGATAACGGCGTAGAAGGTCTGGTGCATGTGTCCACCATGACCAACGACTATTACGAATACGTGGAAGAACAATATGCAATGATTGGTGAGCGCACCCGTACCCAGTACCGCCTGGGTGACGAAGTGGAGGTTATCCTGGCGCGCGCCAATGTGGAGGAACGGAATTTGGATTTTGTGTTGAAAGACAACGGCCAGTATGTGCCGGAGCGCCCTGCTAAGCCGGGCAATAACAGCAAACAGGGCAAAGTGGATAAAAAGGCCAAGGCTCCCCGTCCGAGAAAGCAGGTCAAGCCACTGCTTGAGGACGAACTCATTGCTGAGCCCATGCTGACGGAGGAAGAAACCAGACAGAAGGAGCAGAAAACAGCTCGCAGACGTCATGGCAATAAAAAGCGCGGTGCGTCCGGGGAAAAGCTGCCCCAGACGGAAAAGCGCGAGAACGAAGGCCGTAAGCCCAGGGCAGAACGCAAGCGCCGGCCGGGTAAGGCGGAGAGCGCTGACAAGGAAAGCCGTATGGGGGCAGGTTCCTTCCGTGGCGAAAACCGCCGCAACCGCGAAGAACGCCGCAGTGACAAAGAGGCCGGGTATCATCGTGTTTATGTGACGGGGCTTAACAGTGCCGTTTGGCCTGACCCTCCCGGATACCACGAAAAGAAAGAACGGGAAATGGCAGCGGCTGCTGCCAAGGCCGAGAAGGAAAAGTCCAAGAAATCCCGGGGCTCCCGCCGTCCGCGGCCGCACCGCAAAACAGAAGGCGGTACGGGAAACAGTAAATAATCTCGAGGTGAGATAAATGGGCAAGAAAAACATAGGGATGAAAATTGCCTGTGAAAACCGCAAGGCCCGTCATGATTATTTCATTCATGAAACCTATGAAACCGGGCTGGCCTTGCAGGGCACGGAAGTAAAATCCCTGCGTGCCGGCAAAGCCAACCTCAAGGACAGCTATGCCGTCATCAAGAACGGGGAAATATTTGTGGAAAATATGCATGTTTCCCCTTATGAACAGGGCAATATCTTTAATCATGACCCCCTGCGTCCCCGCAAGCTGCTGATGCATAAGAGCGAGATAGTCAAGCTGTTTGCCAAGACAAGGGAAAAAGGTTTCACCTTAGTGCCGCTGAAGATTTATTTCAAAAACGGCAAGGCCAAACTGGAACTGGCATTAGCCTCTGGTAAGCACAACTACGACAAGCGGCAGGATTTACATGAAAAAGCTGCCAAGCGGGAAGTAGAGCGTGCCTTGAAGGACAGACAGCGTTATTGATGTAACATTGTAATATTGTAAAGTACCTGCCTTTGCGTTATAATAGGCAGGTACTTTTTTATTTAGAAGGGGACTAATTTTATGAACGATAACGGTAAATTAAAACGGGGGCTGAAGAACCGCCATTTGCAGATGATTGCTTTGGGGGGCGCTATCGGCACGGGCCTGTTCTATGGTTCGGCCTCGACAATTGCCCTGGCAGGGCCGGCGGTCATGCTGGCGTACTTAATCGGCGGTATCATGATTTTCTTCATCATGCGTATGCTGGGAGAAATGGCGGTTGATGAGCCGGTGTCCGGTTCTTTCAGCCATTATGCCACGAAATATTGGGGAAAGTTCCCCGGCTTTATGTCCGGCTGGAATTACTGGTTTAACTATGTGCTGGTATCCATGGCCGAGCTTACGGCGGTGGGGATTTACATGCAGTTTTGGTTTCCGGACTTGCCACAGTGGATTGCGGCGCTTATCTGTCTGGTGGCCATTACGGCTTTGAATCTGATAAACGTCAGACTTTACGGGGAAACGGAATTTTGGATGGCGCTTATAAAAATCACGGCCATTGTGCTGATGATTGTGCTGGGGCTTTATCTTTTGCTGGGAAATCCGCAGCCCTTCCCGGATAATCTCAGCAACCTCTGGTCAAATGGCGGTTTCCTGCCCAACGGTCTTTGGGGGCTGGCCCTGTCTATTGCCGTGGTAATGTTCTCTTTCGGTGGCATTGAGCTTATCGGCATCACTGCCGGCGAGGCGGAAAATCCCGCTAAGACCATTCCGCAGGCCATCAATCAGGTTATTTGGCGTATACTGATTTTCTATGTGGGCACCATGGCGGTACTCATGGCGCTGTGGCCTTGGAATGAGGTGGGCATGGAGTCTAGTCCCTTCGTGCAGATTTTTATGAGTGTGGGGATTCCGGCAGCGGCTCATATCTTAAACTTTGTTGTGCTGACGGCGGCGGTGTCTGTCTATAATTCCGCTATTTACAGCAACAGCCGTATGCTGTACGGCCTGGCCATGAAAAATGAGGCACCGCAGTTTCTGGGACAGCTTTCCCGGCGTGGTGTGCCGGTGCGGGGAATTATGGTGTCTTCGGGGATTACGCTTATCTGTGTGGCCCTGAACTACTTCTTCCCGGGACAGATATTTATGCTGCTCATGTCGATTGCCACGATTGCAGCTACCATCAGCTGGCTGACCATTGTCATCACACATTTGAAATTCCGCCAGCATTGTCAGGCTGCCGGCAAGGATACGAAGTTTAAGGCCATCTGGTATCCTGTCATCAACTATGTGTGCATTGCCTTCCTGCTGGGTATTTGGGTACTTATGACGCAGATTGAAGGCATGGCCCTGGCCGTGTATATCCTGCCGGTGTGGCTGCTGGTGCTCTGGCTGGGATTCCGTTATCAGAACAAATAACAATCATATATGAAACAAAAGCCCGAATGTTTGCATGATTATTCATGCAAGCATTCGGGCTTGTTGCCTTTGTATAGCTACCGTATAATAGACAATGTAAACAGGGGGTGATGACAATCGAAGGAACAGAACGACGGCAGCAGCTGTTAAAAACTTTGGGGACAGCATTCCCCGCTGCACCGCTGACCATCAAAAAAATTGCCGAACTGTTACATGTATCTGTGCGCACAGTACATTATGATTTGGATTTACTTACAGAGGAACTGGCAGGCAGCAACATGCGTATCTGCCGCAAGGCGCATAAAGGTGTTTGGCTGGAACAGGCCGCACCGGACAAGAGCCAGCCAGTTGCCGTGGAAAACCCCGTGTTTATGAGTCCCAAGGAACGGCGGTATCATATCATACTGGCCATGCTGGGGCCGGGATGGCATGCCATCGATGAAATGGCAGCGGTAGTGCAGATTAGCCGTAATACCCTGCTGGCCGATTTAAAACCCATTCAGGAAATTCTGGAGCGCCGGGGGCTGACTTATGAGTCCAAACGTGGTGCCGGGGTAAGAGTGGGCGGCAGCGAGCAGGATATACGTGATATGTATATTCATATCTTTGCCCGGGCCGAATACGATTTCCGCGCCGGGGTGACAGCAGGTGAGATACTGCCGGAGCAGCAGCCCTTCTACGATTATACACAGGCATTGCCTTTGCAGGAAATGGCGGCTGATTTAATCGGTCTGCTGAATAAATACGGCATTTTAGGCAATGACATGTCAACTAACCGTATGATTTGCGCCTTGGCAGTGCAGCTGCGCCGCCTGCAGCAGGGCTATCGCCTGCGGCAGCAGCGGCAGGTGGAGTTCCTGGGCAATGAAGGCGAGGCCTTAAAGGCTTTGGCGAAGGAGATTGCCGCCTGTATGACCGCTTACCATCAGGACGCGGCCAAGGCCGGCGAAGTCCAGTATATTACCAAGGAATTGCTGCACAGCCGTATCTATTTGTTTTCCGTCAAAGGCGAAAAACAGCAGCGGCAGGAGGTCAATGTCAGCGCGCTGGAACTGGCTCGCAAGCTGGTGGAATACGCGCAGGTCTGGCTTGGTGATATTTATCAAAATGATGATGAACTCATTTATAATCTGGCCATGCACCTGCAGCCGGCTATTGAACGGGCCCGGTTTGGCATTGTACTGACCAATCCCCTGCTGGGGCAGATAAAAGAGCAGTATCAGTCCTTGTATATGATTGCTCACAAGGCGGCGGATAAACTTACCCGGAATATGGGGATAGCCTTTACCGAGGATGAGATTGGCTATCTGACCATTCACCTGGGAGCAGCCGTAGAACGCAAACGCCTGCTGCAAAATAAAAAACTGGAAGTGCTGCTGGTGTGCGGCAATGGTGTAGGCACGGCCAATCTGCTGGCGATGACGCTAAAGAACCACCTGCCATACATTCACATCAGCAAAATACTTTCCCTCTACAAGCTCGAAGAGTCAGCTTTGGCCGGCATAGATATGGTAATCAGTACAGTGCCGCTCGAACTGGAACATGTGGCTGTCCTGCGCGTGTCACCCATCGCCACGGTCGAGGAGATAAAGGTCATTGAAAGTCAGATAGCCTACTTTTATAACAAGAAATTCAGCGATAGCGGACAGATAACCGAAAGCAAGGCTTTGGGCCTGCCTGACCTGCTGTCGCCGGAGATGATTGAACTGGAAAGCGAGGCGCGTGACTGGTCAGAGGCCGTGCGCAGTGCCGGACAGATACTCGTAAAATCCGGAGCAGTCAGTGACGGTTATGTGGAACGCATGGTTGATTGTGTCCGGGAAATGGGGCCATACATCGTGGTTTGTCCCGGCGTGGCCATGCCCCATGCCCGTTATGAAGATGGTGTAAACAAGGTGGCCATCAGTTTCCTGCGGTTGAAAAAGCCTGTGTACTTTGCCAGCCGTGAGGAGAAAAAGCCCGTGGACATGCTCTTTGCGTTCTCGACCACTGATGAGAAAGCTCACTTGCAGCTAATGCAGGATTTGTGGCTGATCTTTAACGATAAGGATACGCTGAACCGCCTGCGCCAAAGTGGCAGCAAAGAGGAAATCCTGGGTTGTATCCGGGAACGGCGCTGGGAAGGTGCTGAATTTGCATGATAAGGGAAGTGACAATATGCTGGAAGCATTTGTAAAGCCGGAGGCCATACAGCTGAATGTGGCCTGCAAAAGCTGGCAGGAGGCCCTGGATATCGGGGCTGCGCCGTTGCTGGCCGATGGGGTGATAGAACCGTCTTACGTCGAGGCGGTGAAAAAAAGCCATCAGGCTATGCCGTATATGGTCATAGCCCCGGGGATTATGCTGGCCCATGCCAGACCGGAATGCGGCGCGCATGCCATCGGTATCAGCCTGCTGACTCTAAAAGAGCCCCTGCCCTTTGGCAGTGAGCTGAATGACCCGGTGAAATTGGTGATTACTTTTGCTACGCCGGACGACAAGAGCCATTTAAAACTCTTGGAGGCCCTGACAGAATTTTTAATGGACGCTGACAGGCTGGCCAGGTTTATGGCGGTGCAGTCCCCGGCAGAGGCTATGCATTTACTAGGTAAAGGAGAGGATTAACATGAAGATTTTAGTATGTTGTGGCAATGGTTTAGGCAGCAGTTTCATGATTGAAATGAACATCAAAAACGTGTTGAAGGAATTAGGCGAAGAAGGGGAAGTAAGTCATTGCGACCTTTCCTCAGCCGGCACGAATCCGTCGGATATCTATGTCGGTACCAGAGATATCGCTATGCAGATGGAAGGACTCGGCGGCATTGTGGTATCCCTGAACAACATGATTGACAAGGCGGAAATGAAGGAGAAAATCGCCGCCGCTATTGCGGAATTCAAAAGCAAATAAGCAGTACGGATAATCTAACTACAACTGTCATGGGAGGATTTTCTGATGTTAAAATTTATTTTGGATATTCTAAGTGTTCCTGCCGTTCTCATCGGTCTGGTGAGTTTTATCGGTCTGGTCGCACAGAAAAAAGGTCTTTCTGATGTCTTAAAGGGTTCCATTAAAACCGTTATGGGCGTGCTGATTCTCGGCGGTGGTGCCGGGCTGGCCGTGGGGGCGCTCGGACATTTTGGCACGATGTTCCAGCATGGTTTCGGTATCAATGGTGTGGTACCGCATAACGAGGCTATCGTTGGTATGGCCCTTGATGAATTCGGTACGCAGACAGCTCTTATCATGGCTTTTGGTATGGTTGCCAACGTTCTTATCGCCCGTTTTACGCCACTGAAATTTATCTTCCTGACTGGTCATCATACTCTTTATATGGCTTGTATGATTGGTATTATCCTGACGGTCGGCGGTTTGCAGGGCACAGGGCTTGTGGCTGTTGGTGCCATTACGCTTGGCTTTATCATGGCATTGTTCCCGGCACTTGCTCATCCCACGATGAAGAAAATCACCGGCAGCGACGATGTGGCCTTTGGTCATTTCGGCACGATTGGTTATATCTTTGCCGCTTATGTTGGTAAATGCCTGGGCAACAAGGAACACACGACCGAGGAAATCAACTTCCCGAAAGGTCTGTACTTCCTCAGAGACTCGTCCATTGCTATTTCTTTGGTAATGCTGGTTCTGTTCCTGGTCGTAGCTTTGGCCTGCGGTCCGGAATACGTGGAAAAGGAACTCAGCGGCGGCCAGAGTTTCCTGGTATTCTCCATCATCCAGGCCATCACCTTTGCCGGTGGTGTGTACGTTATCCTGGCTGGTGTAAGACTTATCCTGGCGGAAATCGTACCGGCTTTCACGGGTATTGCTACCTCGCTGGTGCCCAATGCTAAACCGGCTATTGACTGCCCGGTTGTTTATCCCTATGCACCGAATGCTGTGCTGATTGGTTTCCTGTCCAGCTTTGTGGGCGGCGTTATCGGTATGGGTGTACTGCTGGCTATGGATAGCCCGGTAAATCCCCTGCCCATCATTCTGCCCAGTGTAGTACCGCATTTCTTCTGCGGTGCGACGGCTGGTGTGTTCGGCAACGCTACCGGCGGTCTCCGCGGTGCGGTCTTAGGCGCTATGGCGCATGGTATTCTCATCACCTTCCTGCCGGTGTTCCTGATGCCGGTACTCGGCAACCTGGGCTTTGCCAATACCACGTTCAGCGATGCTGACTTCTGTGTGGTAGGCACGATTCTGGGCAATGTGATTAACTTCCTGAAATAAATAGACAGGCGGTTCGTATATACGCCAAAAGGCCAGTGCAGTATCTCGTAAGAGAAAATGCACTGGCCTTTTTTGGCGTTGTAATTATATGATTCTTAGAAGAACAATATCAGCGTAACGGCGATATTGACGATGGTTGCAATGGCGACGGGGATAAAGGTGCGTTTGGCGAGGTCCATGGGGGAGAGGCCTGCGGCGCCGGCGACGACAATCATGACGGCGGCGATAGGCGAGAGGGAACGGGCCAGATTGGATACGAAGTTCATGGGCAGTACCAAAAGCACCGGGGCGATGCCGGAGAGGGCGGCCACTTTCGGCGCCAGCGGCACGAAGGCGAAGAAGGTGGCGTTGCCGCTGCCGGTGATGAGGGTGGCGGCGATGATGATGGCGACAAAGACGAACATCATGCCGATACCGCCAAGTCCTGCGTTTTGTGCGCCCTGAATCAGGGTGTCGATGGCGCCAAGGGAGATAAGGCCCTTGGAGAAGGTTTCGGCGGCGACAACCAGGGTGACAACCGTGGCCATCTGCAGGCCCATACCGTTCCAGAAAGCAGCGATATCCTTGCAGGCTTTGAGGCCATTGCGATGGCGGAGAAATTCAATCAGCATGGTGATGAAGATGGACAGCAGCGTAGCCAGATTGATGTCCATTTTGATACCTGTGCCCTCATTGAGGCCGAAGAACAGCACCAGCAGCAGGGGCAGAGTTGGCAGCAGGGCGTAAAAGCCGGGAACCTCGGGCGCTTCCTGTGCTTTGGCCTGTTCAGCGGTTACGGCTGCGGAAACGTCCTTGCCGGCCATTTCATCGGGATTTTTGGCGTCCAGATAGCGCTGGACGAAGAAATGGGCAAGGGCCAGCGTCAGGACGGTGCAAAGGCCGACAGGCACTTGATACTGCATGAAGTAGGGTACGATTTCCATGCCGATGAGCTCGGCGGCAAAGATGTTATCTGCTCCGGCAGGGCCCCAGCCGGGGGCGGAAGTGGTGGCGATAACCGCACAGGCCGCGATACGGCTGACACCGAGGCGGACGAGGACGGGGTACATGGTCACCATGAGCAGCAGGCCAAAGCCTGAGGCAGAGCTGATGAACATAGCCAGGAAATTGCCCAGAATTGACGTCAGGGCCAATACTACATAAGGGTGGCCGAGTTTCTGCAGGGGCTTGATGGCCAGTCTGACCAGGGCGGTGCTGGCGCCAATGCAGTCCATGTACTTGGAAAAACCGCCAATCAGCATGATAATCATGCCGAGCTTGGCAGCGCGGCTGCTAAAGGCCAGACTGATGGACTGAATGATATCCAGCCACGGCGAACCGGTCGTCTGCTTGGCCGGCAGAATTTCGCCCAGTCCGCAGGCAATGGTCAGTATCATCATCACGATACCGGCCGTAAACAAAATCGGCTGTGCCGGATATTTTTTCAGCACAAAACGGGCTACCCATGCCACCACGATGATGGCAATGATAAGACCTAACATAAGTAAAACCTCCAAATAAATTTGACCAGTCAAAAAACTGACAGCTTTACAGTCGGGCGTCAGCTTTTGTGTACTGGACAAGAAATTATGTATTATCTAAATTTATTGTAATATTATATTAGATAATACATAGTTATCATACAATATTACGCAGGAAATGACAAGTTGACCGGTCAATGCAGGTTCATTTTTGCTGACATTTATCCTGTATTTTGGATTGTTTATTATCTTTGTGAGCTTTACAATAATTATAGACTAAGAAATAATAGATAATGCGAATGGAGGAGAGGGCAATGAGTGTTGCCATTACGGCGGATAAGGTGGTTAAGCGTTATGGGGACCTGACGATTATCCCCCAGCTGACCGAGAATATTAGAAATGGAGAGTTTTTTACCCTGCTGGGGCCATCGGGCTGCGGCAAGACGACACTTTTGCGCATGATTGCCGGCTTCAACAGCATTGAAGGCGGTCAGATTCGCTTTGATGACCAGGTTATTAACGATATCCCGGCGCATAAGCGCAACATCGGCATGGTTTTTCAGAGCTATGCGATTTTCCCCCATCTGACGGTGCGTGAAAATGTGGAATACGGCTTGAAACTCCGTAATATGCCGAAGGACGAGATGAAGGCGAAAGTCGATAAGATTCTCGATGTGGTGCAGATTACGGAGTATCAGGACAGACTCCCCGAAAGATTATCCGGCGGCCAGCAGCAGCGTGTGGCCCTGGCCCGCGCCATTGTCATTCATCCGAGCGTATTGCTGATGGATGAACCGCTGTCCAATCTCGACGCCAAACTGCGTGTGGAAATGCGTTCGGCTATCCGGGAGGTACAGAAACAGGTAGGCATTACGACGGTGTATGTTACCCATGACCAGGAGGAGGCGCTGGCCATCTCCGACCGCATTGCGGTCATGAAAAAAGGTGTGATTCAGCAGACGGCATCGCCGCATACTATTTACACCCGTCCGTATAATGTGTTTGTTGCCACGTTTATCGGCCACTCCAATCTCTTTAAAGGCCGTATCGGAGAAGCTGGCGGCAGCAAGGCCGTGGTCTTTGCCGATGGTTTCGTGCTGCCTATGCAGACGCTCAGTGAGGAAGGTAAAATCGGTGATGATGTGACCATTGCCGTGCGTCCGGAGGAATTTTCCATCTGTGGTGAAGGCCAGGGCGTGAAATGCACCATCAAGACCAAGGTGTTCCTGGGCAAGTATGTCACTTACGGGCTGGAGTTCCCGGAGGACATGCTGGTGTCCGACCAGCCGGCTATCGAGTTCAGTCAGGATTTGGGACATGCGGAAAAGGTTCTGGAAATTGGCGATACGGTTTATCTGAAACCCAATGCCGCCAAGATAAACGTGTTCCGGGCAGATGGCAGCAAGAGCCTGATGGAAGGTGTGGTGGAAAATGAATAAGAAATTCCAATGGGACTTTTGGGCGTGGATAACCCTGCTCTCCATTGTGGTTTTCGGCCTGTTCCTGATGTATCCGCTGTTTTCCTTGTTCTTCAGCGCGTTCCAGGACGCGCTGACCGGGGAATTCACCATGGAGAACTTCACCCACTTCTTTGACCGGAAATACTATTATCAGTCGATGATTAACAGTTTCAGTGTCACTACCTGTGTGACGGTGCTGGCTGTGATTATCGGTACGGCTCTGGCCTACTTTATGACGCTCTTTAAAGTCCGCGGAAAAAGCGTAGTGGAGATTTGTATTATCATCTCCCTGCTTTCGCCGCCGTTTATCGGTGCGTATTCCTGGATTTTGATTGGCGGCCGCAGTGGTATACTGACACAGTGGCTGGCCGGCATGGGGATTGATTTCCCGTCCATTTATGGCTTTGCCGGGATACTTCTGGTGCTGACATTGAAACTCTATCCGTTTATTTATCTCTATGTGGCCGGGGCGATGAAAAATATCGATTCGGCGCTGATTGAGGCGGCGGAAAGTCTGGGCTGCAGTGGGATAAAGAAGGTTGTCACCATCATGCTGCCGCTGATTACGCCGACCATTTTGGCCGGGGCGCTCATGGTGTTCATGAATGCCATGGCCGACTTCGGTACACCAATGCTGATTGGTGAAGGTTTCAACGTCATGCCGGTCATGATTTACTCGGAATTCATCAATGAAGTAGGCGACCAGGCCAATTTTGCCGCCGCTATGGCCGCGATTATGGTGCTGATTACTTCAACCATCTTCATGCTGCAGAAGTATGTTGTCAATAAAAAATCCTTTACCATGAGTTCCCTGCGGCCACTGCCGGTGGGACAGATGACGGGGATTAAAAATGTCATCATGCATGTCTGCATTTACCTGCTGGTGGCCCTGTCAATGATTCCCCAGCTGGTGGTTATTTACACGTCGTTCCTCAAAACCAATGGTTCTATTTTCGTCGACGGTTATTCGCTGGACAGCTACCGCACGATTTTTGAATCCTTGGGGACGGCCATTACCAATACTTATGTTTACAGTACCGCTGCGATGGCCATGATTGTGTTCCTGGGCATGACGGTAGCTTACCTGACCACCCGGAAAAAGAGCTGGCTGACGGATATTATTGATACGCTGACCATGTTCCCGTATATCATTCCCGGTTCGGTACTTGGTATTACGCTCCTGCTGGCGTTCAATGAGGACCCCATGCTGCTGTCCGGTACGGCGATTATCATCATCATTTCGCTGGTTATCCGCCGCCTGCCGTACACCCTGCGGTCAAGTTCCGCGATACTTTACCAGCTGAGTCCGAGCCTCGAGGAGGCGTCGATAAGCCTCGGAGCGTCGCCGGTCAAGACCTTCTTCAAGGTCACGGCGGTGATGATGCTGCCCGGGGTAATGAGTGGTGCTATTATCTCGTGGATTACGGCTATCAATGAGCTGAGTTCTTCGGTAATTCTCTTTACGGGGGCGACGAAAACCATGTCCGTTGCTATTTATACGGAGGTTATCCGCGCCAGTTATGGTACAGCGGCAGCGCTGTCCACTATCCTTACGTTAACGACCATCACGGCTATGGTTATCTTCTTCAAGGTTTCCGGCCGCCGGGATGTTACGTTATAGATGGTATGACGTCATATTTTATCAAAGGGAGGTTTCGTTATGAAGCTGAAAAAAATTATTGCCGGACTTTTAGGTGCGGTAATGCTCACCACGTGTTTTGCCGGTTGCGGTGGTGGGGACACCAAGCAGGCAGACAAATCTGCAGGCAGTGATGAAAACAAAGTCGTCATTTACTGCCCACATCCGCTGGCTTTTATCAATCCGTTGGTGGAGGAGTTTGAAAAACAAAGCGGCATCAAAGTGGAAGTTGTGGCTGCCGGTACTGGTGAGCTTTTGAAACGTGTGGAATCGGAAAAAGCAAATCCTTTGGCCGATATCTTCTGGGGCGGTTCGCTGGGGACCATGAAACCGAAGGCAGCCCTCTTTGAGGAGTATCGTTCCGTTAATGAGGACCATGTGCAGAAGGATTTCAAGAATGTCGAAGGTTCTATCACGCGTTTCACGGATATTCCCAGTGTTATCATGATTAACACCAATCTGATTGGTGATGTGAAGGTTGAAGGTTATGAGGACCTGCTGAATCCGGCACTCAAAGGGCGTATCGCTTTTGCTGACCCGTCAAAATCTTCTTCTTCCTATGAACACCTTATCAATATGCTCTATGCAATGGGTAAAGGTGACCCGGACAAGGGCTGGGATTATGTGACGAAACTGGCCAAGAATCTCGATGGCAAACTGCTGTCTGGTTCCTCCGCTGTATATAAAGGCGTAGCTGATGGTGAATATGCCGTGGGCCTGACTTTTGAAGAAGGCGGCGCTAAATACGTTGCCGATGGTGCGCCGGTTAAGCTGGTTTACATGAAGGAAGGCGTAATTTCCAAGCCGGACGGCATTTATATCATCAAGAATGCCAAGCACATGGAAAATGCCAAGAAGTTCATTGACTTCATCACCAGTAAGGAAGCACAGACGCTCATTACGCAGAAACTCCATCGCCGCAGTGTCCGCGATGACGTAGCAGCACCGGTAGGCCTGCTGCCCAAGACGGAGATTAACTCCATTTTGGATAACGAAGAAGTTGTGAATAAGAACAAGAAAGCATGGCTGGATAAGTTCAAAGATATCTTCACCAGCGTGCAGTAAGAAAGCGAGACACAGCCGGACGGGAAAACTGTCCACGACTTCGCTTTGACCGCTGGCTAAAACAAATTTTTTCCCTTTATATAGCACGAAAAGCCAAAACTCGCGTTGCTCAAACAGTTGGCTTTTCGTGCTATTTTTTATGATGGGAAAAAATTTGTTTCTTAACGCCAGCGGTCAAACGCTTCGCTGTGAACAGTTTTCCCGTCCGGCTGTGAAGAAACTCTGGCGGCAGCTCGTCAAGGAAGCCGAATGGCTTGCTGCCGTTCAAACAACGGCTTTTTCCCGATAGTTTTATGTATGGCAAAAATAATTTCTTGACGTTCAAGGTCAAACGCTGCGCTTATGGCAAGTCATCCGGCACAACCCAAAAGCGAAGATAGGTGGCGGTATTAGCTGAAAAGTATCTTGGGGGCGGTACGGGGGCTGTTGGCAGTGGAGCGTCAGCCCTGCAGCGTTAAGAAATGCTTTTTTGTCTACCATAATATTATCGTCAAAAATCTACTGTTTGAGCGATAGCGAGTTTTGATTTTTCCATCTACATGAGGACAAAAAAACATTTTAGCAGCAAGGACAAGCGGAAAGCAGCTGCCCCACGCCCCTCCCCCGGCATGTATTATCTTGAAAATGCCAGTGTTTTTTAGCTATAATGTAGTAGTAACTTATAATGTAAACGAAAGGAGCCTCCCTCATGCACCGTTATTTTGAGTCCCGTCTGCAGCGGGCGCTGGCCTGGTATGCGTTGGTGCCTGTGCTGATAATGGCTTTACTGGGGGCACTGCTCATGCTGGCCAGCTGGCGTTATGCCGTCACGGGCGTAAACCATGAAAGCCGGGAACTGGCGGCTGATGTGCTGACAGGTATCAGCAATGATTTTGCCAAACGGGCTGCGGTGGAGGCAGAGTTTTTGGGCAATGTACCGGACTTTGCGGTCTGGGAACATGATATGGGTATGCGGGCGGCGGCCTTTGGGCGGCTCCATCATGATACCAGCCAGCGGGGTGTGGATTTTTTTCTGGTGGATACGGCCGGGAAGGTTGTCCTGGGCAGCCGGGATACATTGCCGGCTGACTTACTGCCTGTTGACCATAGCTGGGGCTTGTGGTCGCGGCTGTACGCCCAGCCGCAGACTGTGCAGCAGGAGTTTTTGCCTGGTGAGTACGGGCAGGCATTGCTATGTGGGCAGGCGGTCTGTGTTAAGGGGCAGGTGGCAGGATTCCTCATTTATGTTTTGCCGCCGGCTTACTTGCAGCAGCTGGCTGGTGACGGACGCACGGGGATTATTCTGGCCGACAGCCTTGATAATGCCAGACTGGTGAAAGCCGCTGGTGATGTTGTGGGTTACCGCAAAGTCCGCCGCCCCTTTGCTTACGGGCAGAATGGTCTGGTTTCCGCGGGACAGCGGGTATACTATATTACCGGACAGACACTGGCTTTTGGCGGGGAGACGTATTACCTGCAGGCCGTTACGGACGTGTCCGACCTGCTGATACGCTATGCGATTGGCGCCGGGGCTATCCTTTTGGCTGTGCTGCTCATGGTGCCGCTGATTTTGCGCAGTATTGCCCGGGAAAGCAAGCTGACGGCACAGGCCGTGGACAACCTGACCGTCATTGCCGAACTGCGGGAACTGGAGTCGCAGTTTAATCCGCATTTTCTGTTTAATACGCTGGAAAATATAAAATTCATGGTGCGCCTTGACCCGAGTGCGGCTACGGAAATGATTATGGCCCTGTCGGCGCTGCTGCGTTACAGTATAGCCAGCGGCGGCCGGCAGGTCGAACTGCAGGAAGATATTAAATATCTGGAAAGCTATATGAAGATTCAGCAGTACCGCTTTGGCAACAGGCTGGAATTTGCCTCTGATATTGACACGCTGGCACGTTCGGCTTTAATACCCAAGCTGTTGTTTCAGCCGCTTTTGGAAAATGCCATTAAATACGGGGAAGATGCCGAGGGGCAGCTGCGGATTGTTTTCCGGATAAAGGTCAGGGATAACCGGCTGCTGGTACTGGTAAAGGACGCCGGACAGGGCATAGCCACGGCACAGCTGGCGGAATTGCAGAAACTGCTGGCCGGCAGTGAAAACAACACGGGGCACCGGGGCTTATTCAATGTTCAGCGGCGCCTGCAGCTGATTTACGGTACGGAATACGGACTGACCATTGATTGTCCGCCGGACGGCGGCACGGAGATTCGTCTGTGTCTGCCTTTGGCCAGGAAGGAGCAGGAACATGCTTAATTTGGTTATCGTTGAAGATGAAGAAATAATCCGCCGCGGCCTGGTCTGTACCATTGACTGGCTGAAACTGGGGGCTAAGGTCGTAGGGGAGGCCGCCAACGGCAAAGAGGCCCTGCAAGTCATTGCTGCCACCCGGCCGGACGTGGTGCTGACGGATATAAAAATGCCGGTGATGGATGGCATTGCCATGACGGAGGCGCTAAAAACTGCAGAAAATCCTGCCAAAATCGTCTATCTGACCAGCTATGCAGATTTTTCCTATGCACAGCAGGCACTAAAACTCGGCGTCAGCGATTACCTCTTAAAACCGGTCAATGAGGCTGACCTGGCCAAGACACTGGCCAAAATCAGCGCTGGCAGGGACCAGGCCGGGCAGGAGGAACTGTCCTGGAATGAAGGTCTGCGCGCGGCTTATCATACGGGCAATCCCTATGTACAGCAGGTGCTCAAACGCATTGAAGGCGGCTATCAGGGACGGCTCAGCGGTGAGGCTATTGCGGCGGAACTGGGCGTTTCGGCAAGCTATCTGTCGCGCAAGCTCAAAGAGGAAACGGGCCAGACTTTCG
Source organism: Selenomonas sp. AE3005 (assembly GCF_905233635.1). GTDB lineage: Bacteria > Bacillota > Negativicutes > Selenomonadales > Selenomonadaceae > Selenomonas_A. The sequence continues at coordinate 16,680 of NZ_CAJODG010000018.1, read as the reverse complement.
GCGGCCTGTTGGTGCAGTACCGCCTGCAGCAGGCGGTGGAAATGCTGCAGGCCGGTACCTGGCGCGTCTATGAGGTAGCTGAACAGACGGGCTTTGGCGATTACAAAAACTTTACGCAGGCCTTTAAGAAGTACCTGCATACAACCCCCAAGGCTTTTATGCAGGAAATAACAGAGGGCATACGGCTGTAAGTATTATTTTAGTTGGGAGTGTCATTATGGGAAAATATACAGGAAAAATGATTATTTCGGATTTAGATGGGACGCTTATTCCCCGGGGCGGTGTAATTTCCCAGGAGAACAGACAGGCGATAGAGGCGTTTGTGGAAGAGGGCGGACGTTTTGCCATAGCCACGGGCCGTACCCCGGAGGCGTCAGCAGGCTATGTGAAAGACCTGCCCATCAATGCGCCCTCGGTGTTTTTTAACGGCGCAATGCTGTATGACTGGGAAAAAAGCCAGGTGCTGAAAACCATGCCGCTGACCGCCGGTGATGAGCAGCAGCGGTGGCCGGCCTTTGCCCGGCGGTGCCTGCAGGAGTTCCCGGAGGCCTGTCTGGAGGTCTATACGGCGGATAACTGCCATATCATTACGCCGGCGGCCAATGATGACCCCCGGCTGCCACATGAATATTACCGCTATGCCCATACGGAACTGGCGGAACTGACTGATACCGGCAAAACGCCCTGGCTTAAATTCTTTGCCTGTGACCAGCATGCACATTTGGAAAAATATGTGGCATTAGCGGCAGAAATGGGCGTAGCTGCCCTGGGCAACGGGTTTTATTCCGAGGATAATTACTATGAGTTTGTGGCCCGTGGTGTGTCCAAAGGGGCCATGGTGGCCGCTATCCGCCAGCAGCTGCCCGGCATAAAAATTATTGCCTGCGGTGACTACCTCAATGACAATGAAATGCTGGTCGCCGCGGATGTGGGTGTAGCTGCGGCCGGTGCCCATGCCGATACGAAAAAAATTGCCGACCATGTCGGCTGTGCGGTAGAGGACCATCTGCTGGCCTGGACCATTAACAATATTATTTAAGACAAAAATCCCTGTATACTATCGACATGTATACAGGGATTTGTTATACTTGGTATTGTTTATGAGTACGAGATAAGGAGATTTGCATGATAAAGTTGATTTTGTCCGATATGGATGGCACTTTGCTGGATGAAAACGGCCAGCTGCCGGAGGAATTTGACGCAGTAATGGAAGAACTGCATGAACGTGGTGTGCAGTTTGCCCCGGCCAGTGGACGGCAGTATTTTTCGTTGTTGAAAAGTTTTAAGAAGTATGAGGACAGATTTATCTTTGTCAGCGATAATGGCACCATCGTGCGCCAGCATGGGCAGGAACTGTTTTCTGACGTTATCGAGCATAAGCTGGCGGCGGAAATCTTTAACAGTATGAATGACCATGATGGTATTTATAATGTCCTCTGCGGCAAGGAGACGGTGTATCTGCTGCGTGATAAGCAGCCGCAGGACCAGATGGCTGAGCTGAAAAAATATTTCCGGCTGGTGGAAGTGGTGGACAGCTTTGAGGATATTCCCGAGGAGCCCATCAAGATTTCCTTTTTTACCCCCGATGGGGACGCGGCAGAAAAAATCTATCCGCTGTTTGCACCGTACTATGATTCCATGCAGGTGGTGCTGGCCAGTGCCTACTGGGTGGACGTGACCAATAAGGGCGCGACCAAGGGCTCGGCTGTCAAGGCTTTGCAGAAACGGCTGGGACTGAAACCGGAAGAATGTGCGGTGTTTGGCGACTATATGAACGACATAGAAATGATGGGCGCGGCCTATTACAGCTATGCTATGGAAAATGCTTTTCCGCCGGTAAAAGAGGCGGCACGGTTTGTGGCACCAAGCAATGCCGAGCATGGCGTGATAAAGACCATTCGCGGCTTTATGGAGCAGGGGTTGTGCTAATAGATTAAAGTTTTCTATTGCAAGTTAATAAGGCAGATTCAAAAGCCGGAAGGTGAGGACTTTCTGCAGCGGTTGACGGCGCAGCCGTCCAAGTGGCAGATAGATATCACCTTCCGGCTGCCTTTTGGTGCTGGTGTCAGCTTAAGGTCCGGATATTTACAAATACATCATAGATAGCTACGCCGGGGGCGCCGGTGCTGAGGCTGCCTAAATCTGTGGGGCGGCCGGGGTTCAGGACATTTAAGCCGCCATGCCGGCTGGTACCCTGAGCGCTGAGAAGGATGTCTGAGGCCAGGTCGGAACAGAACTTTATGGTCACGGTCAGGCTGCCATATTCGTTTTCCATAATCGCCGGATGATTGTTGGTCAGGCCACGCTCCCGGGCCGGTTGCGGATGAATATAAACCACAGGATATATAGAGGCGCTTTCCAGCTTGGTATGATTCTGGCCGTTGATATAACTCTGCACATGCGGAGTTATAAGATGAAAAGGAAAGGCGCTGGAGGGCAGGAGCGGCCGCAGGTCAGCGGGCAGCTCGCAGCAGTGGAATTTACCATCGGTATGGGCAAAGCTGTGGTCCTGCCAGGGAATCTCAGCATGGGGGAACAGGGCAGGCTTTTGATATAAATCATGCCAGCTGTGCAGGCCCATCTGTTGGCAGAGTTCCGGCGGCAGTTCTTCGTCCAGCAGTTCAGATTCATTTTTATGGACGGGGAAATTGCTGGTGCCGGGGGCCAGGTCATTCAGCCGCACCGCGAGGCGGCGGGCAATTTCCAGGTCACTGAGGGCGTCACCGCGTGGGGGGATGGCCGGTTCGTTGATACCCAGAAAATGGCGGAAATAACCGCCGAATACATCAAGTGACTCAAATTCCGTCGTAACGGGCAGGAATATATCGGACATTTGCGCAGTTTTGGTCATGAACTTATCGGCTGTAACCACGAGTTCCAAATCCTGCCAGGCAGCCCGTAAATCGCGCAGGGCCATGTCCTGCCGCAATGGGTCACGGCAGGCAACCCAGAGAAATTTTACTGGCGGGTCGGTCAGTTGCTGCAGTTCATGGGCAAAGTTGTTGATGTTGATGAAACGGGTATCCGGGCGCCTGCCAATGATAGGCTGGGGGAAATCCCACATGCCGGTATCGGCAAAGTTGACACCGCCGCCGGGAAGGCCGATGTTGCCGGTGAGCAGGGACAGGACATCAATCAGCCGGATGGTGAGGCCGCCGTGAATATGGCGCTGGAGGCCAAAGCCACACCAAATGTGCATGGGCTGGCTGTCGGCGATAAGACCGGCTAAAAATTCCACAGTGGCGAGCGGCTGGTCAACGGCGGCCAATAATTCCGCCTGTCTGGCTTTACGTATAGACATCAGCAGGGGCTGAGCGCCAAGGACGTGCTGTTCATCGACATGGAGTGCCTGCCGCTTATCAAGTATTTGCAGCAGTAAAATGGCCAGGGCTGTATCACTGCCGGGGCGCAGCTGGATGTAGTAGTCGGCCTTGTGGGCTGTTTCCGTGTATACCGGGTCGATGACAATGACTTTGGCCCCCTGCTGTTTGGCGTTATAAATGGCAGTCATGGTATGTATGGAGGTCCAGGCAGGATTAACACCCCACAGGATGATGAGCCTGGCGTACCGGAGCTGCTCTATGGGCATGGTCTTGTTGCCGCCAAAGTCCAGCCGCTGGGCGTCAATTCCCGAGGAAAAGCAGGGGGTGCCGCAGACCTGTGTGGTGGGCCCCAGGGAATTGAACAGTCCCTCCGGGGCATAGTGGAGCAGGCCGAAATTACCGGAATACTTGTTTAGACAAAGGGGCAGCGTGGAGCCGTAGCGTTCTTTGAGGCTGATGATTTTCTGGGCGATGAGGTCAAAGGCCTCAGTCCAGGAAATCCTATGCCAGCGTCCGGAACCGCGTTTTTTTTGCCGCATGGGATAGAGAATGCGTTTGGGGTGGTAGACCTGGGCGAGGATTTGTTCTCCTTTGGCGCAGAGATGACTGGAGGCGCCAGGCACGCTGTTGTCGCCGGTGATTTTTTCGATTCTGCCACCTGTGGTGTAGGCCAGCATGGGGCAGCTGTCATAGCAGTTACGGGGGCAGATATGACGGGTCACCTGGTAATTATCTTGGTGAAACATACTGCTAACTCCTTTGTCAGTGAATTTTCTGCTGGCCGGCGTACTCCGGCAGCAGCTGCAGGGCATGGGCAGGGCAGCTGTTGACGCAAAGGCCGCAGCCGCTGCATTTTTGCGCGGTGAAAATAAGTTGGCCGCTGTTAAACTGCAGAGCCTTTTCCGGACACATGTTAATACAGAGACCGCAGTGGCTGCAGGTGCTGCTGATTTCTAGTCCGGGGAACAGGCTGCAGGGGGTAACATGCTGCTTTTCCAGCCAGACCACAGGGTCGAAGGCGTACTGGTATTGCTTTTGGGCCTGTGCCATTTTCTGGGCCTCATGGGAGGCGGCCTTAAACAGCGACCGGAAAAATGAGCGCCGTCCTACCGCCACCGGCGGCATGGCAGGTGCCGGCCTGACCTTTACCAGTTTTAGCAGGGGCCGGCCGGCTGCTTGCAGGGCCTCATTACAGGCGGCGATTTCCGCTGCCAGCCACCGGGCCACGGCAGGTTTGCATTCCTGGCAGCGGGAGGTGTCGATGGCCAGCGGCTGCAAACCTGCCAGTGCCCAAAGTATACGGCGGTTTAAAAAGCCCAGACAGGGAAAGCCCTGCTGGCTGGCTTTTTGACACATCAGAACAGGTGGCGTGAGGCTGCGAACACTGTTGAGACCGCTGTCATAGTCCGTATCGCTCAAGATAGCACCCACGGGACAATGGGCGGTGCAAAGTCCGCAGTTGTCGCATTTGGCAGCGTCGATTTGCCGCTGGCTGACTGCCTGCTGCGGACAGTGCTCTGCACATTGCTGGCAGTCCGTGCCGGGGTAGCTGCAGAGGCAGCGGATTAAATCAATTGTGCGTTGGGCCACATATTTAGCCACCTTTCTGGTATTTTTGTGGTATCATACTATATATAGTATAGCATAATTATAAGGGAGGGAAGGGCAGTGAAACTACGTCAATTAGGTTTTTCGGTTGATTTATCACGTTGTGTAGGCTGCCGGGCCTGCGAACTAGCATGCCAGCACAAGCACCCGGACACCCTGCATGGGTACCGGCGTGTACGCCTGCTGTCGGAAAAAAGCCGGGAACAGGGATTTTTGACCATGGCCTGTAATCATTGCGTTTCCCCGGAATGTATGCGGGTTTGTCCTGTAGGCTGTTATGAAAAACGCCGTGACGGGATAGTACTGCATAACAGTGTTAAATGTATCGGCTGCGGCCGGTGTGTGGGGGCTTGTCCGTTTCATGCGCCAGTTATCCTGCCGCGGACGGGGAAAGTTGATAAATGTGATTTCTGCTGGGAACGGCTGCAGGCAGGAAAAATGCCCTTGTGTGTCGAAGCATGTCCTGTCGAGGCTTTGGGCGTGTGTCAGATTGACTGCGACGCGGAAATTCGCCGCGATAATATGGTCGAGCAGTACACACAGCCGGCATTGAAGTTTATTAAGGGGAAAGAGCCAATATGTTTTTGGCGAGGGGAAGAAAATAAAAATGAGGAAAGAAAGTAAAGCTGCGGCTTTATGGCAGGAGCATACTCCTGAGGGGAAGATAACTCTGGCCCGGCAGCTTACAGATATAGAGTTTTTGTTATTAGATGACCGGGGAGAGCTGCGCTGCCAGACGGCTGCTTTTCCGCCAGCGCAGCTCTCTTTGCTGCGCAACCGCCGGCAGGCGTTTATCCGTCATGACATGGCGGTTTTTGCGCAATTGACGATACGGGAACTGGAGCAGGATGACCGGGTGCTGGGCTGGCTGATAGCTGACTGTCCGGCAGAGCAGCTTAAAGCCGATGGCCTGGCTGTGCTGGAAGAACTTTCCCGGCACATGACTTTTTTGCTGTGGCATGAACTGGAGATACGGGAAACCCAGCGGCAGCACCGGGATCCGTTTTTGTATGATGTGTTGTATAACAACTTTAGCTCGGCAGAAGAAGTTATCCGCATGGGGCGTCTTTGGAAGATGAATTTTGATAAGCCGCACCATGTGGTCGTGGTCGAATTTGACAAGCCACTGCCCGGAGATAAAAATGACCAGCTGCTGGCTGAGCTGGACAATGAGTGGATGCGCGTGCTGTCGGCACGGTTTGTGCAGCCGATTTTGATGCTGCTGCGTATGCAGTTGGTGGTGCTCTTTGAGGAAAACCGTACGCCGCCGCGCAGCCAGAGTGAACTGGCACAAATCATGGCGGACGCTGTGGCCAAAGTCAAACAGGACTTTCCGAACATACCGCCATTTTCCGTGGGCATTGGCCGGCTGCATTACAGCGTGACGGAAATCTGCCGCAGCTTTCAGGAGGCACGGCAGGCGCTGAGCCTGGGGCGTTTTCGGCAGCCGGAAAACGGTATCACCTGTTATGAGAATCTCGGTGTTTTGAAACTGCTGTCCCATATCCGCATTGAGGAATTGGATGATTATGTGCAGGAAACCTTAGGGACGCTGATTAAATACGATGGTGATAATCATACGGATTATATGCACACTCTGGAGATATACTTTCAGGAGAATGAATCCCTGCCACAGGCAGCGGAACGCCTGTTTATCCATGCCAACACCCTGCGCAACCGCCTGCGGAAGATTGAAACGGTCATGGGCGTCAATCTGTCGCATTCTGAAATTCGGGGCAGGTATTATGTGGCCTGCCTGGCTTTGCGGATTGTGCGTCATTCCCTGTAACGAGGCTGGCAAATGCCCCGTCGCTTGGCGTTATAACGCCGTTGTTCCAGTTTTGCCATAGGCAGCTTCGCTTCGCAACGAGGCGGGAGATATGCTCGCCGCCTGTTTTGGTATTCGTGCCCCCACCTGCTGAGGTGGGGGACATTTTCTTGCCTCGTTATAATTTGCGTATATGTACGGCGATTGTATTTTTTTATAACTGCGAGGGGCAATTATTGGATAAATTTACAGTTGCGGAGCTGTTATTATGACATATAATAATCGTGTAGTGTTCAACAGGTATTACTGCTAGTTCCCCAATCCCCTTTCAGTAATACCAAGCGGGCTTCCCTATGTTCGCGTAAATAGATAAAGACACCAAACAGGTAATATCCCCAAAATCCTGTTTGGTGTCATTTTTTTTTACTGTTTGACCAAAAGTGTATTTAGCAGTTTTTCCATACAACTGATGGTGCTTTCCATTTCCCGGATACGCGCCTGCAATTCCGCAATGGTTTCTGACTGTTCCGTATCGCGGATTGCCGGAACTGGTGAAACGGCCACGGCAGTGTCGTCCTGCCGGCCGATAAGCTCGGAACTTATCGGCATATCATGGTCGTACAGTACATACTGGCCTTTGCCACGGCGCTTGGCCTCGTACAGGGCTTGGTCAGCATGATTGAATAACTCCCGGTAGTTATGACCATGCTGTGGAAACTGCGCAGCCCCCACACTTATGGAAAAAGCATGAGTTTTGTTGCCGGCATTGAACACCCGCGACAGACAGCGGCACAAGCTGGCACAGTGTCTGGCTGTAACTTCCGGGCTGTCCATTCCTGGCAGCATGACGATGAATTCATCGCCGCCGATACGTCCCTTGATATCGGTTTGCCGGAAATTACTTCTGATGGCCCGGCCCATTTCCCTAAGGACCGCGTCACCAAAGAGGTGGCCGAAGGTGTCATTGATGGACTTAAAATAGTCGGCGTCGACAATGAGCAGGGTGGCAGAGTCTTTTTCCGGACTCAGCTGGCGCAGGGCTGTACAGATTTGCTTTTGGGCTGTTCCCTTACAGAGCAGGCCCGTGAGTTCATCGATACTGGCCCGGCGGTTTGTCCGCTCCTGCCATAGCCGTTCGGCCTGTATATTGCGGATGTTGCCAAAAGCAACTACCGGGATATGCTTATCATTATAATATGTAATTAAGCGTATTTCTGACCATAACCATTGCGGCCGCTGGCGGCCGCGCAGACGCAATCTGGCAGACAGCTGATGTCGCCGTTCTGCGGAATGATTATGAAAAATACTGTGAAAATAGTATTCAAGCATGCTGGCATCGTCGGGATGGACTATACCGTCGAGGGCAAGTCGTGTCGAGGCACGGGTAAAACGGGCAGGCAGGTCATAGCGGTGCCTGCAGGTATTCTTGCGGAGCTTGAATGTATCAGCTGTCAAATCCCATTGGAAAAAGATTACGTTGTCTTGTGTTTCTAGTGCTGCGTATACGGTAGGAGTGAATTCTTTGGGAATGACAGCGGAGACGTTTGCCATAGGCTACTCCTTTATCAGATAAAACTTTCCGTAAACTATATACAATTATAACAATTAGCAGGAATTGGTGCAAGTATTCATAGGGACTTAAGTACCTATTTGCCATGGGTGACATAAATTTATTCAGTTGTGGTTGCTATTTTTAATACACTGTTATATTATCTAGGAAGAGTATCGATAGGAGTGATACAGTGAAACGCAGTGAACGAATTTATACCTATATAAAAGAACAGTCGGCACAGCTGCCGGCGGATAAACTGACAGGTCAGATTGGCCTGGACGCGCAGGAAATAGCAGATAAGCTGGATATTTTGCGCAATAACGTATCCAAGGAATTAAATGAACTGCACCGGCAGGATAAAATCGTCAAGTTTACCGGCCGGCCTGTCCGTTATTTTGACAGGGAAACGCTGGCCGCTCTGCTGAATGTGGATTTGGACCAGGGACCGTATCAGTTCAGGGATATAGAAGAATGCCGGCACCTGTTCGGGGCTGGCGGTCAGGATGAAAATCCCTTTGCCCGGCTCATCGGTGCGGATAAGAGTCTTAAACGGCAGGTGGAACAGGGGAAGGCAGCTATCCTCTATCCGCCTGATGGCCTGCATACCCTGATTGTGGGACAGACCGGTGTCGGCAAGACCTTGTTTGCCCATATGATGTTTGCTTATGGCAAGGCCATGAAGAAATTTGGGGAAGAGGCTCCGTTTATCACCTTTAACTGCGCTGATTACTATAACAATCCGCAGCTCCTCATCTCCCATGTGTTCGGGCATATCAAGGGCGCTTTTACCGGGGCGGATACGGCTAAGGCCGGCCTGGTGGAGGCGGCTGACGGCGGTGTGCTGTTCCTTGATGAAATTCACCGCCTGCCCCCGGAAGGGCAGGAAATGATTTTCTATTTCATGGATACGGGCACGTTCAACCGTCTGGGGGAGACCACGCGCAGCCGCCGGGCGAAGGTGCTGATTATCGGCGCGACCACCGAAGACCCTAATTCTGCGCTGACCAAAACCTTTGTGCGCCGTATTCCCAATATCATCACGATTAAGCCGCTGGCGGAACGGACGCTGGAAGAAAAGCTGGATATCCTGAAATTATTGTTTATGGAAGAGGCCCAGCGTGTCAAAAAGCCAATCCGTATCAGTGTGGAGGCGGTAAAAGCCCTGATTGGCAGTATCGGTACCGGCAATGTCGGACAGCTGAAATCCAATATCAAGCTGCTGTGTGCGCAGGCCTTTTTGAATGGTATCGACAATCCGAGCTTTATCGAGGCTGATTTCCGCATGCTGCCGGCCAGTGTCCGGGACGGCCTGCTTACCCTGTCGGCCAACCGGCAGGCTCTGGCCGAACTGACGCAGTACGTCAGTGAACCACTTTTGGTATCACCGCCGGGCGGCAAGTTCAAGCTGGCAGACGAAGGCAGCAAGGAAGGTTTTAATCTTTATCAGGTAGTGGAAAATAAGGTGGCCCTGCTCAAAGGTGAGGGTATCAGCGATGAACTCATCAAACAGATTGTGGCTACGGATGTTAACGTCTACGTTAAAGACCTATATAATAAGAAACATTCCGTCAACATGACCACCCGGGAACGGCTGTTAAAGATAGTGGACGAAACGCTGGTGGATTTCTCGGAGCAGGTTTCTCTGTATGTGCAAAAGCGCATGAACCGGAGTTACCGTGACAGATTCCTTTATGCGTTCAGCCTGCATTTGTCCGCGTTCCTGAAACGTGTTAAGTCCAAGGAGTCCATTCCCTATACAGAGATTGAAGGCGCACTGCCACAGGATTCTGAGTATATGCGCGTGGCTGAGGAAATCGGCGGCCTGATTGAGGAACATTATAATATTGTCGTGCCGCAGGCAGAAATCGAATACATCGCCCTGCTGATTGAGTCGGCCAATGATGATGAACTCGAAGAAAAAATCATCATTTTGGTGGCCACCCACGGCAGGAATACCGCCAGCTCCATGGTGGAGGTAGCCAAGCGGCTGTTCAGCTCCGCGGATACGGATATCATTGCCATAGATATGCCCCTGGAGGTAAATCCGCAGGATATTCTGGCGCAGACCGCCGCCATGCTGCGCGGTATGGAATGCCAGAAGGGCGTACTCATACTGGCAGATATGGGCTCGCTCTGCAATATCGGGGCCTCGCTGTCGGAGCAGCTAAAAATTCCGGTACGGACGCTGGATATGGTATCAACGCCGTTGATACTCGAGGCCATGCGCAAGGTGGATATCGCCGGTATGGATTTGGATAGTATCTATGAATCCCTGCGCAGTTTCAAAGGGTATGAGGCCGTTGATACACATGAAGAACCGCTTAATACACAGAACGCCATCGTGACCATCTGCTCTTCGGGACACGGCGCCGCCATGAAGATAAAAGCGCTGGTAGAGGACGTCCTGCGCCACGCCGGACGGATTATCGAGGTCATTCCCGTGGGCGTGCTGCACCTGGAGGAACGCCTGACGGAGATTGCTGCTGAGTATCATATCGTAGCGGCGGTGGGCATGAAGAAACCGGCCATGAATGTACCGTTTATTCCGCTGGAACAGCTGATTGACGGGGAAGGGGAGCATATCCTCATGGAATTGGTGGCTGGCAGTGGTACACATATTATGTCGCCAGTGACTGGCAAGGGCAAAAACAACATGGTTGTACAGCGCCTGTGTGAAGAATCCCTGCAAAGATTCCTGACCTTCCTGAATCCGGCCAAGGTCATGAGTGTATTACTGGATTTTGACAGGCAGCTGGAAAAGGAACTGCACTTAAACTTATCCAATCCGTTGCGCGTGCGCCTGCTGGTTCATTGCGGCTGTGCTTTGGAACGCGTCGTAACCCGCAGTCCGCTGGTCTATAAAGACGACAAGTCAGCGGTGGACGAAAAGAAAATCATAGCCTTGAAGAAGGCTGCACAAATCTTTGACGAAACGCTTAAATTGCGGTTTGACGAAGATGAATATTATTTTATGGCGAATATGCTGTGATACAGAAATGAGAACATACCCAAAGAAAGTTGAGGTATGTTCTCTTTTTTTCGTATGTGAACTGAGTTGCACAAACCATCTAAATATTCTTAAAGTGTCTTGTGCAAAAAAAAAAAAATGCTATACTAGTGGACAGCAAAGCGAGGCGAAAGGAGTCGAATTGTTTATGAGAAAGTTGGCAGCTGTTTTTATCGCTATGATGTGCTTGCTGATGACAAATGTTGTCAGTGCCGAACGCCATGAGTTCAACGGTCATCACTATGAAGTATTTGATATACCGTTAGACTGGGTGCAGGCACAGCAGTATTGCTGGGCTTTAGGCGGAAATCTGGCAGCTATTGAATCGGCAGAGGAACAGCAATTTGTGGAGAGCGTGCTAGGAATTATGAATTGTTACTGGCTGGGAGGAATGCACGACTACAACAGAGGCTGGGAATGGTATTGGGTACAACCGTATGAAAAAATAAGGTATACAAATTGGGCACCGGGTCAGCCGGATAACTACTGCGGTGCATGGGAACAAAATTTGCAAAGCGGTGAACACGTGCTGATGATGTATAACTTTAGAAATCCCAATGCTCACGCCTCCAAAGGTGAATGGAATGACATAAGACCTGACGGGGAGTGTGCCGGAGATTCCTTCTATGGCGTGCAAAACTTTGGCTTTATTTGTGAGTGGGCTTCGTAGACAGGCAGCTGTTGTTGGGGAAGAAAAGTGGAAATGGAACTGAATTTTCTGAAGAACCCATGCTTTATCATAACTGCGTATGTACTAGTTCTTTTTGTAATTGCTATTTGGACACACCGTCTTGTAAGAGAACATGGTAAAGATGGTTCGTTTGATGAGAAAAAATATATAAAATTGCGCGCTGAAAAAGAGCAATTTAAGGTGATGTGGGCAAGCTTAGGTGTTGTGGGGGCTTTGGTAGATGCCGTTTCCCTTGATTTAAGACTTTTGGGTACGTTGATGGTGATTCTGTTTTTTGCATATTATTATCGCCGTCTTGAGGAATTTTGTACCCGGCAGGAACTGAAAAAGGAAGAGCTAAAGCTGAAGAAAGGAAATGAATAGCTCAGGAAACAGGTTGATTTAAACGAAGGAGTGTCGCACCTTTGTTTTTATTATGTTTGTGTCGCCAGCGACAGCGGCGGAAGGGAGTTCGTTATGAAAAAGCGGATGGGGATGGTTTGCCTGTTGTTATCACTGTTGTTTTGCAGTTATAGCAATTATGTGTCTGCTGAATATGTGCATGTGTTTTTCAGTAAAGTTGATCCCAAAAATGGCTTCCTCGTACTTCGGGGAGATTTAGATGTATATACTGATTTTGCCAATATCAAAAGTTCACCTGTGGAATATAACAACACTAGCTGGAAAAGGTATATAGTTCCTGTTATTTGGAACGGTGAATACACAAAATATATATTTCTAAATCGTGCAAATAATCCTACCGTATGGTTTGTGTACTACGTGAAAAGTACTTCGCCTTATGCTAAGCGCGATGATTGGGATAATATTGGCATGGAAGAGCTTTTTGCTGCTAGTGAAGAGCAGTTTGATGTTTTAGAGCCGTGTAGGATAAGACATTACAATTTTGATTATTCGAAGGTTGATTTTGTTCTTCATCCCTATGTAATTATTTTATTTAAGACCCTAGAATATATGGAAGCTGGGGTCGATGTAGAAAAAGCGCCATTGCTAACATACTGACTTTGGCGGTACATATTTCCAAGATGTATATGCTGTGATGTGGTGTCGCACTTTTGCTTTTATTATGTTTGTGCCGCCAGCGACAGCGGCGGAAGGGAGCATGTTATGAAGAAGTTATTTTTGTCTTTGCTGGTGTGTATGGTTACTATGGCTTGCACTGCTGTAAGCTGCTGGGCGGGGGAAAGCAGCGGCGTGAAACCGGAAGTAGCACCATTTATAGGCAGATGGCAGGTGATAAAATCTGAACCGGTGTCAGATGTGGTGTATGGAAAGGTACATGAAATAGGTGTAGGAACAGTCATTGATATTCAGCCAAACAGCGAACTTTTTGATCCTTATGAACTTAAAGGGATAGTGGTGACACCATCATCAACTTCCGAATTTGCGGTTGGAGATGAATTCCTTGAAATTGGCTATGCAAGTGAAGGCTACGAATCAGATCTTTTTCATAATAAGGGTGCTGTAAAGGATTATCGTAAATTTGCATGGGTAGGACACAAGGAAGATGGTTTTTATGAAGACCTTTGTGCAAGTACTTGGGGATATGTATATATTGATGGGGATGTGCTTTGCATAACAGAGAATAAGGACGTTCCTGCTAAATATAAACACATACCAATCAAGGAAAAAAATCTATTTGTTCGCTGGATGCTGAAGAGGATATAAAATAAAGGGATACTGCGTTGCCAGCGGTGCTGTGGGGATGCCCTGACACCGCTGGTTTAATTTCTGCCTGTGAAAGATTCTAATGTATGACCACAGCACCAACGGCTGGAAAGTCAGGATGGAAAGCATGCTGTAAAAAACAGAAGCAGCTCTGCTGTTACAATGGGCGTTTGTACACCTTGCCGCGTATCATGTCTACGGACAATATTAGCTTTTACCACCCTTTGCTTTTGCGATTTTTATGAGGTGAATTATGGATAAAGAACAGATGATAAATAAGATGAAACAGCATCCTAAGCGGACGGCGCTGCTTGCCATAATACTGTTGTTGCTCCTGTGTCATCTCCTGTCTGACGGCAGCTCTGATGATTACGATAATCCACAGAAAGCCCCTTACGGCATGGCCACCATGGACGCGGTACAACATGAACGTATGGATAATCTGCCCCGGCCAGCCATTGAGTCCCCGGTTTATATGGTTTTAATGTCGGAAATAAACCTGTTCCTTGGCAAAGGCGATGGTCAGTTGTTTGCTACCGTGGATATGCCTCAAAAACTGGAAATTTTCGTTTGCAAGCCTGCTACCTACGCCTCAAAAGTAGTCATTAAGAACATCTTCCCCAATAAAGCTTCCTTGGGCAGTGCCAACGGCGATATGGGCATTGAAGTACTGAAGCCATTTGGTGATAAACAGGACGGCATCTTCCGTTTAAGTGCTAATGGAAAAAGCAATGATGCAGACTTTTGGCATAGCATCTTCTACGATGAGCTCAATATAGAATACGACGATAAAAAGCAAATAAATCTGAAAATGCCCGAACGTCACCAGTGGGCAGCCATCCCCTATCCGGGGCAGATTGTAGCAGAAATTACCCCGGAGCAGTTCATCAAAATCACCTATATCAATGCCGACGGTAAAGAAGAAACGAGTGTCACGACTAAAGAAAAGGCTGTTGCCTTCCGAGTTGCCCTCTCCGATACTTGTATGAGCTCTCACGTGGAATTTTACCGTTAAGGAAGGAATCGTACCATGAAAAAATATTTATTTCTGCCTCTGGTCTTGTTTCTCATCCTCAGTCTGACTGGCTGCGGTGCAGATAAAAAAGATCTGTTAGCTGGCTTTGAAAAGCCCGATACCATCATTGCTGCGCTGAATAAAAATCTGGAAGGTGACAGCCATCAGCTCCAGAAAATCCCTACGGAATATCAGACCGTATGGCGTATGACCAGTGGTGGCCAACTCTCCTTTATTGATAACTCCTACAATCAGGGGGTATCCCTGCTGTTTTGCTATGCGGAAAACAGTATGGATGCCAATGAGGCAGGAAAAGTCCTGCAGAGCATATTAAAAACCTTGGGCGATGGTGATGCCGCTAAAACCTGCGACCAGCTTAACCTGACAGAATCCGCCTCTGCCGAAGCTGAGTATGGCAATTTTGTCGTCCAAAAGGTTTCTGCCAGAAACTTGACCATCGAACAGGACTCTGCCAAAACCTTTGAACTGCCAGTATCCTACATCCGTATTGAGCGCAAACAGGACAAAAACCAAGAGACAATTCCCGTAAATAACGGCTCCCTGGCCGGCCTGGAAGACTTAATCCGCCATGATGCTCAATTAAGGGAAGCATCGTATTACTATCGTCACGACGTAAAACAGGAGGACAAAAAGCCTTCACTAGAAAGTCTGATTCATTTTGTGAAGTAAAGGGCTTTTACTTAACGCAATACTGACATTATTTGCGCAGAAAGGAGGACGTTGCGTCTAAAGCAACGTTAATGTATGGCCAATATTCATAACTCTAAAGTTCCCTTAGGGATAACGTGGAAGGATATATATCTATTTCTCTGTATTTTTTCCTATATGACGTCTGCCTATGGCCTCATCCATTTTCTAAGTTTTATTGTCGACATGTCCAACGGCATTAGGCCAAATTTTTCCGACATGTTAATCTATATGTTCATGTTTGGTATTGGCGGCCAACTGGGAAAATTCTTCTGGCAGCGCCGGGAGATATATGCCTCGGGAACTAGAGGCGAAACCATGGTTGTCAGCAGCCTGTCCAACATGTTGCCGGATAGATATTCCATTTATCGAAATGTCAGAGTACATGAAAAGATGGAATGCGACTTCGTCATAGTTGGCGAAAATGGCGTATTTCTGGTCGAGTGCAAGAACTACAACGGGACAATTGTCGGCGATATGGACGATAATGAATGGACGCTGGAAAAAGTAGGGCAAAAAGGTGGAGAATACAGTAAGAAGATAAGAAACCCTGTCAAACAGTTAAAGAGAAATGTCAGCATACTGTCCCGGTATTTCAAAATGGCAGGATGTTCTGCTTGGATAGAAGGCTATGTGTGTTTCCCAAGCACTAAGACGATATCCCTGGTATCCTCCCCTATGATTGGTGATACCAAGTACATTGCTTCGCTTATTGTAAATTATGTTCCCAAACATTATCTCTCACCTAGAAAAATAGAGGCCATCAAAGATAGCTTGGAAAAGTGCATACTAGAGCACCCTGCTATGACCAAAAATGAATTTGAGGAACATCGAGCAGTATAAATTTAGCGCGAATCAACTAAACGCAACTTCCCCACCACAACAATAAAGCTAATTTCCGATATGCGCTTAGAAGTTCCCGTTAGCTGGTGGCTTTGGTTGTTATGCACTGGCAATCATTGCAAAAAAACTTGCTTTTCCTAATGGAGAGTGCTACACTATAAGCATACGGAATACAAAAGGTTAGAAAAACCCCCGGCAATCGCACAAAGCCGGGGGTTTTTTGTGCCTGTCACACCTTTAGTGGTTTAGCCAGTAGTTAAACAGTGCTACTAGAATTCCCACTGCCAGTGGAACTAAGGCGTTCCAGAATAACTTGGAATACAAAAGGTTCACCTCCTCTCACAAGGAGATACTAATATTATAATGTAATATTACATATATGAAAAGCGTAGTGGCGGCAACGTATGTGTCAAAAAGTTCTCGGTAAATTTTACCCGTATACAAAGATATGCTCATTATGGACTTTTTATGCTATTATTTTTGCTAATTTTCCTATTGGG
>NZ_CAJODG010000017.1 GCF_905233635.1 Selenomonas sp. AE3005 | reverse complement strand
CGCTTCCTGGGCTATCCGCTTTGCCGCTGATTTGGAGGGGCTGATTGTGGTACTCTCCGGCATGAGCAATGTGGAGCAGATGGAAGACAATCTTTCCTATATGAAGGATTTTACCGGTCTGAATGACAGCCAGAAGAATACCATTAACAAGGCAAGAGAAGCCCTGGCCAAAATCCCGGTTATTCCCTGCACCACCTGTAACTATTGCGCCAAGGTCTGCCCCAAGGAAATCGGCATTTCCGGCACGTTTACGGCGATGAACTATCTGACGCTCTACGGCGATAAAGCCGCTGCCCAGCATCAGGAAAACTGGCTGGTGGGCGGTCATGGCCGCAAAAAAGCCGCCGAATGTATCAAATGCGGTAAATGTGAGCAGGTCTGCCCCCAGCATATCAGCATCCGTGAGGAACTGGTCAAGGCAGGCAAGGCATTGCAATAAAAGGCATTTATTTGCATATTCTGGCTAATAAAAAGTGGGGGAGCAGGGAGGTCACTAGGCGGTGCAGGGTGCTTACGGTATCGGGAGTATATACTACCGCGCCGCGCATAGCGGCCTGCAGGGATTTTTTGGCAACACTTTTGACCGTTGTTGCTCCCGGCATATCCTTATAGGCGCCATGCTTGTCAGTGGCTTTTGCTTTACCGACAAACTCCGTATCTTTTATCCAGTAAGGACAAACAGCTGTGACCTTTATGCCTGAGTCCCGCAGTTCAACGCTTATCGCCCTGCTGTAGGACAGCATAAAGGCCTTGCTGGCGGCATAGACAGCCAGATTGGGAATGGGCTGGAAAGCGGAGCAGGAGACAATCTGCAGAATGTGACTGCCTTTTCGCATATAAGGCACGCACATTTCGGTAATGGCCACGGCTGCCATATCATTGAGTTTTATCATCTGCCGTAGTTTGTCCTGCGGACATTCACGGCTGAGGCCTATACAGCCAAAGCCGGCAGCATTGACTAGAAATGCCATGTCAGGTCTTTGGGCGTTTAGCTCCTGTTCCAGAAAATCAAGAGCGCTATCCTCAGTTAAATCCAAGGATAGACAGCGGCAGGGCGTCTTTAGCTTTGACGCCAGTTCTGTCAGCCGGTCTTGACGTCTGGCAATCAGCCAGAGCTCGTCAAGGCTCTTGGCATCCAGCAGTTTGGCGTACTCTGCACCAAGACCGCTGGAAGCCCCTGTGATGATAGCTGTTTTGCTGTTGTTACTCATATATACCACCTTTGCAAAGTGATTGTTTGGTTTACAGATACATTGTAGCATAATTGTTTGTAAATGAATATAATTATCAAATCGGGAGGACATCAATATTAGCACGGTAATTTATTATTATTCGGCAACGGGCAATTCTTTTTATGTGGCACGCGAATTACAAAAAGCCCTGCCGGACGTGGAACTAAGGTCAATCGCTGCAGCTTTGCAGGAAGATATCCCCTCAGTCAATGCTGAGTGTGTAGGCTTTGTATTTCCCTTGCATTACTTTAGCCTGCCCATGCAGGTGGAGGAATTTTTGCATAAATTGACCATACATGAGTCGCCGTATATATTCGCTATTGCCACTTGTGGCGTGCCCTATTGGGGACGGCCATTTGTGGATATGGAAAACATTTTGGCGGACAAAAATAAGCGTGTGCAGGCTAAATATTTTGTACGGCTGGTATCGAACTATATACCTTATCGGGATATTGCTGCAGACTGGCGAATAAGTATCCGGGCGTGGCTGGCAGAGCGGAAACTGGCGAAAATAGCCAAGACCATTGCGGGCAGGAAAACTCATGATACCTGGCAGCTGCTCAAAACGTTCTGCAAAGGACATCATGACAAGTGGGTGGCAAATCAGCAGGCCATAGATACGCCCTTCCAATGTGCGGCGGAAAAATGTACGGCTTGCGGTTTATGTGAAAAAATATGCCCCAGAGACAATATAAAACGTCCCGAGGGGCAGCCTGTTTGGCAGCATAAATGCGTGGAGTGTCTGGGCTGTCTGCATATCTGCCCGGCCAGGGCCATCGACTACGGCGAGATAACCAAGGGTCGCCAGCGGTACAGGCATAAGACTGTGAAAACCGCAGATTTGGTAAATGCGAAGGTACAATAATGGAGATAGAACGTCAATTTTTAGTCAAAAACCTGCCATCCCTGCCAGCAGAGTATGAAACTTTACGTCAGGGCTATGTGGCTTTGGAGCCGGAAATCCGCATCCGTCAGCTTGGTGACAGTCATTTTGTGCTGACCGTCAAGCGCGGAGCAGGGCTTGTCCGTGAAGAATGGATAGGTAGGATATATTTTGATTATGTTGAATAACGCAAAGGAGGAAACAGCATGAGTGTAGAATTTACGGGAAAGAAAGCCTGCATTGCCCCAGAGGGGGTATTCATCATTGGTACTTACGATGAAAATGGTGTGCCTAATGCCATGAATGCAGCATGGGGGGCACAGTCTGATTATGATGAAATCACATTGTTTTTGGCCAAGCACAAGACCACGGAAAACATCAAGCACACCAAGGCATTCACCGTAGCGTTTGCCACCAAAGACACGGTGGAAATCGCGGACTATTTCGGCGTGGAAACTGGCAGCAAGGTCAACAAGATTGAAAAAGCCAGCTGCCATGTGCATAAGAGCAGCCATGTCAATGCTCCCATTATTGAGGAATTTCCTGTCACTTTGGAATGTGAATGTGTAAGTTACAGTGATGAAACGGGCATTCTGGTGGGAAAAATCGTATCCATGCAGGCCGATGAAGCCGTGCTGACCGATGGCGTGGTGGATTATGACAAGCTGCAGCCCATTATCTTTGATATTGCCACTAAGACCTATCGTTTGGTAGGGCCTGTGGTGGGCAAGGCTTTCCATGACGGCTTGAAACTTAAAGGCTAGATTCCAGCTTTAGCAGAGATTCCTTCATTTCCAGTCCAAACGCATAGCCAGTCAAATCGCCGCTGCTGCCGACAACACGGTGGCAGGGGATGATGATGGCCAGAGGGTTGGCCCCTACGGCCCGGCCTGTTGCCTGAAAGGCGCGCGGTTTTCCTATAGCCTGCGCAATGTCCTTATAGGTAACGGTCTGGCCGTAGGGGATTTTTGCGATTTGCGCCCAGACCTGCTGCTGAAACTCAGTGCCGCTAAATTTGTACGGCAGGGAAAAAGCTGTGCGCCTGCCGGCAAAATAGTCCTGCAGCTGGGCAAAGACTTTCTCACTAAGGGCGGTCGGCTGGTTTTCCTCATCCTGCTTTGGCACAATGGCGCTGAGGATGACCTTTCCTTCATCAATGCCGATTTTCAGCAGGCCAAAGGGACTGGGATAAAAGGCGTATGTGGACATCAGTTGTCGCTCCTGTAAAAAATAAGAAATTTAACAAACTAATACGAATATATTATAATGTATTATGGAAACAAGAGAAATATTTTTTATATAGGGAGGCTGTTTGAATGAAGGGGTCTATGAGAAAAATGCTTTGTTGGGGGCTGGCAGCACTGTCTATGGGAGTAATGCTGCCGGGAGCTTCGGCTGCGGAGAAGGCGTCTATCAGCCTGCCGCAAAAGATGTCTAATGGCGAAACAGTAGAGGTCTATTACCGCAAGGGTCTGCCCGTATCGGCAGTTCGCGCCCGGGCTGCGGAATTAAAGCAGGAAAAGATGGTATTGAAGGCTGGCTCAATCCGCCGGGAAGGGTCTAAGCCCCTTGCCTGTGATATTTTGTTTGAAAAGGATGTGCCTGTTACCCTGCGCGATGGGACGGTAATCTATACGGATATTTTCCGGCCTGTGGACGAGGAAAAGCATCCGGCAATTATGGTATGGAGCCCTTATGGCAAGGAGATTGGCGGTCAATGGCTGGATGATGTGCCGGGACGTGCCGGAGTGCCGCAGGCAGCTACGTCCGGTCTGGAAAAATTTGAAGCGCCTGACCCTGCCTATTGGGTAGCGCATGGCTATGTCATCATCAATCCCGACAGCCGGGGAGCCTATCATTCCGAAGGCAACTTAAATTATTGGGGCAGTCAGAATTCCCGTGATGGTTACGATACGATTGAGTGGGTGGCAAAGCAGCCATGGTGTAATGGCAAGGTGGGCATGTCCGGCAATTCATGGCTGACGGTTTCGCAGTGGTTTATAGCCGGCGAACAGCCGCCACATTTAGCAGCGATTGCCCCCTGGGAAGGTTTTGTTGACCATTTCCGCGAAACGGCCAATCGTGGGGGAATTCCGAATCCCGTATTCCCAGAGGGGATATTTGAAACTTTTGCCAGCAATAATTACATTGAGGACCAGCCGCGCATGGTGGTGACGCATACTTTGCTAGACGCCTACTGGCAGGACAAGATTGCCAAACTGCAGAATATCCACATTCCGGCTTATGTGGTGGCCAGCTACAACAACCCGGTGCATACGCATGGCACCTTTGCTGGTTTCCGTCAGATTCCCAGCAAGGATAAATGGCTGCGCGTCCACAACACAAATGAATGGGCGGATTACTACCAGCCCGAACATGTGGAGGACTTGCGCAAGTTCTTTGACCATTACTTAAAAGGCGTGGCCAATGACTGGGAAAAGACGCCGCGCGTACGCCTGTCGGTTCTTGACCCCGGCCATAAAGACGTAGTGGACAGAGTCGAGCAGGAATTTCCTTTGGCCAGGACGCAGTATAAAAAGCTGTATTTGACAAGTCAAAAAACGCTGGCTGGGGCAAAAGAGGCGCAGGAACAAATCATCAGCTATGATACGCAGGCAGAACAGCCGGCGGTCAACTTTGTGTTGAACTTTGATAAAGATACGGAACTTACCGGTTATATGAATCTGCATACGTATGTTGAGGCAGACGGCGCTGATGATATGGAACTGCAGGTGACAGTGCAAAAACTCGATAAAGATGGCAAGGCTATCGTTGACAAGATGACGCACATGCCCATTGTTGCCGAAGGCTGCCTGCGCGTGTCCCAGCGGGCTTTGGATAAGGAAAAATCCACGCCTGCCGAGCCGGTCTTAAAGCATACTCGTGAGGATTTGCTGAAAAAAGGCGAGATTGTGCCGGTGGATATTGGTATCTGGCCCATGGGCATGAAATACCATGCCGGTGAAAAGCTGCAGCTGACCATAGCGGCTTACCAGCCGCCCAAGGCCGACAGCGTGCCGCCTTTTGGCATAGCAAAGATTGCCGTCCCCGCCGAGGGATATACCTTTATGCCGGGCGAGAAACCGGCCATGAAAACTTTAGGCGGCAACCATACAGAAGTCCCTCACCCGGAACTGGCTGTCAAATCACCGGCTGCCCGCAACAAGGGGAAACACATTATCCATGTTGGCGGCAAATATGACAGTTATCTTCTGGTGCCAGTGGTTCCGGAAAAATAAATGAGCGAAAAAGATTGTTCGCTAAAAAAGGCTTGGCACAAAGTGTCAGGCCTTTTTTAGCGTTAAGGTATACTGCGTTCAGTCTTTACTACGCTACGGCTTGCCGCTTTGCTGGTGATGACCTAAGTAAAAAGCGTAAAATTCTGGTGGGAATTACGGCACTAGGGTATGTGTGCAGTTTTGGCGGCTTTACGACATTGGTTTCCTATATGCAAAGGAAAATCTGCCTATGGATGGTTCGCCGCTGAAAAAAGAGGAAAAAAATAATAAATAGCAAAGTAGTAACTGTGATTATATTTTGGAGGTAAGAAAGATGGACGTAGTAAGTGCAAGAGCTGAAAAAGCTGTGGAGTACAAACACAACCGTTGTAATTGTGCACAGGCTGTGCTGATGGCCTATGAAAAGGAACTGGACAGGCCCGCAGAGGATATCTTGGCGATGGGTTCCGGCTTTGGTTCGGGCATGGGCGGCATGGAAGGAACCTGCGGCGCGTTATGTGGAGCGGTTATGGTATTGGGCCTGCTCAATAAATCCGATACGCCTAGCAAGATGATTGCGAAAGATATGCTGCAGGTTTTTAAGGAAATGTCCGGCGGGGTGACAATCTGCCGGGAGTTAAAGGGCATAGACACCGGGAAAATGCTCTGCGCCTGTGATGATTGTGTGCGTCATGGTGTGTTGGTGTTGGAAAAGAAATTGGCAGGCATTAAGGGCTGAGCCGGGTGAAATATTCTCTTTATGGCGTAAACAGGATTTTATATTGGCAGGGCGAAATAAAGTCATATACAAGTCACATAGGGATAATAAAATTTACATAAGATGCGATTTTCTATGTGAAGGGGGCAGCCTATGTTTTCAATATTAGTAGCGGAGGATGACAGAAATCTCAACCGTATGATTTGTGCAAAGCTGAAACAGGAACAGTATAATGTTTTTCCGGCCTTTGATGGGCAGGAGGCGCTTGACATTATGGAACGGGAGCATATTGATCTCATCATCAGCGATGTGATGATGCCCCGTATGGACGGACTGGAACTCACCGCTGCCTTGCGGGGGGCGAAGATGGATTTGCCCATTTTGATAATCACGGCTAAAGGTCAGATGGAGGACATGGAAAAAGGGTTTCGTGCCGGGACGGATGATTATATGGTAAAGCCTATCCAGCTGAGGGAACTCATGCTGCGTGTGGGGGCACTCTTGCGCCGGGCGCAGCTGCTGAGTGAAAAACGGTTAACGATTCGCAGTACGGTGCTTGATTATGCATCTTTGACGGTGCAGACCGGTGATAATACGGACACTCTGCCGCCAAAGGAATTCTATCTGTTATTCAAGCTGCTCAATCAGCCAGGTAAAATTTTTACCCGGCAGGAACTGTTAGACGAGATTTGGGGCGTGGATAAGGATACGGACAGCCGCAATGTAGATGCTCATATAAAAAAACTGCGTCATCGCTTTGCCGATAATCCCGACTTTGCCATTGAAACAGTGCGTGGCTTGGGGTATAAGGCCGTATTTAAGGAAGAAACATCATGAAGAAACAGTTTATTTTGCCGCTGAGGCTTTATCACAGCCTGACCACCTTGCTCACCCTGGTCTTGTGCTGTGGTGCGTCCAGCCTGCTGGTCTATCTGTTGGACAGCTTGACGGGGCTGCAATTGGAACTGCCGGTGGCACTCATTATCTGCAGTTTGCTCACGATTGTTTCCGGGGCGTTGCTGCTGGCCTGGGAGGCCGGAGTTTATATTCGTCCGGCGCAGTCTGTGGTAGAGGCCACCGGGCGTATCGCCAAGGGGGATTTTGCTGTGCGTGTGCCACCACCGGAGGATTTTGTAAGTACGGCAGAGGGCGTGCAGCTTATAGATAATTTCAACCGTATGGCCAAAGAATTGCAAAGCATTGACCATATGCAAAAAGGTTTTACGGGCAGTGTATCTCATGAATTCAAGACGCCGCTTTCTTCCATTGTTGGCTTTTCGGAAATCCTATTGGAGGACGGTCTGACCGAGAACGAACGCCGGGAATATACAGGGCTGGTGCATGAGGAGGCATTGCGGCTTTCGCGATTGGCGGAAAATCTATTGCGGTTATCGCGGCTTGATGCCCAGGCTATTGTCATGCGGCATGAAGATATTGCCGTGGACGAGCAGATACGTCAGTGCGTGATTTTGCTGGCTGAGCGATGGGAGGTCAAAGATATTTCTTTTGCCATTGATTTGCCGCCCCTGCAGATTGAAAGCGACCCGGATTTGACTAAGCAGGTGTGGCTGAATCTGATTGACAATGCAGTGAAGTATTCCGGAGCTGGCAGTACCATACATATATCAGGAGAACTGGCGTCAAATTCCATCTGCGTATGCATTCGTGACGAAGGTATGGGAATTCCTGCAGATAAACAGGTGCATATCTTTGAACGGTTTTATCAGTGCGATGAATCGCATCAGGAAAAAGGCCATGGACTGGGGCTTTCCATTGTCAAACGTATTTTGGAACTCCTGGGTGGTCAGATTGACTGTCAAAGTCAGCCGGGCAAGGGAACGGAAATGAAAGTTGCCCTGCCGCTTGACAGTGGCAAGTCATGTGTACTCGCCATATCGTCAAAATAGATTTTTTACAAAAAGATTGTAAAAAATCGAATAAAAGTCACATAGAGGTCACAATTGGTCATTATAATCAAAAGCGTAGTAAAGATGAAGGATAGAAAGGAGATAATGATGCCAACGGAAAAGAAACGGATACAAAAAGATATCGTCATCATCGGTGCTGGTATGGCCGGTCTTACCGCCGCTCTTTATGCAGGGCGCATGAATTTGTCGGTACTGGTGCTGGAAAACGCGCTGGTGGGCGGTCAGATTGCCAATGCCACTGGAATTGAAAATTATCCGGGGCTGCCCAATGTGGCTGGGAAGGATTTAATCGCTACCGTACAACAGCAGGCCGAGAGCTTTGGGGCTGTGGTTGATGAGTTTGACATGATTGAGCAGGTCAGCCTGCAGGCGGACAGAAAAATCGTAGAAACAGAGTCCTGTATTTACGAGGCCGGCAGCGTCATTATCGCCTCGGGCATGGAACGGCGCAAGCTGCCGCTGCCCGAAGAACGCAAATACGCTGGCAAGGGCGTGCACTATTGTGAACTTTGTGACGGTCACTTGTATAAGGATAAAATAATTGCTGTTATGGGCGGCGGCAATGCCGCTGTGGATGCAGCCAACTTCCTGACAAAATACGCCAAGAAATTGTACCTGTTGCATCGTTCCCAGCTGCGTGCCGATGAATCCGCACAGGAAAAGCTGCGCAGCCATGAAAACGTAGAAATTCTGCTTGAAACCGATGTGACAGCCTTAAAGGGCGAAAAGCGCCTAGAATGTGTTGAGGTTTTTGATAAAACGACTGGCGAAAAGAAAGAATTAGCCATAGATGGCATCTTCGTCAATATTGGTGTTACACCCAACACGGCGTTGTTCCAGACGGATATTGAGCTGGCTGAAGATGGCCGCATTGCGGCCGGGGAAGATTGCCGCACCAATATCCCGGGCGTTTTTGCCGCCGGTGATGTCCGGCACAAAGAAGTAAGGCAGCTTACAACAGCTGCCGCAGATGGCACGACAGCTGCAATTTTAGCGGAGAAATATTTAGGAACTGTTCATAAATAAATTTTAGATTTGACTTGTCAAAATTTATTTATTGCCGGTTTCTTAGTGCAAATCAGAAAGGGGAAATGAACATGGTTAAGGTTTATTCAATCAATAATTGTCCTTGGTGTGACAAGGTAAAGAAATATCTGCAGTCACGGCAGGTAGAATATGTGGAATGCAATATTGATAACGACGAGGCCGCTTTGGCAGAATGTCAGGCGTTGACCAATGATGAGGTCGTTCCCGTAATTACTGCAGATGGCAAGGAGTATGTACTGGGCTTTGACAAGGGCAAGATTGATGCCCTGCTGGGGCTTTGATTAAATAAATGCGATAAGGTATGAGAGGAGTATAAAGATGAGTGTTTATGAATTTTCGGCAAAGACGAACAGCGGTGAGGAAAAATCCCTCAAGGATTATGCAGGCAAGGTACTGATTATTGTCAATACTGCCAGCAAGTGCGGTTTTACTCCGCAGTATAAGGAACTGCAGGAGCTCTATGATAAGTATCAGGACAAGGGGCTGGAAATCCTGGGTTTCCCCTGCAATCAGTTTGGTGCACAGGAACCGGGCAGCAATAGCGAAGTACAGCAGTTCTGCCGCCGCAACTACGGTGTGAGTTTCCAGATTTTTGAGAAGGGCGATGTGCGCGGTGAAACCGCCCAGCCACTCTTTAAGTATCTGACTGCAGAAAAGGGCTTTAAAGGCTTTGATGAAAACCACGAGTTTTCCGCAGTGCTGTTGGATGCACTCAAGAAAAATTATCCGGAGTATTTGGAAGATGATGGCATTAAGTGGAATTTTACCAAATTCCTCATCGATAGAGATGGTAATGTGGTAGAGCGTTTTGAACCGACCACCAGTCCGTCTGCGATGACGGCAGCAATCGAAAAGCTGTTATAAATGTGTATTATATTTAATGTGTATTAGGTTTGTAAAGGAGAGATTTTCATGAGCTTACATGGTATTACGAAGGGAACCCCGCTGGAGAAAATGGCAGAAATGATGGCTTTGGGCGAAGCTAAGGGAACGATGATGTATTATACGCTGGCGCGCCTGGCTAAGGAGCAGGGGCTTGACGATGTGGCCGAGCAATTTATCGAGGCGGCTAATCAGGAGGCTGTCCATGCCGGTTTCTATGCGACGGTAAATGGCATGCTGCCCAAGGATTTCTGGCAGCTAGTGCGCGGTCTGATGAGTGCAGAAACCAGCGGTGAAAAGAAAGTTAAGGCCATGGCGGATAAATTCCGCGAGGCAGGCCTTGGCGAGGCTGCTGACGAAATGGAAGTATTTGCCAAGCAGGAAGGCCATCATGGCGTTATGCTGGCGAAAATTTTGGAAAAGCATTGCCCGGGCCTGCTGGAGGCTGCCGGCAAGAAAATTTACGTCTGCGCGGTCTGCAGTTATGAATATATTGGTGATTTGGATGCTGAACCGGATGATTTTGCCTGCCCGCTCTGTGGCCAGCCGAAGAAAGTATTTAAGCTGAAAGATTGAGGAAAAATCCATGAATCGCCGTGAGTTTATCAAGACCGCAGGCGAAGATTTTTATTTCGCTTATTGAAGCGGATGCCATGGAATTAACAGGGGATAATGTCGTTCGTGTGGACTTTACCGATGGAGCCCTTTATCAAAACAAGCTGTCGATTGCCACCGAGGACAAGGCGGCAGCCAGAGACACGCTCAACAAGGTGCGCGCCTTTATCGCCAGCCATAAGACTGTTTACCTGTCCACCCATACTCCTTTGGACTATGAGAATCTGGCCGGCAAGAAAGTCGTTGACCTCAATAATATGCCAACGCCTATTCCACCGAAAATGGATTATGGTGAGCAAAAGAGCACGGGCAAATATGTCTGCTCTGTTTGCGGCACGGTTTATGACCCGGCTGTGGGCGACCCGGAACATGGTATGTTAAAAAAGTATGACCTGACAAGGCGTTTGGCTTTGTCAGGTTTTTCTTTAGGAGAGCAGGGAACAGCTTATTGGCGTTGAAGATTACTTTAAGTATTTGTGTATTGGTTGATGGGAGGATTTAACGATGAAGAAAGTAATTGCCATCAATGGCAGCCCGCGGCGCAACGGCAACACGGCAGAACTTTTGCAGCAGGCCTTGAAGGGCGCGCAGGAGGCCGGTGCGGAAACGGAACTCATAAATCTCTATAGTCTGAATTTCAAAGGCTGTATCAGTTGCTTTTACTGCAAGCGTAAGGACAAGGAGCATGGCACTTGCGCGATGAAGGACGATTTGACACCGGTCATCGAACGCATCAAGGAGGCCGATGCTCTCATTATGGGCGTTCCCGTTTACTTTATGAACCTTTCCTCCGGCATGAGTGCCTTTATCGAACGGCTGCTATTTTCCAATTACATTTACAGCAACGAGATACCAACGGTATTTCCCAAGTCCCTGCCTAATGCCTTTATTTACACCATGAATATGACCGAGGAACATGTCAAACAGTTTGGCATGCGGGAAAAATTTGCCGTCCATGAAGGATTTGCCAGTAAAATCCTGCGAGAGGAAACCAAGACGCTTTATGCGTACAATACGACACAGTTTGCCGACTATGACAAATATGAGTCCTCGATATTTGACCCGCAGGCCAAAGCTGCCTATCGTGAGGAGATGTTCCCCCAGCAATGTGCTGCGGCTTATGAATTGGGTAAGTGTTTACTAAAGGTGTAACATAGAGCTGAAAGTTGCATATAAAAAACAGGTTCTGCATTTTATGGCTGCAGAACCTGTTTTTGTGTGTTAATAACCTGGTAAAAGTAAGTTGTTTATATTGTTCCTGGTCACCAGCCCAAAATGGCGGCAACTTTGTCCTTTAGATAAAGGGCGATTTTTTTTGACCCATTTTTTAGGGGATGTGTGTTGTCACCAGCAATTGTGAATGACGCCTTCCCCGGATTTTCCCAATACGCTGTATTCTGCATCAAGCATTCGGGCCAGTTGTGGGCCGTAGGCCATATCGTTGTTTTCGATATCATCGTAAGGGGCAGTGGGAGGGCCGTAATTTTTGGCTCCGGCTGTAATATATATGTCAACAAAAGACATGATTAACTAAAATAAAGCGATGTAGTTTTAGATATAAAAGATATATCTTTTATTGACAAAAGGGTTAACTAATAATATAATTAAGGCGTAGGAAGATGAAATGAGAGGGAAAATGCCTACTTCAAGTCTATTTAGGAGGAATTAACATGAACATCTTTTTGGTTTGCAACGCAGGTATGTCTACTTCTATTCTGGTAAAAAAAATGCAGGAGGCTGCAGCTGACAAGTCATTGGCAGATACGCATATCGAGGCGTTCAGCGTGGAAGTATTGGATCAAAGAGTTGCTGAGGCAGATGTGGTGCTCCTCGGTCCACAGATTCGTCATATGAAGGGCGATGTTGAAAAGATTGTGGCTGGACGTTGTCCTGTGGATGTTATCAATATGCAGGACTACGGTATGATTCGTGGTGATAAGGTTTTAAGCAAGGCCTTGCAGATGCTGGGAAAGGAGTAAGGCAAACATGAGCGGAGTGATTTCTGGTTTTGAACGGGTTATGATGCCGCTGGCAGCACGGATTTCCGGCAATAAGTACTTGCTTGCCATGCGTGATGCTTTTTCGATGCTATTGCCCTTCATCATAGTTGGTTCCTTCTTTGGTATCATCGAGTGGGTGCTCTTGGACCCTTGGGGAACAGTTATGGGAGCAAACGGCCTTAATCTGGGCGCTGTTTTCACCGGTTTGGATACCACCGGTGACGCATATAAGCATTCGCAGTTTGTGCACAGCATGCAGGTTATCCAAGGCTTATGCAATAATGTGGTGACGGTAGGTTTTGGGGTGTTTTCCTTCTTGCTGGTAGCAGCTTTTTCATATCGCCTGGGTACTATCTGGGGAGGCGATCCCTTTGCCAATGCTTTGACGGCCTTAGGTGCTTTTATCATTGTTACGCCGCAGAGTGTAGGCGATATAGGTGCGTTTGACTTGTCATATTTTGGCAATAAAGCTGTGCTTACGGCGATTATCGTGGCTACGGTATCCTCAAAAATGTTCATAGGTTTATCACAAAACAAAAAACTTACGATTAAAATGCCGGATACTGTGCCGCCAGCGGTGGCCAACTCTTTTGCTGTATTGATGCCGGTGTTTATCACCTTATTTAGTTTCACCCTGTTTTCAACATTTCTGGCCCAGATGCAGTTTATGGGCAGCAAGGCACTTAATGACTTAATTTATGCCTTGATTCAGGCCCCGTTGATGGGCTTTTCGCAAGGAATTGGTTTTTCGGTTCTCTATCAGGGAATTGTCTGGTTCTTCTGGTGGTTTGGCATTCATGGACATAATGTAACCGCAGCCATTCAAAACATGGTCTATATGCCGGCACAGCTGGCCAATCAGTCGGGCGATGCGGCGTATATTTTTTCCAATGGTTTCTTTGAAGCAGGACTTATGCATGTTCTGGGACTGCTTATCGCGATTTTTCTTTTCTCCAAGCGTGAAAGTTGGCGGGCAGTGGCCAAGGTCGGCTTTCCGGCTATGCTTTTTAACATTCAGGAACCGATTGCCTTTGGTCTGCCTATCGTGTTAAATCCGCTTTTGCTGATACCGTATATTTTGGCACCGCTCGCCAACACGATTGTGGGTTGGCTGGCTGTTTCGGCAGGACTCGTTCCTATCTTCAAATATGTTGTGCCCTGGACAATGCCGTTATTCTTTGGCGGTACGATCGGGACTGGTTCGTTGGCCGGTGGTATTTTACAGCTGGTGTGGCTGGCGATGGATATCTGCATCTATGCACCTTTTGTCATTGCCGGCAATAAAATCAAGGATTCGGAGGAAGAATGATGGACGAAAAGACATTAGAACAATCTATGCAGCTGATTTTGCATTCGGGGACGGGGCGGTCAGCGGTGATTGAAGCGATACAGGAATTGGCTAAAGACCATGATATTGAAAAAGCCAGAAAAGCGATTGAGGCGGCCGGGCAGGAAATCGGCAAGGCGCATGATATTCAGACCGCGATGATGAGCGCGGAATGTGATGGGCAGCCTGTCGAGAAGAGTATTCTGCTGATTCATGCCCAGGATCATTTTATGACTTCGCTGGCTGTGCGGGATATGGCAAAACTGATGATTGATTTATATGAAGATGTGAAGAAGGGGTAATCTATGGCCAAACAGTATCAATTCCCGGATAATTTCTGGTGGGGGGCGGCTACGTCCGGCCCACAGTCGGAGGGGCGTTTTCATAAGGCGCACAGGAATCTTTTTGATTACTGGTATGACCAGGACCCGGGAGCTTTTTTTGCGGGTGTGGGGCCTAATGTTGCGTCAAATTTTTACAATGATTTTCGTCAGGACATTGCTCTAATGAAACAGGCCGGCTTAAATTCTGTCCGTACTTCCATTCAGTGGTCGCGTCTTATAAAGGACTTGGAAACCGGGGAGCCGGACGAGGATGGTGTACGTTTCTATAATGAAGTCATCGATGAATTCCTGCGGCAGGGGATTCGCCCCATCATGAATCTGCATCATTTTGATTTGCCCTATGCACTGTACGAAAAATATGGCGGCTGGACGAATAAGCAGGTGGCCGTGCTTTTTGCCGATTTTGCGGAAAAATGTTTTGCACTCTTTGGTGACAGAGTAAAAGAATGGACGACTTTTAATGAGCCGATGGTTGTGGCTGAAGGTGAGTATTTGTATCAGTTCCATTATCCGTTGCAGGTTGATGGGAAAAAGGCTGTGCAATGTATCTATAATCTTAATTTGGCATCGGCTATGGCCATAGCAAAATTTAGGCAGTCAGACTGTGGCCGGCAGGGGGGGCGGATTGGCATTGTCATCAATCTGACACCTGCATATCCGCGTTCAGATGAGCCCCAGGATATTGCAGCAGCTGAGTTTGCTGAGACCTTTAAGAATAAAGCCTTTCTTGATCCAGCCGTAAAGGGACAGTTCCCGGAAATGCTTACAGAAACTTTGGCCAGGGATGGGGTGCTGTGGGAAAGTACGCCGGAGGAACTGGCGCTGATTAAGGAAAATAAGGTTGATTTTCTAGGCGTGAATTACTATCAGCCTTTCCGCGCGCAGGCGCAGACGGCTTTTGCTGACTCCCACGGCTGGCTGCCGGAGAAGTACTTTGCTCCTTATGAAATGCCGGGCAGAAGGATGAATCCTTATCGTGGCTGGGAAATATATCCGCAGGCAATCTATGATATTGCTATCAACATCCGGGATAATTATGGCAATATTCCCTGGTATGTATCCGAAAATGGTATGGGCGTGGAAGGCGAAGAAAAATTTCGGCAGGCGGACGGCATGATTGCGGATGATTACCGGATTGACTTTATAAAGGAGCATTTAGAGTGGCTGCACCGGGGTATTGCCGAAGGTTCCAACTGTTTCGGCTACCATCTTTGGACACCGATTGACTGCTGGTCATGGTCTAATGCCTATAAGAATCGCTATGGCCTGATTGCACTGGATTTGGCCAATCAGCAGAAGACGTTAAAGAAGTCTGCTTATTGGTTTAGGGATTTGGCTGCTAATAATGGCTTTACTGAGTAAGGGCGGAAGGAGCATTTTATGATGAGAAAAAAATTATTGGCTATGGCTGTTGGCATATCTCTGAGTATGCCATTGTGGTCTGGCGTAGTGAATGCCAGCGTGTTGGATAACCCTCAGGACAAAGTATATGTGGAACGCAAGGTGCTGCCGGATAACGGCAAAGCTAAAAAAGAAATGCTGACGCTGTCTGAAGCGGAAAAGCTGGCACCACTGACGAATAAGTTAGTGGATAAACAGGTGATACCGGAGGCTGCCAGGCTCTATCGTTACCTTCTGGCTGTTCCCGAGGCTGGGAAGGTCATCTATGGACATCAGAATGATACGCATCACAAAATGTTTCTGGTAGATAGCGGCAGTGAATCTGACTGTAAAGATGTGACGGGCAGTATCGCTGGTGTAGTGGGCCTGGATTCGTTATCGCTGACAGGTGATGAATTGAAATTAACGGCTGCGGAAAAAGCCTCAGGTGTGACCTGTACGGATAAACTGGTGCAAGTTGCAGCTGATGCCGACAGGCAGGGAGCAATCATCACACTCTCAATGCACATGCCCAATTTTGATGTTGTAGCGAAAAAGCCGCGTATAAATGGTGCATATGATTTTCAAGGGTATAGTCCCCATGTGTTGACTGGTAATGTAGGGAAAAGAATTCTGCCAGGGGGTGACCTCAATGAAGTCTATCGTGCTTACCTGGATATAGTGGCTGACTTTGCCTTGCGCTTGCAGGAGAGGCATATACCGGTAATTTTCCGGCCGCTGCATGAACATAATGGTTTTTGGTTTTGGTGGGGAGGCCGCAACATCAGCAGCAATGATTTTACGGCTTTATGGAAATATACGGCAGAATACATGCGTGATGTGAAGGGCGTACACAATTTTCTCTATGCTTATTCGCCCAATGGCCCCTTCGCTGATGACAAGGCTTATTTAGACCGTTATCCTGGTGACGATTATGTGGATATTTTCGGTGTCGACACCTATGATGATGACCAAAGTGGTGCCTGGTATAAGAACCTTGCACAAACATTGACAGTTATGGAGAAACTGGGGCAGACGCGCCATAAAGCTATTGCTCTTACAGAGGCCGGTGTGCGCAAAGGCGGCAGCCTGGCTGTCCATGATAATGTTGATAAGCAGTGGTTTGCCAAAACTGGTGCTATCTGCCGTGAACATAAAGCTGCTTATTATATGGTCTGGGCCAATTTTGACAAGGAAGAACATAATTTCTTTATGCCCTATATGGTGGCTGACAAGCGAGGGCATGAGATGATAAATGAATTTACAGCCTTTTATAATGAGCCGGACAGCATCTTTGCCGATGGCAATACGCATTATAAGAAATTGCAGACAGGTACAGTGAAATGAGCAGCCAGGCCAAATATAAGCAGGTGGCAGATATAATTCGGCAGGCCATTCGCAAGGGAGAGTATCTTCCGGGAAGGCAGCTGCCACTGGTAAAGGATTTGTGTGTTGAATTTGCGGTCAGCCGTATCACCATCAAACGTGCTGTGGACGTACTCGTACGTGATGGGCTGGTGGTAAAGCGGCGCGGCGCAGGTACATTTGTCAAGGTAATGGAAAACAGTGCTGTAGACAAGCTGAGTAAATTTTCACAATTCGGTGGTTTTTCAGAGTACTATCAGGGGCACAATGTACATACGGAGGTTTTGCATTTTGCGATAATTCATCCTTTGGCAGATGTGGCTGAAAAGCTGAAAATATCTCAGGAAGATTTTGTTTATGATATTCAGCGCCTGCGCTGTGCTGATGGAGAACCGGTGGTAATCGAATATACACAGATGCCAATGGAACTTATTGCTGGTTTGAAGGAAAAACATTTAAAACATTCTCTTTATCGCTACATTGAAGGAACTTTGGGCATGCATATTCAGTCGGCACATCGTACAGTGAGAGCCGTTATGCCCACAGAGGCAGAACAGAAACGTTTGGGTATTACGGCAGAAATGCCGTTGCTGGAGGTGCAGCAGACGGCATTCTTAGCAGATGGGCGTCCCTTTGAATATTCCGTGTCCCGTCATCGTGGAGACAAGATGAATTTTAAGGCAGTTTCGGTAAGATAACGTGGGAGGAATAGTATGCAGAAAAAATGGTTTATGACGGCATTGGCAATAGGTATGGGAATGACAGCAAACTGCTCTGCTGCAGTTAATCCTTTTGCAGATGTTCCGGCAGAACATTGGGCTTATGATGCCGTAGAGCAGCTGGCAGCTGATGGCATTATTGAAGGCTATGGTGATAAAAGTTTTCGTGGTACTCGTCAGATTACCCGTTATGAAATGGCGCAGATGGTGGCCAAAGCCCGTACAAAAAATAGCAGCGGCATGGACAAGGCGCTGGTAGAAAAATTAACGGCAGAGTTTAGTGCGGAACTGGAAAATCTTGGTGTTAAGGTTGCCAATTTGGAAAGGAATGCAGACCGGGTAAAATGGAGCGGTGTTTTTGCACAAAAAGCTATGAAAGGCAACAGTGATGAGCACACCTGGTGGGAAAAAGAATTGTTCCTCAATGTGGACGCTGCGGTCAATGACAGCTGGAATGTTCATGCCGGTATTGATACGAAATGGGGAAGTAATGATGGCTGGAACCATGAAGAAGAATTTTCTGATGCCTATGGTGCGTCCAATGTAAAGGTATCAAGTGTACTTTATCAGTTGTATGCCAAAGGGCCGGTTTTTAAAGGTTCTACAGCTACGATAGGTCTGTTTACTCCCGGATTGCAGGAGGGCGTGGTCGGCAATGCCAGGACAAAAGGCTTGGAAATGGACTATCAGTTGGGAAAAACCACGGTAAAAGCATATGGCGGCAATTTGCATGAAAAGGTATCTGATTTGTCATCAGTTTGGTCTGATGCCTTTCGCCGGCATGGAGACCGTGGAGACTTTGAATATGTTGGTACAGGCGCTGGCGGCACAGAAACCGGTTTTAAAAGTCAGACATTGCGGGTCTGGGGCATGTCTGTAGAACATCAGTTTACGAAGCGTACAACTGCTGGCTTAGGGTATTATAATTTGTATTCACCTGTTGCCTATGGCGACAGTCATTTGGGCATAGTGGCTGTAAATCTGCGGCAGCGTCTATCTGATAAATGGGAATTGACGGGGTTTTACTCTCATGGCAATCAGCATTATCAGAACAAGGCTTACGATGTTAAATTGATATATAATGGCAGTCCCTGGGGAAACAACAAGTTTGGCGGTTCTTTAGGTTACAGGTATCTGGGGTCAGATGCCTTGATTATGAGCAGTGTTGTTAATGGCAGTGAAAAACCAGGACGCAAAGGCGTGGAGGCCAGTCTGTGGTATCATTTCACGAAAAATATTCAAATACAAGGTTATTTATTTAATGGTACAGCAATAAACAAGACGTATGACAACAATGCACATCGTACGGCTTATTTTACAAGTTTGCTGTTTAGTTTCTAATAAGTTCTTAGCAGAAAATTGGTTTCGTTGCCCTCTGAATTAAGCTGCGAATTCGCGCTTGTTTGTACTTTTAAGTAATTCGCTATATAATATATGTATATATGAGCAAGGAGGGCGGCAGTCGTGTTAAAGTATGAGGCAATCGCCAGAGAACTTAGAGAAGATATAAAGCATGGCAAGTATACACCAGGAGAGCAGCTGGCACTGGAAAAAGAGATGTGTCAGCAGTATGGCGTAAGCCGCATTACCATAAAAAGGGCTGTTGATGAACTGGTCAAACAGGGACTGGTAGTCAAGCGCCGTGGTTCGGGAACGTTTGTAAAGTCTCTTAAGGACGAAGACGTGAAAGAACTTAGTATGGCCAATCAGTTTTCCGGTTTTGCCGCAACGTTCAAGGGGCGTAAGGTTGCCTCTAAAATATTGAAATTTGAGATTATCCATCCTACTGCTGAGGTGGCGGCTAAACTACAATTAGCTGTGGATGATTTTGTTTACGATATTATCCGGGTAAGAATGTTGGATGACCGGCCGATAGTGGTGGAATATACACAAATGCCGATTCAGCTGATAACGGGACTCAAGCGGCAGACACTGGAAAAATCAATCTACAGTTATATTGAAGAAGATTTGGGGTATAAGATTCAGTCTGCACATCGTACCGTGCGTGCCGTAATGCCTACACCTGAGGAACGCGAAGAACTGCAGATAAAAGGTGTGCTGCCGTTGCTCGAAGTTACACAGGTGGCATTTTTGGACGATGGCCGTCCGTTTGAATATTCGATTGCCCATCATCGCGGAGATTGCAGTAATTTTCGGTCGGTGAGCATTCGTTGAGATGATAATGAAGGTAATTTAGAAAATGGAGTGATGTATTCATGTTAAAACCTATGCTGTTAAAGGCACCGTTGAAGGATTATCTTTGGGGCGGCAATCGTTTGAAGAATGAATATGGCAAGACTTCAGATTTGGATATAGTTGCGGAAAGTTGGGAACTTTCCTGTCATGAGGCTGGCTTGAGTCTAGTTGACAGTGGTGAGTATAAAGGTGAAACCTTGTCGAAACTTTTGACCGGGGCTGGCAGCGCTATGCTGGGCAGCAAGGCTAAAGACATGGCATACTTCCCGCTGCTGATTAAATTTATTGATGCCAAAGGAGAATTATCTGTACAGGTTCACCCTGATGATGAATATGCTTTGCGGGAAGAAGGCGAGCAGGGCAAAACAGAAATGTGGTATGTGGTAGACGCAGAACCTGGTGCCAGCCTTATTTATGGTTTTCAGCAGAAAATCAGTAAAGAAGAATTCAAGCAGCGCATAGAGGATAACACATTGCTGGATGTCTGTAACAAGGTGCCTGTACATAAAGGCGATGTGTTCTTTATCAAGGCTGGTACGTTACATGCTATTGGCAGTGGTATTCTGATTTATGAAGTACAGCAAAGTTCCAATCTTACCTACCGTGTCTATGACTATGGCCGTGTGGGCAAAGATGGCAAGCCGCGTCAGCTCCATATTGATAAGGCTTTGGCCGTGACGGAACTGGAAGTGCCGCAAGCCACGTCTGATAAAATGGTTGACATTGACTTGTTCCCCAATATGGATGTTAAGTTATTGGCGGAGTGCAAGTATTTTAAGGTATATCATGGCAGCTTGCATGGTGACAGCACAATGCATGCAGGCGAAGATTCATTTCAGTGCCTGACGGTGCTGGACGGGGCTTTAAAGCTTACTGGCAATGGTGAAAGCCTTACTGTTGATAAGGGAAGAACGGTCTTTGTACCGGCCGGGCTGGGTAATTACCAGTTGCAGGGACAGGCAGAGTTTATTTTGAGTAAATTATAAAGCGGAAAAATATCATAATAGGCGGTTTGCAGACCAGTTGGGGCGGCGAACCGCCTATTATGTTTGCTATGTTATGGAAACAAGAGGTTTTTTTCAAGCAAAAGGCAGTATTGAGCAGGATTAAGACAAGCGGGCAAGAATAATGATATAGCAGACCGCAGAGGGGATTGTTGTCCGTGTGCGGTGCCGGCTTAAAATCAGACCATGCGTAATGGTGAGGCGTGAAAGACATGACAGAAACAAAAACTATAAGATTATATGATGAACAGGTCATGCTGCGCAGCTGTCAGACGGTAGTTACAGCCTGTGTAGAACTAAAAAATGGTTTCGAGCTGGAGCTGGCGCAGACGGAGCTTGCAAATTATGTTAAAGTAATAGAAGTACATTTTGACGATATATCGGCCGAGGCAGCCAGAAAATTAGCACAGCGGCTGGCGGAGAATCCGCAGGCACAGGTTACATTGTTTTATAAATCTAAAAACAGGCTTAACTATATTTTGACACAGGGCAGTGATGTACCGGGCAGCTGCCGGGAACGTATAAGTATACTTAATAAAAAGCTGGGCGGAAAAGGCGGCGGCAAAGATAATATGGCACAGGGGAGTAGTGCACTGTAGGTAAAAAATCCCCATATAAAAAATCTGTTGACTAAATGCGTCAACAGATTTTTTTATTAGCGAAAATCATAGCCGTTTTGATGAGACTCACGCTCTATAGGATAGTCTATCTTGACGGTGTGAATAATCAGCACGAATTCGGGCTTTGTTTTTTGCACATAGCTGCGGATACTGCCTTTGAACCAGCGCGGGTCTAAGATATCCATATGTTTTACGCAGAGTGCCAGGAACGGGGCTACGCTGTTGGTAAAGGAATCTTTCACCACGAGTATCTTTACATTAGCCGCATCTGGGGCGAAATTCTCCATGTGAATGAGGGAATAATCGGCATAGTTATAAGCTGCATAGGGATTGGAACCATAGAAATCTTTCCGTTCTACTTCATGCATATCATAGGTGATGGAAAAATCGCCATAGGTGTCGATGTCAAGCCCGGGTATTAATCATCAGCCATACAAATAAAGGTTCTCCCCAGGCATAGAAAAAGAGACTGGCTAATAACAGCAACACATTACGGAATTTTCTGCCACGGCAAAAGGGGTTGTAATACAAAATGAGTACCATGGGCAGAAACATGAATAAGAAAATATTTGACGAAAAAACCATGACGTCCCCCCTTTGGACATTACGGCGCAAATTCCTTGCTTGGTAATATGTTTATTTTTCTACAAAATGGGTAAATTTCCTGCCGTATATTCTGTTGTGCCGGTATAAGGCCGTTGTGGGCAAGGGGACAGAGATGGAAGGGGGAGGATTTCCTTTTATAATGTCGAATTTATATTTTATATCAAAAAATAAGGGTATTATTATTTTATTCATTGCAATAATCTATTTGGGGCGCATATAGCATGTGAAGGGAGTATAAAGCATGAAAAAATATTTTTATCTCGGTATAGCTATCATCCTGCTGATGGCTATGGCTATGGTGGGCTATGGAGCATGGCTGAACTATAGTGACGAGAATCAGATTGCCAAACGCATGGACAGCCGTACCTTGCAATTGAAAGGGGCCAGGGCAACAGTGCAGGATATGCACCCGGTTATAAATATGGAGGCTGTGCGTTTTGCCAGCGACAATATGACCGATGCTGTTGCGCTTACTAATGGCCGCATTCAGAATTGGTATGTAGGAAAAAACAGTGCTGTGCATAAGGGTGATATTCTTCTTTCCATGAATAATGAGCAGATTCCTTTGAAGATACAGCAGTCTAACAGTTCTGTCCGCAAGGCAGAGGCCGTGCTGGCGCAGGCCTATAGTGCATATCAGCGTCAGTGCCGGCTTATCGCCAAAAAAGCTACTTCGCAGGAGAAGTACGAGGCTGCTGAGGCGCAGTATCTGGCCGCACAGGAAGCTCTGCAGGAAGCAGAGGCACAGCGCGCGCAGAATGTCCTGCAGCAGGAATGGCTGAACGTGACGTCACCAGTGGACGGTGAAGTGTTAATCATTTACCAGCGGGA
This sequence comes from Selenomonas sp. AE3005, assembly GCF_905233635.1. Lineage (GTDB taxonomy): Bacteria > Bacillota > Negativicutes > Selenomonadales > Selenomonadaceae > Selenomonas_A. The sequence goes on along the minus strand of NZ_CAJODG010000017.1, from coordinate 13,247 downwards.
GGGGGCGGCCGTACAGGCTGGCATGCCTGTGGCCTTAGTAGGTAATTTTGACAGACTGAAGTTTTCCCTCAATCTGGCTGACGCTGATACCCGTCATTTACAGGTGGGGGATAAGGCGCTGTTAACTTTCCCGGACCGTTGGACGATGGGCAAAGCCTATGATACGGATTATGGTGCAGGAAATCAGGGCTGGAATCAGAAAGTGAGTGCCCAGCTGCTGGAGGTTGTTCCGCCCCTTTCCGAGCCGGCTGATGTACGGCGTGCTGTCTGGGAAGTTGACAATCGTACCAGACTTTTGGAACCAATGACTTATACGGGCGTGACCATGCAGATGAGCCAGTCCTATCATTGTCTGACCGTGCCGCTTAAAGCCATGGTAGACGCTGCCCGTAATAAAGTTTTTGTTATTGATGAGAATGGTATCCTGCATCTTAAAGAAGTCACCGTTGGTTCGGACGATGGGAAAAATGTGGAAATCTATAGCGGCCTGTCTGCCGGAGATATCGTGGTAGTGGACAGCATGGAAGGCCTGGCTGAGGGCATGAAAGCGGAAATCATACTGGAAGGGGAGAATGGCTGATGCAGGAAAAAGATAAGCAGAATGGGACTGCTGAGGCACAGCAAACCAGCTATACAGAACGCTGGAACCAAGGCGGTAAGCAGATTTTCAGTCAGGAAGCCCTTGACAAGATGCGCTCGCCGGAGAAATTGGATACGGTACTTTCCATTACTACGCCCATGGGCTGGATTGGGCTGATTTCTGTAGCGGTAATGCTGCTGGCGGTGGTCATTTGGTCCATTTTTGGTTCCTTCACTGTCAAGGCAAACGGCATGGGACTGATTATGGATTCGGCCGGTGTTGCTAAGATTTCAGCGATGGCTAATGGGACTATGGATGAAATATATGTGCATCCCGGTGAACGGGTAAAGAAGGGTGCTTTAATTGCGCATGTGAATCTGGCGCAGGAAAATGCCGCCACGCGCATGGCCCAGTATGGTCCGGAAATGGCCGGCAGCAGCCGTGATGTCATCAGCCGGGTGCATGAGTTTGATTCCAAGCGCTATCAGAAGGAAACGGCGGAATATATCTATTCTCCTTATGATGGTATTGCTGATGAAGTTTTGGTGGAAAACGGTGGTATCGTAACCAGTGGAACACCGGTTATCAGCGTACGGCTGGACAACCGGGAAAATGACCTTAAGGGCATTCTGTACATTCCGGTAGATAAGGGCAAACGCGTTGAGATGGGGCAGAGCATTCAGCTGGCACCCGGCGGTGTGGATATTTCCCAGACCGGCAGCCTTATCGGTGTGGTCAGAAGTGTATCCCAGTATCCGGCTACGCTGCAGTCCATGAAGAAGAATCTGGGTGGCAACGAACAGTTGGCACAAATGATTATTCAGGGTTCGCAGGGCGCGGTTATGGAAGTGAGTTTTGACCTGGTGAAAGACCCCGATTCCAATTCCGGTTATCTCTGGACATCTAAAGTTGGGGAGCACAAGCCGGTTACGGCAGGCAGTTTCTGTACTGGTTCCATTATCATTGAACGGAGGCCGCCTATTGAAAAAGTGTTCTATAAGTTGAGCCAATGGCTGAGAAGCAGGTGAGTCCATGAGCTTTATTGATAAATTGCAAGGCATTTTTTCCCGTAACAGAAATCGTGTCAAAGTGCCTACTATTCTTCAAATGGAGGCTACGGAGTGTGGGGCAGCGTCCCTAGCCATGATACTGGCTCACTACGGCCTGTGGATTCCCTTGGAAAAACTTCGTGCGGAATGCGGCGTAAACCGCGATGGTTCCAAAGCCAGCTGTGTTATCAAGGCTGCCCGTAACCGTAACTGCGAGGCCGATGGGTATCGCTGGACGGTAAACGATATTCTGGAACTCTTGCCCGAAAATCCCTTTCCGCTGATAATTCATTGGGAGTTCAACCACTTTGTGGTGCTGGAGGGGATAAAAAACGGCAGGGCGTACTTAAACGACCCGGCTATGGGACGGCGTACAGTGCCGCTTGATGAATTTCGTACCTCGTATACGGGTGTCGCCCTCTATATAGTGCCGGGGGAGAATTTCCAAAAAGCAGGACATCGCTATAATGTGTTTAAGGATATGGGCCGAAAGCTCCTGGAGGATAAATGGGCAGCGTTGTTTATTTTTATTCTGGAGCTCTGTGCTATTATTCCCGGTCTGGCCAGTCCTGTTATGAGTCAGATTTTCCTTGATGATATTCTGACCAAAAAACATCCGGACTGGATGGTGAATTTCTGCATAGCGATGGTGGTATCATTTATCCTGTCCGGTATCATTGCCTGGCTGCGTGCGGTGGTGCTGACCAAGTGGCAGCGTAAGCTGACTTTGGCCGATTCCTCGAGTTATTTTTGGCATCTGCTAAAGCTGCCCATGCAGTTCTTTCATCAGCGTTATGCCGCAGAAGTAGCAGGGCGTGTAGGCTTTAATGAGTCAATTGCCGGCGTGCTTTCGGGCCCGGCTGCGACAGCGGTGCTGGACTTATTTGTGGCTGTTTTCTACTTGTTGCTGCTCCTGCAGTACAATGTGACCTTGACGCTTATCGGTATTGCTTTTACTTCTGTGGAACTAATTTTGTTCTTTGCCATGCGCCGGCATCTGACTGACCTTAATATGCGTATTCAGCAGGATGCAGGTAAGGCCTATGGTGTAGCCATGAATGGTCTGCGGATGATAGAAACCATCAAGGCCAATGGTGACGAGTCAGACTTTTTCACAAAATGGGCCGGTTATCAGACAAAGGTTTTGTCAGCCTCGCAGGAAACAACTTTGTGGGCTATGTCGGTAAAGATGCTGCCCACGCTGCTTTCCGGTATTAACGGGGCGCTGATTATGACCATCGGTGGTTTCTCCATTATGGAAGGTGCCATGACGGCTGGTATGTTCATGGCTTTCCAGCACCTGATGGGCAGTTTTCAGGCACCGGTAAATGCTTTGGTGGGACTTGGCTCTACCCTGCAGACCACAGAAATGCAGATGCAGCGTCTGAATGATGTGCGCCGTTATGAGGTGGATAATCTGAACTTTCCGTCCCAGGAGGAAGAATTGCAAAAATCTTTCTCCGCCGACCGTCTTTCCGGTGATTTGCGTTTGACTGATGTAAGTTTTGGTTACAGCCCGCTGGAAAAGCCGATCCTTGAACACTTTGACCTCCATGCGAAGCCTGGAGAATGGATTGCTGTGGTGGGGGCCTCGGGCAGCGGTAAATCTACCCTGGCCAAAATTGTCACTGGCCTTTATGAGGAATGGGGCGGCACATTGGCTTTTGATGGCGTACCCAGACGGAAACTGCCGCGTAAGGTTATTCTGAGTTCACTGGCTGCTGTAGACCAGGACATTTTTCTCATCACGGGTACGGTAGCGGAAAACATTGCACTCTTTGACCATACGGTGCGGAAAAGTGACATTGTACAGGCGGCTAAAGATGCCTGCATTCATGATGATATCCTCAAATTGAACGGCGGTTATGAAGCCCAGGTGGCTGAAGGCGGCATGAATTTCTCCGGCGGCCAGCGGCAAAGACTAGAAATCGCCCGGGCATTAGCGGTAAATCCTGCTATTCTGGTGCTTGATGAGGCGACAAGTGCCCTGGACCCCATTACGGAAAAACAGGTGCTGAAGAATATCCGGCATCGTGGCTGTACTTGTCTTATTGTGGCACATCGGTTGTCCACTATCCGCGATTGTGATGAGATAATCGTTCTGGAAAAAGGAAAAGTTGTCGAGCGCGGCGTGCACCGGGAAATGGTAAAGCATGACGGGCCGTACAGACGACTGATTGAGGAACGGGAAAACGAGGAAACAGGGAGTTTGGAAGAATGAGGAAGGAGGCAAAGACGTGGAACAAAAGGGAATACTTTCCGCAGGACAGCGCCTTCTCCTGAAGAGTGATGCGGTATTGTTGCAGGTCACCAAAGGCAGTGCTGAAGTCTATGGCGTGACCAGGAAAAAAGATGGGACGGAAGATGCACTTTCTTTCCGCCGCTGTTATCTTATGGATATCGGCCCGGGAGAAGCTGCTTTTCCGGCTATTGATGAATTCAAAGAAATCCGTGTGCAGATTTATGCGCTGGAGGAGATGGAATATACACTTTGTCCCCTGGAAAATGTGGAAACGGAGGCATTGCGCGCCCACATGACACGCTGGTTCTCACGGCTGGTTGAGCTGCCCTGGCTGCGGTTAATGGCAGACAAGGGCGACGACATGCTGCAGGAATGGAAGAAGGGGCGTGTTTTCCGCAAGCTGGACAGCAAAGAAGAACTGCTGGCCGAGTTTGCCGAACATGAAGAAGTATTGTCCATGTTTATGGGCATGCGATTTGGTGCAGAAGATAAGCGCCTTTCACGGCGAATTCTGCTGCGGGAGAAAGCCAGAAAGCTCCTCGTGGAAAATGGCATTCGCAGTCTGCTAGGCGAGGAAATGCTGTTTGTTGGCGAGGCGGATAATCCGAGCACCGGCAGGCAGGTAGAGGACGCGTCTTTTATCGTGCAGCAGGTGGCCAAAGCTCTCAAAATGCCGACTGATACGATTAGCATTTCTGAGGAAACAGCGCGGGATTTGGACTATGTGGCTCTGCTCCGGCGTCTCATGCAAAAGGGTAATATGCAGATGCGTCTGGTGACGCTGCCCGAAACCTGGTACAAGAAAGACACCGGTGTTATGATTGGTTTCTATACACCTCCCGGGGCAGCAGAAAAAGAAATGGCGGCGTTCATTCCTGAAACACCGGAACGCTACCGCATCGTACTTCGCCAACGGCCGGAGGGCATTTTACTGACTGATGCCGAGGCCGGGCGCATTGGCAAAGACGCTTTTCAATGCTATGCCGGTTTTCCGTCACGCGCCCTCAAATTGTGGGATTTAATCAAATTCATGTTCTGGCAGTGCTGGACAGCTGATTATCGCACGATTATTCTTTGCAGTATGTTTGGCGGCTTAATACCGCTGGCAACACCGATTATTACGGAAACAATCTTTCAGGATATCATACCGATTCTTGACCGTCAGGGGCTGGCAACAGTTACGCAGGCCCTGATGGTGACCAGTTTTACTACCGCTGCTTTAGGGATTGTGCGTGCCATTGCTATTATGCGTATTGGTACACGCATTGAAATTGCCGCGGAGGCCGCTATGTGGGGCAGGCTGACACAGCTGCCTACCAAGTTCTTCCGCAAATATACAGTGGGCGAACTGGCCAGCCGCATGGGGGGCATTGGTATTGCCAAGAACATTGCCTCCGGGGAATTTGTGGGGTCAATCTTGTCCTTCATATTTTCCTTCTGGAGTATTTTCCTCATGTGCTATTACAGTATTAAACTTACGGCAGCGGCTATCGTTGTCTGGATTGTTTATGCCTTGTTTGTTGCTGTGGTATTGCGCAGGGTTCTGTTATTCCAGCGGAAAATCATTGCTGCCGGGAACAAGACCGCCGGGACGGTACAGCAGATTTTTGCCGGCCTGGCTAAATTCCGTGTACAGGGGGCGGAGGAGCAGGCCTACAGCCTGTGGACACGTACCTTTGGTGAGCATTGGAACTGGAGCTTGAAACTGCGCTGGCAGAACAACTATACTTCCATTATTTCCAGTATGCAGCCCTTTATCCTCACCTTGATTCTCTATTGGATTGCTGTTTATGGCATGAATGAGCTGGGGCCGGACGGCAAGACCGTGCAGAAGGGTATTGGCTATGCCCAGTTCATCGCCTTTAATGCAGCGTATTCCAGTTTCAATGGGGTTATGGGCGGTATTATCGGACTGATCAGCCAGTATTTTGGGATTCAGCCCCAGCTGGAAAATCTGCGGCCGATATTAGAGGCTGTGCCAGAAAGTGCTGGCGACAAGCAGGATGCCGGTAAATTATCCGGTGCCTTGGAGGTAAGCCACCTTACATTTTCCTATACCAATATGGTTCCTGACGAGAAAGGTAATGTTACGGAAGTTGAGGGCGATGAAGTCCTTCATGATGTGAGCTTTTCCGTGGCTGCCGGCGAAAATGTCGCTATCGTAGGCAAGTCCGGCAGCGGCAAGAGTACTTTGGTACGCCTGTTGCTGGGCTTTGAAGTACCCAAGAGTGGTGCTGTGTACTTTGATGGGCATGACCTTTCTGATGTAAACCTGCCTTCGGTTCGTTCCCAGATGGGCGTGGTGCTGCAGAATGGCCAGCTGATGACCGGCGATATTTACACCAATATCGTGGGGACGAAACTATTAACGCAGGATGATGCCTGGCAGGCGGCCGAGGCTGCCGGTATTGCTGAAGATATTGCCGAAATGCCCATGGGCATGCAGACTGTCATCAGTGAAGGCAGCAGCAATATTTCCGGCGGACAGCGGCAGCGAATTCTCATTGCCCGGGCTTTGGTGGGCAAGCCGTCCATACTCATATTTGATGAGGCAACCAGTGCCCTGGATAACCGTTCGCAAAGCATCGTGACCAAAAGCCTTGACCGTCTCCATGCTACACGCATTATCGTAGCACATCGTCTTTCCACCATCTGCAACTGCGACCGTATCATCGTTATGGATGAAGGACGTGTTGCCGAGATGGGAACCTTCAATGAGTTGGTAGAGAAAGGCGGAATCTTTTCCGAACTGGTGAAACGGCAAGTAGCATAAGGATGTGACCTTTTATGAAGAAAATGATTATAGCAAGTTTGGTAGCGGCCTCCTGCCTGTGGGGGGAGGCTGGTGCAGCACCATACGGAGAACAGGAAACGGGCGCGGCTGTAGACCTGAGCCTGGCTGAGAGTGTGCAGATGGCTCTGGATACAGATGAGAGCATTGGGGCCAGTGAAGATGGCCGGGACGCGGCGAAATGGCAGCTGTCCAGTGCGCGGCGTGGCGCCGGACCGTCCATTAGTTGGTCCTCACAGGCTATGCGTATAGGTGGGCGTAATTATAAGGAAGCGAAAGATAAGCGAGAAAAATATGGCGATCAAGTTAATGCTATGAATAATACTTTTTCGAACAGTTGGGCATTTACTATCCCCATCTATACGGGAGGGCAGCGTGAAGGACAGATTGATAGTGCCAGGTATCAGTTAAATCAGGCCGACCTCGATCTGGAGAACACGCGTCAGCAGGTGCGTTACCGGGCGGCCGAGGCTTATGCCAACCTGCTCCACCGGGAGAATCTGCAGCGTATTGCTGAGGAGGCCGTAGACATGGGCAATACCCAGCTAAAGCTGATTTCCGACCAATACAGCGAAGGTATGGTAGCCAAGGCCGATGTACTGATGATGGAGGTACGGCTGGCCAATTACCGGCAGAACCTGTCAAGTGCCAAGGGCGCAGTCAATGTGGCGCGCAGTACCTTGGCCAGTGTTGTGGGATTGCCGCAGGACAGTGTGGTTTCGCCGACAGATATTTTCACTTATGAGCCCTATCCCCGTGACCTGCCTGCTTGTGAGGATTACGCACTGGCACATCGTCCCGATGGCCTGTCCGCCGATTATGCTGTAAAAGCTGCACAGGCACAACAGGATGCGGCTAAGGCCGGTTATCGTCCCAGAGTTACAGGGACGGCAGGTCAGAATATCTCATCCAACATTCCTTTCCGCAGTGAGCGCAGTAATGGTTGGGAGGCAGGTATTAGCGTTAACTGGAGTGTTTTTGACAATGGGGTGACCAGTGCCAATGTCAAGCGGGCCGGGGCGCTGGTGGAACAGGCGAAAAAATCAGCCGCACGTACTCAGAAAACTATCCGCCTGGAAACACGCACAGCATATATTCAGATGAAAACGGCAGAGGAAAATATCCATGCCGCAGCCGCAGCTGTTAAGCAGGCTGAGGAAAGCTATATGATCGCGCAGGTGCGTTACGAGGAAGGCGTGGATATCCTGCTTTCCGTGACGGACGCACAGGAAAAACTCACTCAGGCGCGTTCCAATTACAGCACAGCACTTTACCAGTACAATCTGTACCGTGCTACCCTGGAAAAAGCCATGGGAGTACCAGTGGGCTTTGACGCTGCCCTTTATGCCGAGGCTGAACGTAAAGGTGCCGCCGCCAATAGTGCTTTGCAGGCAGCAGCTGTCAAAGATAGTCCTGTAAAAGAGAAAAACGACACGGAAAAAGTCTTGGACGCTGGTGCGGTCGGACAGGAGTTTGCCGGTAAGTAAGGAGATTAACTTATGAATAAAGGAATTGTAACCTTTCCCCAAAAAAAAGACAGTGATTACTGGGGCCGCCTGGCTCAGCGCGCAGTGACGGACGAACTGGCATTTACGGAACTGTATGAACATTTCTTTCCCCGTGTGTACCAGCACCTGATGGGAAAGACAAAGGATTCTGCACTGGCGGATGAGATGGTAAGTGATACCTTTATTCGCATGTATCAGCATCTCAAAGATTATGACCCGGATAAAGGAGCATTTTCCACATGGCTGTTTCGTATCGCACAAAATGTTCTCTACAAGCATTATGGCAGCAAAACTGTTACTATGCATGCGCCCTGGGAAGAAAATTTTGACCCGGCCGCACCGGAACAGTACACACCGGAAAAGCAGGCATTGACGCGGGAAGAAAATGAGGAATTGCTGCAGGCTTTGGCAAGCTTGTCCGAACGTCAGCAGAAAATTGTCGAAATGACCTATTGGCTGGGCATGAAGTCAGGAGAAATAGGGGAGGCCTTGGGGATTGATGCTAACACAGTCCGTACGACATTGCGGCAAGCCCGTGAAAAACTGAAAAAATTGTTGGAGGATAAGGAATAAATTTTTTTAAAACCAATACACTTTTTTGCTTTGTCAGGGATATAAAGAGCAAAAGAAAAACAAAGATTCGGTAAAGCAAGAGAGGAGAATATAAAATGGAAGACAAATTACTTGATAACAAATTGGAACGGTTTGATTTTTCGCAGTGCCATAACATTAAAGAGACCTTGTTGGGCAAGCTGCTCACTATGCACCGTATGGATAATATGTCAGCTCAATGGAGCAAGAACCTCAGTGATGAGGAACTGGATATGGCAGTAGCTGCAGGTAATCCCGCCCTGCAGGAAAAAAACAATAAAGAAATCGAATGACAGCGCTGAGGTCTTATTGTATGGGAAAGCACAAGCTAATGATGAAATATAAAGCTTTGGGGACGGATATAGCAATGGTTTCATTGCTATATCCGCTTTTTATGGCAAATGATTAGCGGCCGGGAAAGAAATATACAGTGATTTAGGAGGAATAAACAATAGAAAAGGAGAAAATTATTATATTAAGGTTATGAAAAAGACATAGCCATATATGAATAAAGCAGGGGGGAATCAACGTGAAGGTCAGAATGAGTATCGAGCAGCGCTTGTTCCGTCTGGTTCTCTGGACAGGAATCGTATGCTTTCTGGCTTTTGAGGCAGTTTCCTTCTATGGACTCAATGATGTACGCCGGTATACGATAGAACAGGGACAGGAAATGGGCGCGGCGTCGGCTGCTTTTGCTGAGCAAGTGGCTGATGAACAGGCCAAGCAGCGGTTTGCGCTGCTGGCGCGGGAAAAGGCCACCCGCATAGACAGTGAAATGGCCAGAATTAAAGAGGACACGGAACTGCTGGCCAAGACGATGACGCAGATTCTGACAAAACCGGATAATTATCTGCCCCGCCGTCTGCCTGTTGGTGGGGAAACACCTATTGCCTCCGGCCAGCCTTATCTGTTTTTTACACCGGCACTGCGCGCGAGTGGACATATCGCCGATGTTATGCCTGAGGCTGATATCGCCGCCAATGCCGCAGAGACTATGGCCTTATGGGCGAATACCTATGAACCAGGCCATGAATTGACTTATTTTTATGCCGCTGAGCTTGGTTATATTATCAGCGTAGATGTCATGGCAGACCGCAATGAGAATGTAAAGTTTTATGATGAGTGGTATGCGCCCTCGTTTGACCCGCGAAACCGTCCTTGGTACAAGGAGGCTAAAGCCACAGGAAAAACTATATTCACGAATGTTTTCGTAGGCATAGAAGGGTATCCGGCCATTGCCTGCATGGCACCTTACTATGATAAAAATGGTTTTGCCGGGGGCGCTGGCATAGCACATAATATCGATTCACTTTATAAACAGCTCGCCACCAATGAGTTGGAAGGAACGAATGTTAACTTCATCTTGAATGCCCAGGGGCAGGTGGTACTATCATCGGAGAAGGATGGTGTGCTGTCAGCGGCTGAAAAAGGAGACGACCTGCGGCAGGGCACAGAGCAGGATTTAGCGGCCAAGGCTGTGAGCATGGTAGAGGGACAAACTGCGGTTGACATGGTGTTGGTAGAGGGGAAGGAGTATTATATTGCCTATGCGCCGATACCGTCCATGAAGTGGAGTTATGGCACCCTGATAGAAAAGGACGTTGTGGTTCAGCCGGCACAGGCAGCTAAGGACCATCTGCTGACACAGGCGGAGAACTTTTTTGCTGCTTTCAGCAAATATTTCCGGGATAATCTGCTGCGCACAGCAGTACTCCTGCTGCTATTGCTGCTGATGTTGTACTACGCCAGCCGCAAGGCGGCAGACCGTTTTGTGCAGCCGCTGCTCACCCTTACGGCCGGTGTGCGTGATATAGCCAGCGGCAATTTGGAAAAAAAGCTCTCGCTTAAAACAGGCGATGAGATTGAGCAGCTGGCAGAAAGTTTTAATCAAATGACTGATGAGCTGCGGCGCTATATCAAGAAACTGGAGCAGGCAGCAGCTGAGAAAGAACGTATTGCGACGGAACTGTCTGTCGCGGCGCGCATTCAGGCCGGGAGCCTGCCGCAGGATTTCCCTAGTCAGGAAGGCTGTGAGCTGTTTGCTACCATGCAGCCGGCAAAGGAAGTAGGGGGCGATTTTTATGATTTTTACTTCCTGGATGATAAACGCCTGCTGGTGACCATCGCTGATGTTTCCGATAAGGGCGTGCCAGCGGCATTGTTTATGGTGAGGTCAAAAACTGTTTTGGGCAGCAGCATTCTTCGAACGGAAAAGGAGGGCGGCAGTCTGGCCGATGCCGTTATGATAGCCAATGATGAGCTTTGCCAGAACAACGAGGCGGAACAGTTTGTTACGGCGTTTGCTGCGGTTATAGATATGGTCACGGGACAAGTCAGCTATGTAAATGCCGGCCATAATCCGCCGGTTCTCCTGCATAAGCAGGAGGGGAGTGGGGCTGCCCGGCTCCTGCCCCGGGCGGATAATCCTATGCTGGGCGTTATGGAGGGGCTTGTATACAAGGAAAACACCCTGCAGCTGGCTCCGGGAGATACAATGCTGCTCTATACTGACGGTGTGACCGAGGCCATGAATAAAGAGGGGCAGATGTTTACCAAGGAACAGCTGCTCCGCACATTGAGCGCCGGGCAGGGGAAAAAGGCAGAGGAAATAGTGTCTATTTGTATGGAGGCCGTGGGAAAACACGCCGCTGGCGCCGAGGCCTCTGATGATATAACTATGCTGTGCTTTCATTGGCAGGGCATTTGATAGGAGAAATGAAAATGGATGAAAAATTATTAAGCAGTGAAGTAAGTGAAAAAGGTGTCTGGACGATATTGTCCTTGCAGGGGCGTCTGGACAGGGTTACTTCTACGGAAGTTGGTGAACAGGCTGAAGAATTACTGGCGTCGAGCACTAAGCTGGCCGTGGAAATGACAGGGTTGGAGTATCTGTCCAGTGCCGGGCTGCGGATTATACTGCGTCTGGCCAAAAAAGCTAAAGCAGCCAAGAAAGTTTTTGCCATTTGCGGGGCAGAGGGCTTTGTCAAGGAAGTGCTCGAGGATTCCAATATGGATATGCTCGTAACGCTTTATCAGGACAGAAATCAGCTGGAATGATAAGGTGTTTGTAAACTTTGCGAAAAAGATGTATACTGTAAAAGTGTTAATGTACACAATACATCTACGAAATGGCAAAGGGGATATGTAAAAGTGTTTAAACCGCATAAGTTAGCAATCATTGGTTTGGGGCATGTAGGCTCGGCTGTTTTGGCCAGGGCCATTGCCTGTCATCTGGCCGCAGAAATCGTTTGTATTGATATTAAGCCCGAAGTTGCCCATGGTGAGGCTTTGGACGCAATGCATTCCTTAGCTTGTGCCTATGTGCCGGGAATTCATGTTTATGCTGGCGGCTTTGAGGAATGCCGTGATGCTGACGTGATTATCTGTGCTGCCGGGCCGAGCATTCTTCCCGGCCAGAAAATGGACAGGCTGCTTTTGGCCAAGGAAAATATCGCAGTTATTCGTGATGTGATGAAACAGGTAACGGCTTATACGCGTGACGCTGTGTTCATTATGATAACAAATCCCTTGGATATCACAACTTATGTGGCTGCCACGGAGTTTTCTTATCCGGCTGGCCGGCTCTTTGGTACGGGGACGACCTTGGAAACCATGCGGTTTAAAAGTATATTGGGCAAACATTTTCATGTGGATGCCAGCGATGTGCAGGGCTATATGTTAGGCGAACACGGCAATTCTGCTTTCCCGGCCTGGAGTACGGTCAATATAGGTGGTGTGCCGCTGGCAAGGCTCGATGAATTCTTTGACCATGAGGAAGAACTGGACAGGGAAAAGATTGCGCAGGAAGTCGTTAATACGGCTTATGATGTGGTAATGTCGAAGGGCTGGACAAATACGGGTATAGCGATGGGGGCCTGCCGTCTGGCTAAGGCTGTGCTTTTCGATGAGCATTGTGTTATGCCGGTGTCCATGCCTTTGCATGGTGAGTATGGTGTTCATGATGTGGCTTTGTCTATGCCCAGTGTTATTGGTTGTAATGGTGTGGAAAAACGGATACCACTGCCTTTGCCGGCAGAGGAAGAAGAGCTGCTGCAAAAGAGTGCGGAAAGCATACAGGCAGTGCTCAGGGGCAATGGAGTTATAAAGTAACAGGTTTAAAGGCCGTTGACGAAAAATGTCAACGGCCTTTTTGGGTGAAAATTGCAGTTTAACAGTTAGTGCCTGCTTATTTTTATTTGTTACATCTCATCGGGGTGGAGGTGGTAATACTTTTCGCTGCTACACTAAATGTCCCACCAGCAAACGACTGGGCTTTTTAGCGGCCTTGCGCCGGGCAGGCCAGCGGCGCGATTACTCATCATGGTGTCCAGCGACTATAGTTTGTGGGCCAGTCCTCACTGCGTTCGGACAATCGTTCCGCTGCGAAAAGCATCACCACCTCCGCCCTAAGCGATGTCCGTATAAGAATGATTCTTTCGCAGTGACAGGGAGCAGGCACATCGATGTTCTTGTAACGGGAGCAACG
>NZ_CAJODG010000016.1 GCF_905233635.1 Selenomonas sp. AE3005 | reverse complement strand
GGTCGGCTTAACATTTTCCGTATCCAGCTCGGACAGATTGTCCATATAGGTCAGGATTTTATCCATCTGGTCAATGTACTTGTCCTCCTGGTCGGCAGGAATTGCCAGACGGGAAAGGACAGCTACATTTTGCAAATCTTCTTTAGTAACTTTCATTTTCTCACCATCCATAGATGTTTATTGTTATCACTAAGAAACATACTTCAATAGTATAGCACAAATACGGCCGCGCTAAAAGCATTTGATTTTATTCGCGAACCTCCCACGCGGCAATATTACGGCTTTCCGAGGAAAAATTTACACCAACCCGGTAAATTTTTCGTTTATCTGCGGCATAAGGCAGGGCATATCCCTTTTCCTCAATTTGCGCCAACGCCGCCTGGGCACTCTTGTCCAACTTAAATTCAAAAATATAGACATATGCCGCAGTTTCCAAAATGCAGTCTGCCCGCCCCTGACTGTTATGCACCTCTGAATGCACATATTTTCCCAACAGTGTAAAGACCAAATAGATAACCGTAGCGAAATAGTGCTCAAATCGGGCTCCACCTGATGTATAAGGAATGCTGGCAAACAAAGCGGTCAATATCTGCCGTATTCCATCTACGTTGCCATTTTCCACATAGTCATCCAACGTAAAAATATCAGCATCCGTACCAGGAACAGCCTTGGGGGTATAGGCCGGCATAAGACTTTCCAAAAAACCATATTTGACCTCCTCATTTGGGAAGCCCATTGTCAGTCGCTGTCGGCGGTCATCATAGCCGACGATAGTCAGATAACCCGTTTGATACAACAACGGCAAAATGTCCGGATTATCCGCGCGGTAGTCCGCTAACGCCCGTTCATCTGAATATAATTTACCATCCGTGAACTTCCAAAGGTCAAATTCACCATCTTGCAGTTTCTTGATTAAAAAGGTGGGCGTGCCCGTTACAAACCAATAAGAACGCAATTCACCATCATCCAAAGCATTAAGCAGGGAAAATGGATTGTACACCCCCTCTCCCTGTGGGTGAAAACGGTAGCCATCATAAGTTCTGCGCAGCTTCTGCTGACAATCTTTTGCCGTCTTACCCTGCACCTCAGCAAACTTTTTCACCTGCGGCCATAACGTATCAGTCAGTTCATTTTCCGTAATGCCACAAATAGCAGCGTATTTTTTGTTCATGGATATGTCTTTCAGATGATTTAAATCGCTAAAAATACTTACTTTGCTAAATTTCGTAACCCCGGTAATAAAAACAAACTGTAAGTATTCATCGAAACTTTTCAGCACACCAAAAAAGCCCTTGAACACGGCCTTATTATGTTCAGCCAGTGTTTCATCCGCCATCACATCCAATAGTGGCTTATCATATTCATCCACCAGAACCACACAAGGCCGCCCGCTTTTTTCTTTGGCCGCAACCAACAACAGTCGAAAACGTTCTTCCAAGGATTGCGTGCCACTAAGCGCATATTCCTGTTCCCAACCACGCAATTTTTCATCCAAAACATTTTCCAATGCTTGTGCTTTTTGATAATTTTTGCCATTGAAATCAAAGACAAACACAGGATAAGCCTGCCATGGCTTAGCTGATTTTTCCTCCTCAGCCGCAATATACAGACCAGAAAATAATTCTTTTTTTCCCTCCCAATACGCCTTTAAGGTAGACAAGAAGAGACTTTTGCCAAACCTGCGCGGACGGCTGAGAAAATACTGCTTGCTGCCATTTACCAGCTCATGAATGTATTTTGTCTTATCGACATATAAATATCCTTCCTGCCGCAAATGAGCAAAACTCTGCACGCCTATGGGAAGTTTTTGTAACTTGCTGCTCACACAATCACCCCCTTATTTTCAACATTGGTAGGTTCATCTTCTGAAATTTCATCTGCACGCCTCCCCAACAATTCTTTAACCACCAACTCACTTCTTATACGTAAAAGTAAATCATCATCGTATTCTTTAGACAAAAAATTCATACTGCCATACCAGACCAAATCATCATCAAAAACTGCGTAATGACAATTTAGGTCTTTCTGTTCCTTGACGATAGCTCCCACCTCTGTCAATGACTTTTTGTTAAGTTCTGCCGAGCTTTGCTGTTTATCGCTATACACATCATTGGGTAATGTTATCACCATTATCTTGGGTTTGGAATCGCCCAAAGCATTTATACGTTTGATAAAATCAGCTACCCGCCTGCGGCTCAACCAGGGGCTTGATATACAAATACGTTCAGAAGCCCTAGAAAAATCCTGCCAAAAAACTTCCTGATAATCGTTTACCGTATAAATGACATTAGCCTCTTCACCTGTAGGTGCAAACAACGTATACCCCATAGCGGCATAAGCCTTCAACCGTTTTTGATACATACGTTCCAGCATCTTCACATGCACATCTACATAATCGTAAATGATTACATTTTCCTTGCCGGAAAAATCCCGATGCAAACGGCCTGCATACTGAGCCAGATTACCCTTCCACGATATTGGCACGGTCAGGAAAAGTGTGTCCAAACGTGGAAAATTAAAACCCTCACCAATATATTTTCCCGTAGCAATAATTGCTATCCGCTGCTGCTTTTCCGCTTCCTGCAGCCGATTTTGACGAGACCGTCGTTCTTTAGCCGAGCCGCCACCTAATAAGAGCACTGCATAAACATCATGCGCCTGTAACTGTTCGTAAAGATACTCTGCATGTTCCTTAAATTTTGTCAGCACCAACGGCGTTCGTCCAGCAGCCAGACTAGCCAATATATCTGCCACTAGCAATTCATTACGCTTCTTATCGCTTATAAGCAACTTGTAAAAATCATTGATTGTTGCCTTATCCGTAGTTACTGGCGCAAATGAGGTAAACCGCGGATAAATCTCATGACGAAAATCCTGTATACTTGCACGTTCTTTTTCTGTCAGTCGATAGCGAACCGGCCCCAACTGCATGAACATAATTTTTTCATGACCATCATCACGCACGGGCGTAGCTGTAAGGCCGTAAACATATTTGGCCTTTACGTTCCACAACACATTTTCAAAAGTAGCGGCACCAGCATGGTGGCATTCATCCATGATGACCATGCCATAATCCTGCAATCGTTCATCCACATCATCATCCCGGCCCAAAGAAGAAATCATCGCTACATCCACGATACCATGCAAAGAATCACGCCCACTATATAACGTACCTACTATGCTGTTTTTACGCTTTCCCTTACTTATCGGTAATATCTCATCAATCTGCAGAAATTCTTCTATAGCCTGTTGCCATTGACGCATCAGCTCTCGATTATGAACCAAAATCAGGGTATTTACTTTGCGACTGGCAATCAAGTAAGTTCCCAGAACCGTTTTACCAAAACCAGTTGCCGCCCCCAAAATTCCCCCATCATGTGCCAGCATAGCATCAGCTGCCTCTTGCTGACCTAATTGCAATTTCCCTTTAAAGTAAACTTTTATCGCATTTCCTTGATTGCGACAATCCTCAAAAACAAAGGGGACTTTAGTTTCCGATAGCAATGATGTTAAATCAGCCAGCAATCCTCTGGGCAAAGTAACATAATCATCTACTTCACGAAAACACTGAATACGCCGAGGTATTTGTTTAGTCGAATAATGCATAGCTTGCATTTTGTAAAACTGCGGATTGCTAAATATTGCCAACTGTCTTATACGATTAAGCGAGCGTGGCTTAACAGTGGCTTTGGGGATATATATACAATTGGCTAATGTTATTTGCAATTTGCCAGTAAAGTCTTTTGCTTCCAACGACAAAACTTGCTTTCGTTCCCAAGGTTTTGACTGCTCTGTATAATCTGCATACTCTTCTTGGACAACTACAGCTTTGCTTTCGCCCCAAGCCTTTATCTTTTCCGCTACGAAATCCGCAGTTAGTGGCTTTATATTGGACAAATACGCCCATTGGTCAATCACTGCCTGCCAGTTTTCATCAACAAATACGGAGTTTTGCCGCTTGCGTGGTATCCCCTGCAAAGGCAGTGCAATCAGATTTCCCAAACCGCCTGCAGGCATCTCATCCTGATTGGGCAACATCCTGTCGAAAGTGTTAAAATCCGTCTGATGCATGACCTCTGCCCCTTTTTCCAGCAATAAGCGGCCAAAAAGTCTTGCCGTCTTAGCGGCTATCGGCTGGGCAAAAAATAGCCAGACATGTGCTCCATTTCCCGAACGAGAACGTTCCAACGCCGAATCTATGCCATAAGTATGACATATTTTTCTTAACCCTAGAGCCTCATCCTGCCAATAACAAGCTGAACCATCATGGTCATCAAAATCAAACACCAAAAATTTACAGGTTGAATCTTCCAATAAAGCATAGGTTCCTGCCACAAGGGATTTGCCTTTTTCATCCTTTCCCAGCAAATGTTGTCGGGCTGCATGTTCGGTAAAGGGCTGCCATTTATGCACACTACACTCATGGCACTTCACCGGCTTACGCCAACGCTTAGGACAAACATCCTGCCAAAAATTACCACATACCGGAGAATATCCCTTGCGCCCCTCTGCTGTTTCCCACCGTTTGGCATACACATCCCTGCGGCCAACAAAGAGCTTCATAAACAATTGTATCCGCCGTTGTTCCTCAGCCTGTTTATTCATCGCAACTGGTTGTACTTCCAGCTTTTCCTGCCAAGCAATGCCATGTTCATTCAGCATGGTTCGCAAATGCAAATTTTCGCTGGCCAATCTGCGATTTTCCTGCCGTAGCCACTCCAGTTCCGTCACTTTTCTCTCTCCTACAACATCGTAATCGGGTCAATATCAATGGCCACATCTGTACGCAAATGCAAGCCTGCCGTGCGCAAAAAAGACTGCACCGCCGCTATATCCGTGGTCTTTATCAGCACCACATAACGGTAGATGCCCCGTAGTCTGGCAATAACCGCCGGTGACGGGCCGATAATCAGCTGTCCCTGCTGTCCTTGGAAATGACTATTGAAGGCATTTATCAGCTGCTTAGCGCTGCTCCTGGCGGCAGCTTCCTCTTCATGCTGAAACAGGAGTTTCACAATCCGGCTGTACGGCGGATAAAAGAGCCCCTGCCGCATGGCCAGTTCCTGCTCATAAAAGCCCTCATAATCCTGAGCCATGCCACAGGTCACAGCGTAATGTTCTGGATTGTAGGTTTGAATGATGACTTTGCCCTGTGTCCCATGCCGTCCGGCCCGGCCTGCTGTCTGGGTAATCAGCATAAAGCAGCGCTCCGCCGCCCGGAAATCAGGCAGGTTCAGGCTGGAATCAGCGCTGATTATCCCTACCGCCGTCACATTGGGAATATCATGCCCCTTGGCCACCATCTGCGTCCCCAGCAAAATATCATACTCATGCCGGCGGAACTTGTCCAAAATTTCCTGATGCGCAAACTTCGTATTGGTCGTATCCCTGTCCATGCGGATAACACGCGCCGACGGCACCAGCTGATGAAGTTCCTGTTCCAGTTTTTCCGTACCGGAACCAAAGTATTTGATATAGCGGCTGCTGCATTTCGGACACACGTCCGGCACCTGCTCCGTCACATCACAGTGGTGACAGGAGAGTTTCCCGCTTTTGTGATAAACCAGCGGCAAACCGCAGAGCTTACACTTGATGACCTCACCGCAGGAACGGCACATCACAAACGTGGAAAAACCACGGCGATTCAGCATAATGATAATCTGCTGCCCCTCTCAATAAGCTGCCGCAAAGCCTGCGAAAGGATATGACGATTGCCCATCCGCAGCTCCTGACGCATATCCACACACTGCACCACAGGCAAAGGCATATTGCCGATACGCTTAGGCATAGTCAGCAAAGTAAGCTCCCCCTGCTTAGCCCGATAATAGGTTTCCATTGCCGGTGTCGCACTGCCCAGCAACAAAATCCCCTGATGGATTTTTGCCAGCTCCTCTGCCACAACTCTGGCATGATAACGTGGCGACTCATCCTGCTTATAGGAAGAATCCTGCTCCTCGTCCATGATAATCAGCCCGATATTATCAAGGGGCGTGAACAGCGCCGACCGCGCACCGATTACGATACCAGCCTCGCCCCGGCGCACCCGGACCACCGCATCATTGCGCTCCGCCAGCGACAGGCGGCTGTGCATGACCACGATATCATCGGGGAAATACCCCTTAAAGGCCATCACCACCTGACCTGTCAACGCGATTTCCGGCACCAATACGATGACCTGCCGTCCTGACGCCCTGACCTTGGCCGCCATTTCCATATAAACCTGCGTCTTGCCGCTGCCCGTAACGCCTTTAAGCAGAAAACCATGATATTCCTTGGCTGACAGATAAGGTTCCATCATAGCAAGCGCTGTTTGCTGGTCAGTTGTCAGCTCTACTTCCTGCCGCTGGCTGTGACTGGCGGCATAACTGTCACGCAGAACGCGTTTTTGCCCGATTTCCACCAGGCCAGCCGCCGCCAGATTGTTTACCGTTGCCGTGGACACCTGCAAGGCCTTAAGTTTCTTAAAGTCAAGCGTGCCCTCTGCCGCTGCGGCTAATAGTTCCAGCAGGTGCAGCTGTGCTTTTTTCCGCTTAAACTCCGCCGTAAGTTCCGGCGTAACGGCTGTCCTTAGCCGGACATATTTTTCATAGCGCAGCTTTTCCCGGCTCTGTGCCAAATATTCCTTGCGGATAACGCCATACTGACATAGTTTTGCTAAAGCCTGTGCCAGGTCAGCACCGGATAAGGGTGCGGCCTTGGCAATTTCATTTTTGCTGCTGCCGGGATTACTTGTCAGACAGCTATAAATCTCCCTATAGCCCGGCATATGCAAGAGCACATGTTCTTCCTGGCCGGCCACCGCGTGATAACAGACATTTATCTTGATACCACTTTTCCCCGGCATAAACAGACGCATCATTTCCGCAAACGAACACAGATAAAAATCTGCCAGCCACTTGGCCGCCTGCAACATCAAGGGCGAAAACCAGGCCTCCTCATCAACCGCCGCTTCAATGGGCTTTAGCTTGATATCGCCTAAGTCCTCAACAGCTTTTTCCTCCACTGCCACAATGAAGCCCTCGACCTTGCGTCCGCCAAAAGGCACAAAAACACGCCAGCCTGCCTCCAAATAGGAAAGCCCGGCTGGCACACTGTAGGTATAAGCCTTGGCTATGCTTTTTACAGGAATATTGACAAAGACGCTGGCTGTCAGCATGTATTTTTAACCACCATTCATTAAGTCTTTCAAGATATATAAATTCTAGCATTCCCCCTGTGAATACGCAACCAATTATGTTATACTTTGTCTTTGATTAGAAACGACAAAGGAGTTTACCTATGTATATATACCAAAAGCTGCGCCAGAATCCTGACCTGACCGCAGCCTTGTTACTGGCGATGGTCACGAGCCTAATCGCGCCTCCCGGTTTAAATGAAATCATACCGCGCATCAACCTGCCCCTGCTGGGCCTACTGCTCTTTCTTATGTGCATTGTGGCCGGCCTCAGACTCAGTGGCTTTTTTGCTGCCATTTTTCAGCAGGTGTTTCATGGCAGCGCCTCCGGCCGTCCCTTGGGAAGATTTTTTATCTTCAGCTGCTATTTCAGCTCCATGTTCATCACCAATGACGTCGCCCTTATTATCTTTGTCCCCCTGGCTATTATGGTCTTTACCGAGGCCCGGCGGATACGCCTCATCGTGCCCACTGTCTGCTGGCAGACTATCGCGGCCAACCTCGGCAGTATGCTGACTCCCATCGGCAATCCGCAAAACCTGTTCATCTATTCCCACTACGGCCTTGAACCATCAGAATTTCTTGCCATCACCGCCCCCATTGTGCTTATAAGCGGTGCTGCCATTTATCTGGCTACCTTCAGCCTCCCCGACTGCGATGTAACCCTGCCCCAGCAGCCAGACAACACTCTGCCCTGGAGAAAAATCATTCCCCTGCTGCTGCTCTTTTCCCTCTGCCTTCTTCATGTGGTGCATCTCCTTGACTTCCCCCTGCTGGCCATTATCGTAATACCAGCCATTGCCCTGCTTAATAACCGTTTATACAAAGAAGCGGACTACAAACTTCTGCTGCTCTTTGCCCTGCTGTTCATCGGCGTCGGCAATCTCAGCCACATCGAATTTTTCCAAAGCTGGCCGGCCAAAATGCTCAGCGGCCACGAGTTTTGGGTATCACTTCTTTTAAGCCAGCTGCTCAGCAACGTACCGGCCACCGTCCTGCTGGCCAACTACACCACCGCTTACACGCCGCTATTGCTCGGCGTAAACATCGGCGGCCTCGGCACCATCATCGCCTCCATGGCCAGCGTCATTTCCTTCAAAGCCTACCTGCAAACACGTTTCAGCAAACCCGGCTACTACCTGCTGACCTTCACCGCCAGCAATCTCGCCGTGCTGATACTGCTGCTGCTCTACTATCATTTCTATATGACATATGGCGGAATACTGACACAACACCTGTATACGGCAATTCAATAGCAACCCAAAAGTGGCTGACAGTCAAATTGACATGTCAGCCCTTCGTTTTCCCTATCTACTTTATTCCATTAAGTCTAATATCTGATCTTCGCTCCATAAAGCATTTCCTACTCCTTTATAAAGACTCCAGTAAATCTTCCATCCTGCAACACAACGCCTTCGAAAGTTTATATAATGTAACCGCAGCTGTCTTATTGATATCCCGCTGTCCCTGTTCAAAAAGCTGAATTTGACGCAAAGGCACACCGGATTCCTCCGCCAGTTCTGCCTGCGACATTCTGCAATTATCACGATGCCTACGCAACCGCGTATGAGGATATGCTGCCTTCAGCAGTTGATTCATCTGCTCAACAAACTTTTCTATATCCATTTCATGATAAACCGGATACATCCCAATGATATCATCCAACGAGACAGCCTTCATTATTTCCATAAAGGATATATCCGCCTGCCACTGATAATAAGCCAAAGCCCAGCCTGCCCAATACTCCGGCGATTTATCCAGATACATGGCATCCGCTGTATCCGCATACGAGATTTTCACATCAGCCAATACTTCCCGCGCAAATTCACAGCCGTTCATACCTGCCACATATCGTGGGTTTCCCTGCGCAAACTGCTTTCCACTGGCAGAGACCGCCAACGCACTACCAAAAACAGCCGGCTCAATCTCTAAAGACATCACGGCAAAATCCACAGCATGCCCTAAAATATTCTGGGCACTGGATAAATATAGCTCATCGTAAGCGCGAATCACCACTGGTAATCCCCTCTCTCATAATGTCCAGCATATAAATGTCGGCAATACCATCGCCTGCACCTTTGCTTCTCCGATACGCCCGCCGTGCTTTTCTATCTCGAACAGACTTTTTATCATACCATCTTTGTGCCTCAGCAAAATCAGCACCTTGGAAATGGATTTTTGTGTAGGCTCTTACACTTTTCAACACAATCTGTTCACCGAGCTTTCCCAGCCGCATTGCTTCCGACAACTTTTGCAACGATATAGTCCCAGCCACAAAATCCTGTGCAAAACTGAAATAGGAATCATCAGCCCGATAGCCAATGATAATATCGTATTCCTCCGGGTCGATAAAGAAATGTTCCTGCAGATATTTTTTTGCCGTTTCGGCAATGCTGCCATTTTGCCAGTAACTTCTGTAATGCGTCAAAACGGCCAGCCAATTCAAGATGCTATACTCCGACGAGTTCAGATTCAGGACAGACAGCCCCGCCATATCCAACTCATAACGATTCGCATAACCATCCGTATTCTTGGCACACGCCCACTCCTTAGCCAAATCAAGGCTCTCTGTCGTGTAAAAACCATAACCGTAATCATTGTTCTTTTTGCCACCATGAAACACAGGCTTCTCCACAATATGTTCCGAACCATGAAAGACAATCATTTCCTTGCCCCCTTTACGATTAGTATATCGCTACAGAGATATACCGTCAAGATAATCCCACAACAAAAGGCCGACAGGTCAAAATTTGACTTGTCAGCCCCCCTGAAATTGACTTGTCATTTTGACAAATCATTCATCGATATCATTCTCTTTCATACCTTGAATCGTAAGCGATAAACCATCCGGTGTTATCAATAGCTGAAACGAGCCTGACCACGGTATAGATGGGCAGGCGCATCTTTATTTGCATTTCTGCTGAACTTCTTTGCTCCAAGGAAGATAATCTTTCAGCACTTCAGGATGTATCTTAAAATTTATATTGGGCAGTTTTTCCAATAAATAGGTCAAGTAGCGGAATGGCTCAAGGTCGTTAGCTTTGCTTGTTTCTACGATGAAACATATTCGTTGTTAATCATTAAAAAACCTCCATGTCAAATTGTATTACATAATATTCCGCATATCTAAAAAAACACGCAGTGTAAAGAAACATTAGACAGAATTTTCTCATTCAATTTTAGATCCCTCTTTTAATAACGGCAAAGTTTTATTTAATCACTTCATATTCAAGATTTGCCAAGTCTATAACATATTTAATCTTTATAATCCCATCAGGAAGTTTGCCGCCCACGAAGCTGTCCTCTGTCAACCTGGGGAATTTATCATTGACGGGATAGCGTCGCATCTCTATCAAGGAAAAACGTTCCTTGCGGGCAAAAGCTCCCAGCTTTAACCCCAGGCCGGACAAGGCATTTTCCAGATACGTCTCATCAACTCCTAAAGTGGTAAGTGATTGTACCATATCGTTTACTGATTCGCCTTGGGGATTTGGTTCCATGCGACAAAACATTACACTAAGCGGGCAATCCGGTTGACTTGTCAACTGCTTTTGACCGTTGACAGTTATCTGTAAATCAGTATGGCTCAGCGTTGACTTGACTTCCCAGGCTGCATTTTCGGTAATAAAATCCAAGCGACTGCGGTTGCTGGCTGTCCACTGGGGCTTTAGGCCCTGTTGCAAAAGCCAGCGGTATACCATCAGTTCACCTACTACAGCATGAACCGGAATTTCACGGCTGGCATTTCCGAGAAGGTCCTTCCACTTGGCGCACCATTCCTGCGTGTGATGTGTGACCAGTTCTCTGTTGCTTCCGTCCTCACCAGGGGACACAAAATTTTCGCATATATTGGCAAAGGCCAGACTACGCCACTGCTTGTCATTATTTTCCGCATTGATAAACAGATAGAGTACCTGTTCTCCATTGATGATACATGACTCTACTTCGATTTCCGCAAAGCTGGAATATACATGTTCATCACTATCGTAGGGAACGGCTACACCAATTTTCCCATTCCAACGAACTACCCAGGCATTATAATCACCGGGCAGTTCATCGTGCATTGGATAAATATGACCGTCATGCAGCAGGGCAAAATGATTTTTTATTGCCTGCACAAGGTCCACATTTACGCTTCCTTCCATGCTTCGGCCTCCTGTTCTGCCAAAACTTCCATAACAGTTTCCGCTATAGCTTTGGCCATTAGCGGCGGTACAGAATTGCCAATCTGTTTAAAAGCATTACCCATATTGCTTTGGAATACATAATCGTCCGGTATCGATTGAATGCGGGCAGCTTCACGGACGGAAATACCACGTGGCTCCCAAGGATGAATATGACTATAAGTATCCAGCGAAATATGGGCAACCAGCGTGTGACAAGGACGGTTACGAATTATCTTGCGCCACTTGGAAAGGAATTTTTCCGGGCTGTACGGTGGTACAATTGATTTTTTTAGTGCGTCATATTCCAGCGTTCCTTCCCGTACACCAGTTTCCGCACATTTCTCTGCGAAAATCTCGTTAGCAATCTCCAGCGCCCGCGGGTATATATCGCCTTCCTTCATACGGGCAAACGTAGCATAGTCCCGCGCATTGTTATGATATACATTGCCGCTAACCGTTTCCAAACCACAACGCATCATTTCCTGATATTCGTTTTCCGGTTCATCAGCATAAGGCAACTGCAGATTCATAGCATTTGCTACGTATGGCTCCTCCGGGCTGGTTCGCAGGGAGGGTAAATCTCCAATAGCTTCCTCCACAGTACGCCATGGTGGCAGCCCACGCTCTCCTTTTATTGGTGGAACGAAATGCTTGCATGATGTAAATGAATTTTCACCATTGAACAGGTTTGCAATTTTATATCGTCTGCCCGAATGTGTAGGCTTAGGAAGCATTGGCCGGGCTTTCCCTTTTACCGCAAACAGAATCATACGTTCACGAATCTGCGGCACACCAAAGTCAGCAGAGTTAAGGATTGTCCACCAGCAGGTATAGCCATGACGTTCCAACGTCCATGCCACCTTTTCCGGCACGTTAATTTTGCCATAGGCGGTACTCTGCCGTACATTTTCCATGACAACAGCCCGGGCATTATGCCCCAGTGCAAATCTTATAAAATCCTGGAACAGATAGCCGCGCTTATCATCTTCAAATGTACCATCTGCACGCAGGGAGTTAAGTTTTGCCCTGCCGATAAGCGAATATGCCTGGCATGGTGGGCCACCAATCACAATACAACCATTGCTGCCAATTTTATCCAAAAACATATCCCCCGGCATCTTGGTAATATCACCACAGATATGCCCAGGCTGACGTCCATATTTGATGCTCAGATTATAATTGACATTCTGCGCGGCATTCTCCATCATTTCCACGCCGTAATCGATATTAAAGCCAGCTTGATGGAATCCCAGTGACAAGCCGCCACAACCAGAAAACAGGTCTATTACATCCGGCAGATTATTCTTCGTTAAAATATGCATACAACTCCTCAACATACTGATTCACCCCGCCCGGCAACATTTCCGGCTGCCGTGTACGAATCCTTGCAGTATGTAATTTCATTACCTTACGGAACATTATCATGCTACGCTCTGATTCTTCCTGGCAGAAATGGCGTACCATGATTTTCCTGTACAAATCAAGATTATACCCATGTGCGCCCGAACGTTCTACCAGCTGTGCAATAGTATCCGCGTTATTGGCTTCCAGCACCGCATAGGTATGCTCATCATCCCCCTGCCAGGAAAGATATATATACCACCAAAGCACTTTTAAGTATATGCGGTTCGTCTTACGATAAAACCGGTCGTCCCAGCTTGATTCTTTAGGCCAGCGCTCTTTTACTATTTCCGGAACTACATTTATAGATATATAGCGCCATACCTCAATATCTGATGCAATGCGCGGTGCCATTGCAAATTCGCCTTTGGAAAAAATTGCATATAACCGCAAGCCAAATTCCAGGTCACGCATATATGTATCTTTATTATCTCCTGACTGGAAATTTTCATTTGCTTCAACCCATGCGTCACGAATTCTTTGCTGCATACGCTGATATCTTTCATCCAAGGAAACTTCCGGCATCCACCCTGACTTCATTCGCTCCACAGCTTCGGTAGCAGCTTTTACTTGCATGTGTCGCCATTTCATATCTTAGTTGCCCCCTTCAGCTGTTTGTATACGGCCTTGCGTATTGACGAATGCAGCGTAGTAATATCTGCATCCATCTGAATATCAAAGGTCTTAATCATGTAAAGGGCTGCATGGGCAATCGTCCCGGGCACAACATCGGTCGAGTCAATAGCATCGAATTTTTCACCATAATCGCGGCGCAGGACAATAAACAGTTCCTCCAGGGCACTGGCAAAAACTTCGTGATATAGTGCGCTAAAAGCCCCACTGCGCTTTTTCAATTCTTTGTAATCTGGGTGGGCATCGTTTAATACCAAAGAAAAATACTCTTCCGTAAAACTATCCTCAAAGGGATCATCAATGTTTATCTCCGTCCACCACAGCGGTTCCTTATCAGCAGAAACGGTAGATACGGGGAACAAAGCCCCCTCGCCATCAATCTGTAAAATAAGAGAAGTGCCTAAATCTCCTAGAATGACGCCACATTCATGGGCAAATCCCGGCAGGCGCTTTTCTCCCGGCTCCTTCATATAGAGCTTATAAAATACTTCCAACTGGCCGGCCAGCTGACCTGCAGGGAATTTCATATCCAAAGTATAAGTACAGTCGCCATCGGCCGCCACATCATTGTAACACATTTCACCAATATATTGACAGCCGCGAATACGTGATTTATCGGACCACCAGACAGCCGTAATGCCCAAAATGTCATTTTCCAACGCTACAGGCATCAATGGTTTTGGATTTTCATCCGTTCTGAAAAGTTCCCGCAAATTATGCAGGGTTATCTCCTGCACCAAACGGATTTCACATGTTTCCGGATTCCAGTTATCTTCGCCTTCGATGTTATAAATATTATCCGTGGCACTACCACTCTTGGAGAGGCTGAGCGGCTGCCAGTCCTCTTCTCCCATTTCCCGAAAAAAGGCTTCACAATCATGATAAGCAAAATTCAGATATGATGCGTTATCATCATCCAGCACCTTATACATTTTCAGACTTGCACTTTTACTCATTCTGCAGCCTCCTTTATGCTAAGACTACAGGGAATAGACGAATCTTTACAATAAACCGTCATACGACAATGTATTTCATTCTTCTCTTTTTTTGCCACAGTAACCTCATTTGTGTCCATTTCAAAGCCAAAATTTACACCTTTTTTAGAGGAAATCAAGTTACAGTCAAGGGGCTCTTTCTTGTAAGTTGCTTCCACTTTTTCAATATTAAAAGGGAACGGCAGACCAATCCCATGCTTATCATCCTCCCATTCCTTGGCGTGAAGCGGGGTGGATGTTATGGCCAAGATTTCATGTGTGATATTCTTCTGTTTTTTCTTCAGCACGACTGTCCATGTTATATCAATTTCACTTTCACTGATATAATCAATTTTCACGTCATTAAGTCCTGGCAGTTTGCGATTTTTTACAGCCCCGGCAGATGTACCACTGCCAGATGTGCCTTTTTTTGCATTTGCCAGGCGACCAAAGTTCTGTGAGGGCAGGAAAAATGAGCCCATCATTCTTTGCAAAGCACTATCGTTGCGTTTTTCCGTTGTTGTGGACTCTGGTGCCACAACCTCTTTCAGTTTCTTACTTACATGCTTATGCAGCTTGCTAACCACCTGATATTTCATACCGTTTACCACATGATCCTGCCATGACATGTGGTCAGCCTTCTCACCCTGACGGATATATTCATCTAATGTCAGGCTAGTATTGTTCGACATAGTATTGTCGCTATTTAGGACAAAAAACGCCAGCAGGAACTCATCTTCCCTTGTCGGCTGAACCCCTGATACCCATTCACCACGCAGCTCATAGTTCACTATCATGCCGGCCTTACGGCAATACGCAAGGATAGGCGGATTGCTCTGATCCATTTCATCTTTGCTTGTTTTTAGCAGGAAATCAACAGGAGATGGTGCATTATTGGGTGAAAGCATTTCCAGTTCCTTGCTGGAAACAATACGCCAATGAAGGTATCCAGCACAGGTATCACCATTAAATTCACTACGCAAAGCTATTTTTTCGCCTTTTTCAGCCTCGTTGTATAAATCGCGCATGATGTCAAAGAACTTTGCTCTGTCCGGGCGTCGCAGCTTACTGCCGTTAATCCGATAATCAAGGAATGGCCCATATTTATAGTTGCTGTTGTACAAACGCGGCGTATACCAGCGCTGAACAGCCATGTTAATCATTTCTTCCAGGTCGTAACGGTCAAAAACCTCAAATGATTTTTTATTGGCATTATCATGGAGCTTTTGTTTATCAATATAAGGAATAATGACCGTGGTTCCCGTTTCATCATCCATATATGGTGGAATGTCAAAAATATCCAGGATTCTGCCGATTTCATCCTCATCAGTTATTGGCATTGTATCACTGGATTCTTTGTCCGGTTCCCCCCACCAGGCGACACCACAAAACAAATTACCCTTTTTCTGATTTGACATTTTCAGCAGAGAATCAGGTTTACTATTATCCTCGATAAGGGCTGCAGCCATGCGGGAAGCATAAGAGCCATCTTCCAATTGAACACGGGAATAATATAGCACTATGCCTATACCCACACGGAAATAAACGGTCTTACCGAGGCCCCAGCTGCCGCCTTTACCTTCCTCTGGTTGTGCCTGACAGATTTCATAAATCAACTTGCGCAGGTTGCCAAAGCCTTTTTCATGTAACACCTCTGCCTCACGCAAAGGCCCGGTAAGCCCCACTGTACCGCTATCTCTTATTGCAATATAAGAGGCTTCCTGTCCAGGATATTTCTTTCTCAGAGAATCAGTTATACCGGAAAAAATCCCATCCAGTTCCTGCCGCTGACATTCGCCTGTGAGAAAATCTACCGTCACACACCGTCCGTTATCCGGTTTGGCCGCATCAAGGCTATTTTGTATACTCTCTCTGACCAATAAATCCACAGTAGAAAGCGAAGTATTCTGAATCAGTTTCAGCAGCGATTCACCAGTCTGTCCCATCTTATTATGTTCAAGGACATATATTTCCATTAAATGACACACTCCTTGTGCTGTTATTACTTAATTTGTACGGCAGAAGTAATGACGTCGTTTGCCGCCCGCTGGCCAGGTACAAATATTTCAACGCCCATAACATCGACATTGGTATTAAGAGGTGCGCGCGTTTTTGCTGCCTCGGTTGTACTATCCTTATCAATACAATAAATAACAAGCCGTGGAACATTATCTTTATTTTTATCGCTTCTTATACGGTTTTTCAACTGTCTGATATCTTCAGCTTTTGCCTTCTGCGACGGATTTAAAATGAGTTTTTCAGCATCGGTAAGATCATCGACATAATCATTATTTAAATCTGCATCCCATACGCCAGGATCTGACAGTATACCTATGGTAAACTTATAGGAATCAGGCTTACGGACACCAGACAATCTCCGTGAACGCATGACTTTACCAACGCCATGCCACTGTCTGTCTGTAGATTTTTTCCCTCGCAGAATAACCGTCCAGTTGGCAAAATCATAATCTTTGCTTTCATACCACTGACAGAACAAGTCAAAATCTTCCATATTGGTCAGTTCGTAATGTGATTTCATAAACAGATTCTTTTTGATTTCATCAAAGGGGACATTTTCCCAAACCCTATATTCAGTTTCATGACCAGCATTAAGGCTGTGATTATCCTCGCCCAGTGATGTAATAAAGGCATCTGCAACATCTATATTTCTTTGCAGAATCTCATCATTGTTCTCAAACTGTACCGTCTGAATATGTGCACCGGCAAAGTTAGCTTCTGCAGCCACTGCCCCCTGCATCTTGTTGCTGGCTGTAATCTTCATTTTTACCAGCATGGGGCAGGTGGACACCATCGGGCCGTATTGGGCGGGTGTCAGCGTATCATCAAAATAACGTTCCGTTATATCATTGCGCAGCTGTTCATCCAACGCCGCCAGCTGTTCAAACTTGCTTACAGCAGATTCCGTCATCCAGATTCTTGGCAGGAGTTCATAGCCCCGACGGTAGCCAAACCAGCGCCCCATCTGCATAAGCGTATCTGCCTGGCTGACCACACGGGAAAAATAGGTACAGACAAGACCTTCAAGTGTCAGACCACGCGCCAGTGTGTTACCGCCAACCACTAAGAAAGCTGGGGCAAATTCCAGTTCATCTGTATCTTTGGGATACACCAGACGAACATGTGGGATTTTATCTTCATCATCATCTTTGACAATCGGAGTATACTTGCAGTTATCTACGCACAGGTGTATTCCCCGGTCAAATAGCAATTCCTCGTTTTTGTCCATCGTTATATGATGAAGCAGATTTTCCTTTAATTCTGCAAGAAAAGAATATAAGGCATCAAAGGACGGATAATCTTTAATATCTTCATCTATATTGATACCACTCATGCGGCCATAGTTACGATATGCCAGCTTAAAGGCATCAATTGTCATCTTGGCAGTCTGCTCTGCATATACCTTGCGGCACAGTTCCACAAATTTTTCCTGGGAAATACTGTCAAACCAATGACGAATACCTCTGGCAATACTTGTATGATATTCCACCTTCATGTCGTGATGTACCAGCATACTCACAGGTTTTCTTGACTTTCGGTATCGCTGGATGGCCACGCAGATACAGAACCAGGCGACGGCCTCCTTCAGACTATCCGGAATATCCAATGCAGAGTCACTGCCGGATTTCCAACTGTCGTTCAGTGCTTCCAGCATACTGGTGTCAGATTGTTTATCAGCATTATCCAATGCCTCTACATTAGACGTTATAGTATTGATAATTGGCATACCGTCAGTAGTACCATTAACAATGTCACCAAATATCTGCGTCGGGCCAAAGTATGTATCAGATGTGGGGAGAACATGAATAAAATCAGAAGGATATAATGAACCTTCGCCTCTTTCATTCAGGAAGTTTCCGTATGGCGTAGCCGTGTAGGCCACATAATTCATGGCCTTATAAGGAGTAATTCGCTTGGCATTTTCACTGGTATTGCCATTCACAATAGCCTTTATGAGTCTGTTAATACGTGTTGTTTCCTCATCCTCGATTTTGGCCGTGTTGATACTTGCCTGGTCAGATTCATCATCAATGAGCAACACTTTCATTTGTGATTTAATATTTTGGTCATGATTCAGCCAGGTCAGTAATTTTTTCAAGCGAACGCTGTTTTTCAGACATACCGTAACATACCGCTTACGGGAATCACTGCGTAAATCCAGCGTATCCGGAGGATTTTTCCTGGTAGTAGGATTTTCAATATAATAATCCCAGGTAAGATTACCATTCTGTAAATCTCTCATAAAACGATTACGAGTCTGCTGACGCAGATTTTCGATTGTCCCGGACAGAATGATAAACATATTCCAGCCATAGTCTGCAGCCATGGACATAAGACCTTCCATATTCGCGGTTTTACCAGACTGCACATTACCCATGACCAATCCATGAACTACCTTGTATTCATCCCCGGCGCCGTCATTCAGCATATTAAGAACTTTATTGCTGCTTTTTTCTATTTGATTTATAGCTGATCCTGGAAAATTTCCGTCCAATTTATTTTTATACAACATCCAAGCTGAATTTTTTTCTTCCGGAACATCCAGGTCGTCCACCCCTGCTTTAGCGCCAAGCACCATTTCTTCAATAGGTCTGGAGTTTTCTTCATGTTCTTTCTTTAGAGAAATGAAATCCCGCCATTCTTCCAAATTGAATACATGATAATCAAAGGGATCCTGATTTGCCAAATATGCCACCAGTTCTTCTTCTGTCTCTTTTCCACACATGGCTATCTTATCCCACGACCAATCCGCAGCAAGCCGTTTATCCACCCAGTTGATCCATGTTCTGTATTCCTTGGAAAAATAATCTTTAGCCAATTTAATTCCCTCTTCCTTATTCTCAACCAACTATATATATTTCTCTATTTCAGCTATACACTTCTCCAAATTAGTTAATATATCCTTCTCCCAAAAGCGAATAACCAACCATCCCGCCTCGGTCAATTCATCATTAACTTCTTTGTCACGTTCCACATTTCGGGCCAGTTTTTTCTGCCAGAACTCCTTATTGGAAGCCACCTGCTCCCCAGGATTATCCCTATGGCCACGCGCATGCCAAAAATCGCCATCCACAAAGATAGCGATTTTCTGACGGGTCAGCACAATATCCGGCTTTCCGGGCAGGGATGCGTAGTTCTTGCGATAGCGCAGGCCTTTTTTCCACAAGGCTTTACGCAGGAGCACTTCCGCCTTTGTGTCAGCCGCCCGGATATGGCTCATATTATGATGTCTTTGCTC
Organism: Selenomonas sp. AE3005; assembly: GCF_905233635.1. Classification (GTDB taxonomy): domain Bacteria; phylum Bacillota; class Negativicutes; order Selenomonadales; family Selenomonadaceae; genus Selenomonas_A. Next base: position 52,466 of record NZ_CAJODG010000016.1, on the reverse strand, counting down.
ACGGCTTAGTACGTCCATCTTCCAGCCCTCATCAGACTGCCGTTTTCTCCTGCACCAGCTGGATAAACTTCGCCAGGGAGAATATATCCTCCCGGTACTCTTTGGGGTAGGTGGTAATATACGGCTGGGGCACTACCAGTACCACGTTTTCGCTCTTCATTTCATGCAGCTGCTGGGGCGAAATCCCCTGCTGGAGCGTACACAGATACTTGGTCTTTACCCGGTCAGCCTCGGTGATAACCTGCCGCCAGCGGTCTTTACAGGTGGTTTTGGCACCCAGCACCACCAGCTTGTCAGCGGGATATTCCGGGTTATGGTAGGCGCTGGCACCAGGGAAAACAAAGTCCGGGCGTTTCTTTTCTTCCGTGACTACCTGCGGCTCATAGGGGAGCTTATTTCCCTGGAAAATCGCTTCCAGGTGATATTCCAGGGATTTACCCGCACGGCTCTTGCGGCGGTTAATCACGCTGTTGGCGGTGTCGATAAAGGCCTGCATGGAGTCAAAACCGCCACGGATTACATCACCGTACTGCACTTCCTCGATACGCCGGAACAGGTCATATTCCATATTGTTCCAGGCCAGCAATTTCTGGTCAGGCTTCTGCACAATATTTTCTATGTGGTCATACACATCATTGTAAATATCGCGGGCGGCTTTTGACATATCAAAGGCCTTCGGGAAATCGCCCTGGAGTGCATGGACAAAGGCATCCATTTTCGCCAGCTTCATTTCTTCCTGCTGGTCAACAGAAAGCATTTCCGTTCCAATCAGACGGCCAGTTTCTGCGGGTGACAGGCTGAAATAATCCAGGAAGTCGTCAATATCGTCCTCGGTTTCCAGCACCCAGCCCTCATAGTCCTCATCAGCCAGCTTGACAATAACCACCAGTGCCCCGGTGTTATCCGGCTTCAAGAGGTCAAAGCCCCGGCCAAAACGGGTAATGCGGTATTCATTGCGGGTGCCCGTTCCATAGTAGGTGAACTTGCTTTCTGTCTCAAAATCGCCCATCCAGCGGATTTTGGCCAGCCGTTCCTTATTCTCACCCTTGACGCATTTTTCATCAAAGATGATGGAATAAGCAGGCTTGGGAACATAAATCCCGCACTGATGGCCGCCCGTCAGCCCGGTATCATTGGCGGACAGGAACTTGCAAAAGGCCAGTTTTCCTTTATGTACGGAAGCTATGGCCTGCTGGCTAAAAGACTCTGTTTGTACCATATTACGCACCTAGTTTCATTGATTTTTTGCTTTCCTTAACTGTTTCTGCGCTTGCTTCATTTTTGTTTTCAAGAGCTGCATCCAGCTCCTTCATTTTGGCCACCACCAGCTTGGCAATGGAGGTAACCAAGGGAACCACTACGGAATTGCCGAACTGCTTATAAGCCCGGGTATCGGACACTGTGATTTTGAAATCCTCCGGGTAGCCCTGCAGGCGGGCACATTCACGGGGAGTCAGACGGCGGGGATTTTTCCCCTCGCCCTGGTTAATGAGAATTTCGGAACCGTCCTTGTAATAACGGGCGCTAAGCGTACGGGTTACACTGTCAAAATCCGGCATGCCATAGCCAAAGCCGTTCCCCTTGGCCTTATGCTTGGCAGCATAATTCTGCAGATACGCCCACAGCTTATCGGTCAGTGTATATTTCGCATCCACTTCCGGCAGTAAAATATCACGGAGTACCGGCGCCTTTTCCGGCTTATCATCATCAACATCAAAACTGAAGTCAAAGAAATTGCCATAGCGTCTGCGATCAAAACCGACAATAAAGATACGTTCGCGGTGCTGGGGAACAAAGCCCTGACCATCAATTACATCAGCAAAGACTTCATAATCAAGCTGGTCCAAGGATTCTCTGATAATTCTCCAGGTATTGCCCTTGTCATGACTTTTCAAATTTTTGACATTCTCCAGCATAAATGCCTTGGGACGCTTAGCCTCAATAATACGACATACATCAAAGAAAAGCGTTCCCTGGGTTTTGTCCTGGAACCCTGTAGCTCTCCCCATGCTGTTCTTCTTGGACACACCAGCAATGCTGAACGGCTGGCAGGGGAAACCAGCTACCAGAATATCATGGTCAGGAACCTCCTCACTGGCCACCTTGGTAATATCCCCTTGTGGCATTTCATCAAAGTTGTCAAAGTAAGTTTTTTGCGCATACTTATCCCATTCACTGGAGAAAACACACTCCCCTCCCTGACTGGAGTAAGCAATGCGCATGCCACCAATACCAGCAAACAGATCAATAAAGGTAAAAGACCCTTGGGGCACCTGCGCCCGCTTTTGACGGGTCAAATGCGCTATAAGAGAATCCGTCAACACAGAGCTGACCGACACGCCATTATCTTTCGTATAAGTTTGTAGCTTTTCGTATAAATGGTCATCTAATTTAAGACTTAACTGTTTCATATCCACCTCGCTAGGTCATATTGGTAATTCTTATCTTTCCCTATTATACCGAAAAAAAAATACTACGGCAATACTTACAACACACAATAAAAGGCAGCCATATAGGAACAGCTGCTTTTTTGCGTGCTTATATATCCATAGAAAAATCTTCCCTGATAGCTTTATCTATAATCGCTTTCGTATGTTCCGAAAGCTGGGGATAAACTGTAATAATCGCCTGCAAACGCTTATCCGATGTCACACTTTTTCGGCTCTGCGGAAAAAAATACCTTATATCCACATCCAATACCTCTGCTATCTTTGCCAGTTCCTCAACGCTTACACGTTTGGTAAAGCCACGTTCCCAGTTGGAAATCACCTGTGACGATTTACCTATCTTATGACCCAAAGCAGCCTGAGATAAATTCATTGCCAGACGACGTGCACGTATATATTGTCCTATGTTTCCATGTTCCATCAGTACGCCTCCATTACTCTCTTTACCATGAGTATATCATAAAGGATGAACTTTGACGTATCAAAATTCGTGTCGGTGCTGACGTGGACAGCTTGCTGTCCACCCAAAGCAACGGACACGCGAACTTGTGACCGGCTGTGCCGGGCGGCGGTCTGTGGGGCGGAATGCCTGAGTGCTTTATGTGTGTCGCTCCCCCTGCACTACCCTCACGAATTTATTTCGCGTTACAGTCCTATATGATTCTGACCATCAATAAGAACGCCAAAAGGGGCTGACAGTCAAAATGACATATCAGCCCCCTCATTGACAAGTCAACCCCTATCCATTTGCCTAAATATCCTGCAAGCGCCTTAAAACTTCCTCATCCCATGCCAGCAACAGGTCTGCATACTTTTCTTTTATAAGACAGTAAACCTCCAAAGCCGTTGACTAATTTGTGGTATGTGATTATTCCTATATTATTACACGCCTTCCATTTCTATCAGTATTTGTGTCAACACCTTGTAATCAAGATATTGAATCCCCTCCATACCCTGATGGATTTTATCAGACAATTCACTGCCGTAATATATGTGCATGGCTTTTTCCAGCGATATCGCTTTCTCCTTGGCAATCTGCGCAATAATACGTTCTTCCAATTTTTCCTGATAGACCTGCTCTAAAACATTTTCGTCCATAGATCACACCTCAAAGTAAGAATCGTACATCAGCAGTTTATCAATGGCTTTCTGCGTTATAAACGCTATCTGGTCATTATTTCTGTCGAGCCGTGATAGACCATCATACCTCCACACCTCTTATCCGCAAATACTCTTTAATATCATCTACTAAATAACCACTGCCCTGCGTATGCAGAATATCATAATTAGGTACAAGATATTCGTCAATACAGCCAGTCTCCTGCAATTTATCATATACCTGCTTAGGAGAACGCTTCCATTTATTAGCACAGGCGTGAATCATGTAAACTACAAATTCCATGCTATCCTGATTCATAGCCATCCCCTCCAAAGACCATATCATTATCAATAAATTCTTTCTCTCTTACTAACCTCACCAGAGGAAATATTATTTAACTTCTATATCTATCCCCTATGCAATCTTCGCATTTGCTTTGCCCACGTCTTTTCAATCTGTTCCTTAAAGAATATCTTGATAGGCTTCAACTCCTGTTTCGTATCCCACGCCTCCAGGGCTGCATAATATTCTTTGCGGTCTTCTTCGTGAATTATAAGTGGTGGGTGATTGTGAATCATCAAAAAGTAATTAGCTGCCAGTCTTCCCACACGTCCATTTCCATCTGCGAATGGATGTATATTTTCCAGTTTTGCATGGAAGTACGCCGCCGCAATCAATATATGCTCAGCGGACATCAGGTCAGTTTCTGCCAAATCAGCCAGCAGCTCTGCTACCTCGACTTCCACATCCTCAGGCAAGGCGCCAACTTCTTCACGCCCTGTTACATAGTCATGCTTTTTATACTCACCCGGACGCTCTCCAATGCTATACCGCCTTTCATCATAGGTATTTTTTGTCAGTTCATATTGCAATTTTTTCAAAAATGACGCGTCAAAAGTCATTTTTTGAGCAAATGCATCAACTACAAATGCCATTGAATCCTTGGCGTTGCGAATTTCAAATATTGTCCGTAGGTCACCAGTATAGTTAGACAACGTATCCCGTTCGAATATATCCCGGGTATCATTGTAGGTAATATTGTCATTTTCGATTTTTCCCGAGTGATAAGCAAAGTTTATAATCTGCCCGTTAAGAACGACCTCCAACTCTGCACCACTGGTTATATTCTGACTTTGCCAAAAGTCAACAATGTCATGATAACTCATATTAGTTCTATGCTCCGCATCTTTCCGTCTACACTCTCGCTTTAATAATTATAACATGAATCGCCCCTAACTGACATGTCAATTTGACCGGTCAACTCCGTGTGGGGTATAATTGAGGATAGTCTATTATTCGGAAATTAAGGAGATACATCATGAGTCTTGACGGCTTTTCCATGCGCCCGTTGGTGCGTGAATTGAATGACGCTCTCGCCGGGGGGCGCATAGATAAGATAACCCAGCCTAATAAGCAGTCCATCGTTTTGTCCATCAGACAGCCGGGGCAGAATCATCAGCTGCATATCAGCATAAATTCCCAGAATCCCACGGCCCATCTGCTGACGAAAAACTTAGAGAATCCGCCCGAGCCGCCGGTCTTTTGCATGGTACTGCGCAAGCAGCTGGAAAACAGCCGTATTGCCGCCATACGCCAGCATGGACTTGACCGTCTTATCCTCATTGATATGGACAGCATTGCCGCTGGCGGTATCATCGTCACGAAAACGCTGGTGCTCGAGCTGATGGGCAAGTACAGCAATATCATTCTGATTCAGGACGGCGTTATAATCGATGCCCTGCGTAAAATTGGCACCAACAGCAGCCGTGTCCGCACCGTGCTCCCGGGCGATACCTACGAACTGCCACCGGGGCAGGACAAGCTCGACCTCTTTACAGCACCTATGACAGAGGTTATGGCGCGTCTCCGGGCAAACTCACCTGAGGAACGTCTGGACAAGGCACTGCTGGCCACCTGCATGGGCTTTGGCCCGGTATCGGCAAAGGAAGTTTGTTTTCTCGGCGGTTTTGCGCCCAGCACTCGCCTTAGTGCTTTAGAGGACGTTGACTTCCAGGCTGTAAGTGCAGCCCTGGCTGAAATCCGTGAGGCTGCCAGCGGCCAATCACCTCAGCCGGTAATTCTCATCGACAGCCAGCAAAAAGTTTTGGCCATGGCTGCCTTTCCCCTGCATTATCTAAGTGACGCTGTTACGCTCTCGTTCCCGAACATCAGCGCGATGCTGGAAAAGGCCAGCGCATTGGCCGGCAGCTATGTGCTGCCCGATAAGGACAGGTTTAAAAAACTTGTAAAGAACGAACTGCACCGGGCCGAAAACAAATTGGTGAAATTAGACGAGGAAATCGCGGCCGCCGAAAACGCGGAGGAATATAAAATCCGCGGCGACAATCTGATGACTTACCAATATCAATACAATGACCATGAAGATGCCGCCATCACCGTAGTTAATATATACAGTGAGACCGGCGAGGAAATCACCATTCCCCTCGACCAGCGTTATACCATCATTCAGAATATGCAGCTGTGCTACAAGAAGTACGACAAGCTGAAACGGGCGCAGGAGCTGTTACAGGTACAACGTCAGGAATGCGAGGCCTCCATTACTTATCTGGAAAGTATCGAGGCCTCCCTGCTGGCCTCAGCCAGTATCGGGGAAATCGCAGAGATTCACAACGAACTGGTGGAAGGCGGCTATCTGCGTGAAAAGCTCAAACGCAAAAATAACGACAAGCCCTCCCATCCCTTCCGCTTTACTGCCCCCGATGGCACGCAGATTCTCGTAGGCAAAAACAACTACCAAAACGATAAACTGACCTGCAAAACAGCCAGTTTTAATGACACCTGGTTTCATACGCAGAATATCCCCGGCTCGCATGTCATTCTGCGCAACGGCGGCGAGGAAATCAGCGAGGAAAACCTACTGCTGGCCGCCCAGCTGGCCGCGCATTTCAGCAAGGCACAAGGCTCTTCCAAAGTGCCGGTGGATTACACGGAAATCCGCTATGTAAAAAAGCCCTCCGGCAGCAAACCGGGTTTTGTCATTTTTACCAATCAAAAGACACTTTACATCACGCCTGACGAGCAGGAATTAGCGCCGATTCTGGCGCAGGACCCACAGTAACCTTGAAAGGACTTCCCCATGAATAAAAAATATCTCTATATGCTGTCAGCCGGTCATCTGAGCGTCGATATCAATAGCGGTTCCCTGCCAGCCCTGCTGCCGTTCTTCGTCAGTGAATATGGCATGGACTACACCTCCATCGCCGGTCTGATGTTTGCCTCGTCCTTCCTCTCTTCCATTATCCAGCCCCTCTTTGGCTGGCTGGCTGACAAGGGCTCCCGGCAGTGGTTCATGGTACTCGGCGTGCTGATGGCCGGTCTTTCCCTGGCCTTGACCGGTTTTGTCACCGATTACTGGGGCATTTTTGCCGCTGTCACACTCATGGGCATTGGCAGCTCCATCTTTCACCCCGAGGCCGCCCGTAATGTCAATGCCATTGCCGGCGCCAAAAAAGGACAGGGCATGAGTATTTTCAGCGTTGGCGGTAATGGCGGCTTTGGTTTAGGCCCACTGTTAGCCGTTTTCCTGGTCACAACCTTTGGCATGCATGGCACGGCCTTTTATGGCATTGCCTCGCTCTTCACGGCCGCCATGATTGCCCTGGCCTCGCCGGCCATTCGCCGGGAATCACAGCGCCTCTTGTCCTCCCCGGCCAGCAAGCAGCAGGCACAATCGGCACCACAGGAAAACGACTGGCACGGCTTTTCCCGTTTGTTTCTCGTCATCGTTTTCCGTTCCACGCTCTTTACAGCTATCAGCAGTTTCCTGCCGCTGTTCTGTATTCAGGTACTTGGTGCCAGTCACGCGGTCGGCAGTGCCACCCTGTCGATTATTTCCATCACCGGCGTTGCCGCCACATTAGTCGGCGGCTGGCTGGCTGACCGTCAGGGCTATGTAAACACTTTGCGTTATGGCTGCTGTCTGCTCGTGCCCTGTCTGGCCATCGTTGTTCTTACGCAAAATATCTGGGCCGTTTACGCCATGCTGATTCCTATGAGTTTTGCCATGCAGGGGCCCTACGCGGCGTTCGTGGTCTTAGGGCAAAGCTATCTGGCCAAGAGTCTGGGCTTTGCCTCTGGCGTTACGCTGGGGCTGTCGTTCAGCATCGGCGGTATCATCGTTCCCTCGCTGGGCTGGTACGCCGACAGCTACGGCATTGCTGCAGTTATGCTGGTCATTCTCGGCATTTCAGTCTGCTGTGCCGCCGCTACCTTTCTCCTGCCCGAACCCAAGAAAATATAACGAGGCAAGAAAATGTCCCCCACCACGAATACCAAAACAGGCGGCGAGCATATCTCCCGCCTCGTTGAAACGCCAAGAGGAAGTTTTGCCTATGGCAAAACTGGAACAACGGCGTTATAATATATAAAAAACCGAAGGAACTGTCATACGTATCCTTCGGTTTTTTACGCCAATAAACGTTGGCTATCTTCTTACCTCGTCAGGCTTGCGAAATTATAAATTTGCTGCCTTTTCCCAGCTGGCTTACACAGGACAGTTGCCAGCCATGACGCTGGGCAATTTCCCAGGCGATGGCCAGTCCCAGGCCCGTTCCCTGCTTATTATTCCCGTCATGACTGCGATGAAATTTCGTAAATATATGTTCTATCTCGGCTGGCGCAATACCACAGCCATGGTCTGCCACCACAAATTTCCAGCCTTTTCCCTGCCGCAATTGGCTGACTGTCACCGTCTCACCTGCCGGGGAGAACTTTACCGCATTGTCCAGCAAAATCAGCAATAGCTGACGGCAGTGGCCGTAGTCGCCTGTCACCACCAGCGGTTCTGTAAACTCAGCCCTTAATTCAATACCTTTTCTGTCTGCCAGCACCTGCGCCTGCTGTACGGCCTCACGAAAAGCCTCTGTCACGTCCAGCTGTTCCTCTGTCAGTTTAAAGCCGGGATTCTGCAGGCGTGTCAATTCCAGTAAATCACGCACCAACACTTCCATGCCTGCCAGACTCGACATGGCCTGCTGCTGACAGGCAGCTGTTTGTTCCGGCGTTTTTACCATTCCCTGCCAGAGTACTTCCAGTGTACCGCGCAGGATTGTCAAAGGCGTGCGCAGTTCATGGGATATTTCTGCCAGGAATTCCTGCCGCTGCTGCTGCATGGCCTGGCGCTCGTGTCTGGCCTGTTCCAATTCTGCGCCCAGCGCGTCAATGTCCGCAGCCAGCAGTCCCAGCTCGTCCTGCTGTACTATGCCCGTCCTGGCCGTAAAGTCACCGGCAGCATAGGCCCGGGCTGTTTTTTGCATTTGCAGCAATGGCCGTAAAAACCTTCTGGTCAGGATAAAGGCGATTATTCCCGTAAGTGCCAGGGCAAGCAGCAAGGACAAGCCCAGCGTCCGCAGCCCCTGCCATAGGTTCTGTTCCATATTTTTTAAGGAATGGTGCAAGAGTACTACGCCTTTTATCCTGCCATCAAAGTATATGGGCGCAGCTGTTGTCAGGGCAGGCGTCCCCAGCAGCGAAGAAAAGGCCTGACTCTGCACACGTTCACCACGCATAGCCGCGGTGATGAGGTTCTCGGCCTCTCGTGGCAGCTCTGTCATGGTATCACCATTTTGACTGCCATAGGAGCAAATCATTTGACTGTCAGCAGCTACGAGCCAAACATCGCCGTCCCCCAGCTCATTGAGCTGATGAAAGAAGGAACTGTCACCGCTGATTTGCCGCCGGCACCAGCCGCCATTATTCATCATGCCATGCCGGCCATGACCACGGCCGTGCTGCATCATATTTTCCTTCATGCTGTCATTGGCCTGCAGCCATTCGTTGGCCTCGCGCATGGCCGGAATCGCGGCAGCCAGCGCCACCGCTCTTTTTTGCATTTCCTCCTGATGGATTACCTGACTATGCCGGGCAAACAACACCGTAAAGGCTATGCCCATCAGCAGCGAAAATAATACCAGTACGGTGGAAAAGTACAGCAGCATGCGCTGCCATAATGACATATTCCTCATTGCCCTTCCTCACAATCCCAGCGATACCCACGTCCCCATACGGTAGCAATAACGCCGCCCTGACACCCGGCCTTTTCCAATTTGGCACGCAGCCGGCGAATATGCGTGTCAACCGTGCGTGTATCACCACTGTAATCATAGCCCCAGAGTAAGTCCAGTAATTGCTCCCGGGAAAAAATCTGCTGTTTATGGCTGATAAATAAATAGAGCAGGTCATATTCCTTATGCGTAAGGGGCAGTGTGTTTCCTGCCACTTCCACCTGGCCTGTCCCTTCCAGTATACGCAGATTGCCACAGGCCAGAGCCCCTGCACTATGTTCATTTTTCTGCCAGCGTCTGAGCACAGCCTTAACCCTGGCCATTACCTCGGCCGTGGAAAACGGCTTTACCACATAATCATCGGCCCCTATATCCAGCCCCATAATGCGGTCATAATCGTCTCCCCGGGCTGTTATCATGATTATCGGCACATCTGACTCCCTGCGAATCCGCTGGCAAAGGGCAAAACCATCAAGCCCGGGCATCATCACATCGAGCAAAAGCAAATCAATGCCGCCCTCTGTAAATATCTGCCAGGCCTCCTCCCCATCACTGGCCAGCACGGCAGTAAAACCGGCAGCGTCAGCGGCAATTTGCAAAATCTCCCGTATGGCCGCATTATCATCAGCGATTAGCAGCTTTGCCATCATAAATCCTCCTTAAAATATAGCCAGTCATAAAAAAAATTTTATTTTCGTCACCAATCGTAACACTTTCGTCACATATACCTGTAATAATAATAACATCAAACAATCTATTTTGCATTTAGGAGGTATCACCATGAAAAAAATATTTGCTGCCTGTGCCGCCGGACTCATTCTGGCCAGTGCCGTTCCCGTAATGGCTGCCGCTAATCCTGACCGGCCCGGATATTGCTGGCAGGAATCTGACCAGTCAACTGACGGCTGGCACTGCCGCGGCCGTGGCCCGCATGGTCATGGCGGCTATTGCTGGGATAACAATCAGTCCCCCCGTCAGTAAACATTCCTAGTAAAAACTACCCTCCCCTGTAAATAACCCTTGCCGCTGCCGGCGTCAAGTTTAGCAGTTATTCACAGGGGAGGGATTTTATTATGCGTTATCCTTAAATATTAAACGGGGCACAAAGTTTCTTTAGATAGTTAAAACCTTTGGTAATCGCTTTAAGCAGCGGTTCCATCGTCTTGGGCTGGCGTACCACAAGCTGCATGATTTTATGCCGCAAATTGCGGTATTCCGCGTCGAAGATACGCAGCTGTTCTTCCATTTCCATTTCCACCGATACTTCGGGAATATTGGACGGCTGTACCTCACAGGCCCGTCCATGAATGACCACGGCATCGCCGCGGAACGGGATATAGACCTCACCCTTATATTCCTTTTGAATCCTGCTCTTTAGGAATTCCTGCCCTTGGGCCTCACCATGTACGATGAAAACTTTCGCCGGTTTGGGATATTGGAAATTGCTAATCCATTCCATCAGCTGATTAGTGTCGGCATGAGCGGAAAAGCCATTGAGTACCTGAATCTGCGCTTTGACCGCCACTTCCTCGCCCATTACCCGGACGCGTTTAATACCTTCGACCAGCCGGCGCCCCAGGCTGCCCTCAGCCTGATAACCTACAAAGAGGATTGTGGACTCCGGACGCCAGAGATTGTGTTTCAGATGATGGAGGATACGCCCGGCGTCAGCCATGCCCGAGGCGGAAATGATGATAGCCGAACCTTCCGAGCTGTTGAGCGCCCGGGATTCCTCCGGCGTCTTGCAGATACGCAGCTGGGGGAATTCGACCAATTTCTCATTATCCCCGAACATTTTAATGGCCTCTTCATCAAAGTCCTGAAAGTTCTTCAGGAAAATACGAGTGGCATTGATGGCCAGCGGACTGTCCAAAATAATCGGAATATCACCGTCAAGCCGCCCCTGTTTCCAAAGATTGTAGAAATAATACAGCAATGTCTGTGTACGGCCTACCGCAAAGGACGGAATGATGACATTGCCGCCCCTGTCCATCGTATCGTTGATGATCTCAAGCAGCCGGGTTTCCTTGTCATAAAGCGGGTGCTGCCGGTCGCCATAAGTGGACTCGACCACCAAAAAATCCGCGCCGTTCAGTATCGTGGGGTCTTTGATAATGGGCTGATTTGGCTGGCCCAGGTCACCGGAGAATACCATTTTACTCTCCTTGTCACCTTCCTTAACCAGCAGCTCCACAATCGCTGAGCCAATGATATGACCGGCGTCGTAATACTTTATGGTCAGGTGTTCTCCTAAGGAAAATTCCTGCTCATAGGACACAGGAACAAAGTGTTTCAGCGCCTCATAAGCATCGTCAATGGTGTAAATGGGTTCAACGGGTTCTTCACCGCGGCGTTGATTTTTACGGTTGAAGGATTCGGCATCAGACTGCTGAATAAACGCTGAATCCGGCAGCATAATCTGCACCAGGTCGCAGGTGGCCTGAGTAGCATAGATACTGCCTTTAAAGCCGTCCTTAACCAATTTGGGAATTAGTCCGCAGTGGTCAACATGCGCATGCGTCAGAAATACCGCATCGATACTGGCAGGATTGAAGGGAAAGGGCTGATAGTTCAGTTCCCGAATCCGCCGCGCCCCCTGAAACATACCACAATCGATGAGGTACTTATGATCCTGTGCCTCCAGCAGATAGCAGGAGCCTGTCACCGTATGGGCTGCGCCTAAAAATTCCAACCGCATAAAAATCACTCCTCTCGGAATCTTACTTGTAATATTCTGAGAGGAGTGTTCTTTTTCCTGCTATTAAATTTCGCCTATCATGCGAACTTCGGGCTGAAGTTCAACACCATGTGCCTCTTTTACCCGTTTCTGCACTTCCTTTATGAGGTTCAGCACATCTTCGGCAGTAGCACCGCCGGCATTGACCACGAAACCGGCATGTTTGGTCGATATCTGAGCACCGCCCACCTGCAGGCCTTTGAGACCGGTCTGGTCGATAAGCGTGCCGGCAAAGTAGCCTTCCGGCCGTTTAAAGGTGCTGCCAGCACTGGGCATTTCCAGCGGCTGCTTACTTTCGCGCCGGGCTGTAAAATCGGCAATAGCGGCGCGGATAGCCGATTCCTCACCAGGGGTAAGTTCCAGCTCTACTTCCACAATGGCCTCACCATTGCTCTGGAAAATACTGTGACGGTAGCCCAGTTCCAGTTCGTCCTTGGCATAGGTTTTCACCTCGCCGCTGCGCGTGACTGCTTTAACGCTTTTCACCACGTTTTTCATTTCACCGCCATAAGCGCCGGCGTTCATGAAAACCGCACCGCCGATGCTGCCCGGAATGCCGCAGGCGTATTCCAGGCCGGCCAGGCAATGGTCAGCAGCTGCATCAGATACATCTTTTAAGAGGGCACCGGCCCCCACTACCATACGGCTGCCGTCCACCCGGATAGCAGACATATTCCGGGCAAATTTAATGACTACGCCACGAATGCCTTTATCCCGCACCAGCATGTTAGAACCATTGCCGATGATGGTCAGAGGCAGTTCGTATTCCTGCACCAGCGTCAGCAGGCGCTGGGTTTCTTCCAGACTTTTGGGCAGCAGCAGGCAGTCTGCCGGACCGCCGATTTTAAAAGTGGTATGCTCACGCATGGAGGCATCGAGCAATATTTGGTCCTGCGTCATGATTTTTCCACAAGCTGCTAAAAAACTTTCATTTATCCGCAATTTATGATTCCCTTTCTCATTTATTCCACATTCTAAGCCCGGGGCCCTTTTCCGCCAACGAGGCAAAATTCTGCTGACGCAGGGCCTCATAAGCCACAACAGCCACGGCATTGGAGAGGTTTAACGACCGCGCGTCCTCAATCATGGGGATACGCACACATGATTCCCAGTGAGCATTTAAAATCTCCTCGGGAATGCCGGCTGACTCCTTGCCAAAGACCAGCATGTCATCATGCGCGTAGGTCACTTCCGTATGGGCATGGGGGGCCTTCGTGGAACAATAGTAAAACTTATGGTCAGGATACTCTGCCAGCACCTGGTCAAAATTATCATGATAATGCACTTTGACCAAATGCCAGTAATCAAGTCCTGCCCGTTTCAAATGCTTGTCATCGGTGGAAAAGCCCAAAGGGCGCACCAAATGCAGCTCTATGCCCGTAGCGGCACACAACCGGGCAATATTACCGGTGTTGCCGGGTATCTCGGGTTCGATAAGTACGATATGCAAAATAAAACTCCTTACACATTGGCCAGCGTATCCAGCGCTTGCTCACTGCTCATTAAAATTTCCCGGGGTTTGCTGCCCAGGTTCGGGCCGACAATGTTCAGCTCCTCCATGGTGTCAATCAGCCGGGCCGCCCGGGTATAACCGATATGGAACCGGCGCTGAATACTGGAGGCCGAGGCCTGACCGGTACTCATGACGAGATTGACTGCGTCCATGAGAAGTTCATCTGTTTTGGGAGCCTTGCGGCCGCCGCCCTTACTGCTCTCCTCATCGTTATTTTCCGCCAGTTCACGTTCCGTAAAGGCCTCGATTTCCTCGTTGGGCTCCATTTCCTGTCCCTGGGAACGAATGAAGTCCAGCAGTTTTTCCACCTCTTCGTCGCTGATGAAAGCCCCCTGCACACGGCGCGGTTTGGACGCCCCGATGGGGAAGAAGAGCATATCACCGCGTCCCAGCAGTTTTTCCGCACCGCTGCGGTCCAGAATGGTACGGGAGTCAATCTGGCTGGAAACGGCAAAGGATATACGGGAAGGCACGTTGGCCTTGATAATACCGGTAATAACGTCCACCGAGGGGCGCTGCGTTGCCAGTACCATATGAATACCGGCCGCACGGGCTTTCTGTGCCAGACGGCAAATCGCGTCCTCCACATCGTGGGGAGCTACCATCATGAGGTCAGCCAGCTCGTCGATGATGATGACGATGGCCGGCATTTTGTCCTCAGGGAAACTGTCGTTATATCCCTGCATATTGCGGACGCCGTTCTGCGCGAACTTGGCATAACGCTTTTCCATTTCCTGCACGGACCAGTTCAGCACGGAGGCTGCTTTCTTGGCGTCGGTAACCACCGGCACCATCAGATGGGGAATGCCGTTGTAATTGGACAGTTCTACCATCTTAGGGTCCACCAGGATAAATTTAACTTCGTCAGGTTTGGCCTTAAACAGGATACTGGTAATCAAAGTGTTGATACACACGGATTTACCGGAGCCTGTAGCACCAGCTACCAGCAGATGGGGCATTTTGCCGAGGTCAGCAAAAATTCCCTGACCGCCGATATCCATGCCCAGACCTACCGTGAGTTTGGATTTGGCTTTATCAAATTTGGGATTTTCCAGCACTTCGCGGAGCTGTACGCCTTCCAGTTCTTTGTTGGGAACTTCAATACCGATAGCTGATTTGCCGGGTATCTGTTCTATACGCACGGAGCTGGCCGCCAGCCGCAGGGCAATATCATCAGCCAGATTGGTAATCTTGCTGACCTTGACGCCGGGCGCCGGTTCAAGTTCATAACGGGTTACAGCCGGGCCGTGGCAGGCATTGATAATCGTGGCCTTCACCTTGAAGTCCGCCAATGTCTGCTGCAAGATCCGGGCATTTTCCTCAATTTCCATTTCCAAAGCCACATTCTGCTTTTTACTGTGTTTGCTGAGAATCTCCGTAACCTTGGGCAGTTCATAAGGCTTTACGGGTTTCGGCGTTTCCGTTACCGTCTGCTCGGATCCATCTAAAATGGCAGCGGCCGGGCGGAGAGGAGCTATTTCCACATAGGAGGGCATTGCTGTCCGCTTGCCCTCTTCCTTCAGCGGATTTTTCGAGGGCGCAACCGGTTTCGGCTGAGCCACATTGATAACCGGCTCGGCCTCAGGTTCCTGCACCGCCTGCTCGGCCTCAGCCAGCAGTTCGTCCATATCCGCCTCTGCGAGTGGCTCACTGTCCTCACTGCGGCCATACTCAATGGTAAACTTGGGCAATGGTTCAGGTTCCGGTTCGGCCACGGCTGCCGGCGTTTCTTGCACCACTGGTACAACGGGAGCAGGTTCTTCCACGGCCGCAGCAGCTGCCTGCTCCTCCATCTTATCAGCTAAAGGCTGGGCGGAAAAATGGTCATCCTGTTCCTGATTGTAGAAGGAACTTTTTACCTTCTCCACCACTTTTTCCTCGACGCGTTCACTGACGTCGGCGACTTTTTCATAAGCCACAGCCACGACTTTGCCGGTGGCGTTGGCCCCCCGCACAGCGGTGCGCTGCGTGCGCAGGACACCATTGGCCAGGGACCAGGTAGTGGACAACAGAATGGAGCCGATTACACCGGCTCCGAGCAGGATAATCGTACCGTCAACACCAAAGAACCGCCGCAGAATGAGCAGCAGGCCGCCGGCCAGAAGGCCGCCGCCCCGGGGCAGGCTGTCCGGCAGAATCTCCTCGCCGGGCGGCACCACAAAGTGGTGCCAGATGGCCAGTGTGGACCAGAAGAATAGTGCCAGGCCAAAGAAACGGGGCGAATACACGAGGCCATGGTGTTTGACAATATATTGATAACCGATTAACAGTATCAGCAGGGATATGACGATGGCGCCAATGCCAAACATATAATGCAGGCACTTGGCAAAATACACCCCAACAAAGCCGACGTTGAGGCCAAACAAACCACAGATGGAAATCAGGCTGACGGCCACCAGTGACAAGCCCAGCAGCTCGTATTTCCGATCGGGATTGGCACGGCTGGCCGCAGGACGTTTTTTTACAGCTGTCCTGCGGCTGCGCCGGGTGGTTGTTTTCCCCTCGCTTGTCTTCTTTTTCAAGGTATCACCTCAACATTATTTCTTTAACAGACGTTCAGCACAACGCTGGGCCTCATAGCAGATACGTTCTTCATCCACGGTCTTGATTTCATTATTTTCCATAATGACCTTACCATTACAGATAACCGTATCCACCGAACCGCTGTTAGCGGCATAAACAAGCAGGGACACCAGGTTGTTGCGGGGGAACCAGGCTGGGCTGTTCATGTTAAAGAGCGTGATATCAGCCTTGCAGCCAGCCTCCAGACGGCCCAGCTTATCGATCCCCACAGCCTTGGCACCGTATTCCGTACCCATCTTCAGAGCTTCAAACGCCGGTACAGCCAGCGGGTCATACTCATTGACCTTATGGAGCATAGCGGCCAGATTTACTTCTTCCAGCATATCCAGATTGTTGTTGGAAGATGCGCCGTCCGTGCCCAGAGCCATTACAATGCCTTCTTTGAGCAGGCGCGGTACCGGGCATACACCGCTGGCCAGTTTCATGTTGCTGCCGGGGTTATGTGCCACATTTATCTTGTATTTCTTCATAATGGCGATATCATTATCATCAAGATGCACGCAGTGCGCAGCCAAAACATGGTCACAATCAAAGAGCCCCGTTTCTGCTACCCAGGCGAAAGGACGTTTGCCGTACTGTTTCAGCGAATCCTCGACTTCCGTGCGCGTTTCATGCATATGAATGTGAATGCCGGCACCTAAGGACTGCGCCGTCTTAGCCACCTGCTGCAGGAACTCCGGCGGACAGGTATAAGGAGCATGAGGGCCAAACATTACCGTAAGACGGCCGTCCCCGCTGCCGTGGAATTCCTTATAGAGTTCTACGTTTTCCTGCAGCTTTTTATCACCATCAGGAGCTACACCGATGATACCACGGGAAAGAACGCCGCGGATACCAGTATCCAGCGTGGCCTCAGCTACCAGGTTCATATACGGGCCATACATATCGGCAAAGGTCGTGGTACCGGAGCGTACCATTTCCACCAACGCCAGCATAGCACCCCAGTAAATATCTTCCTCATTCATCTTGGCCTCTGCCGGCCAAATCATGTCGTTAAGCCAGTCCATCAGCGCCATATCATCAGCATAGCTGCGCAGCAGCGTCATTGATGTATGTGTATGGGCGTTGACAAAGCCGGGTACGGCCAGATGATTCTTACCGTCGATGACCTTGCCGGGACGGAACGTATCGGGAACATCGCCAATAGCGGCAATGTTCTGCCCGTCCAGCATGATATTGGTAAGCGGTGTCGTGCCATCCGGCATAACAACATAAACATTCTTTATTAAAGTTTTCAAATTCTTACACTCCTTATTTACGACTTAGTTAAGGTTCAAATAAGCCTTTTGTTCCGGAGTAAGCTCGTCAATAGCCACTCCCAATGATTTAAGTTTGAGTTCTGCCAGTTTTACATTGACTTCTTCCGGCATTAAATGCACTTCCTTCGTCAGCTCCTTACCATGTTCCAACAGGTGCATCATGGAGAAGAACTGCACGCCAAAGGACAGGTCCATGATTTCGGCCGGATGACCGTCACCAGCAGCCAGGTTCACCAGACGGCCTTCCGCCAGCAGGTAAATCTTTCTGCCGTCCGGCAGCAGGAATTCTTCGATATTATTGCGCACACGGCGGCGGGACTTGGCCAGGCTCTCCAGCTCAGGAATGTTTATTTCGCAATCGAAATGGCCGGAGTTGGCCAGCATAACACCGTCCTTCATGGACTCGAAGTGACGTTTTACGATAACGTCCTTATCTCCGGTCAATGTCAGGAAGATATCACCGATTTTAGCGGCCTCGTCCATGGGCATAACCCGGAAACCGTCAAAAATAGCCTCAATGGCTTTAATCGGGTCAACTTCCGTGATGACTACATTGGCACCGAGGCCGCGGGCACGCATAGCACCGCCCTTGCCGCACCAGCCATAACCGGCGATAACCACGGTCTTGCCGGCAATGACAAGATTGGTAGTCCGCATGATGCCGTCCCAGGTGGACTGGCCCGTACCATAACGGTTATCAAACAGGAACTTCATGTAGGCATCGTTAGCGGCAATCATCGGAAATTCCAGTTTGCCCTCCTGGGCCAGACCGCGCAGGCGGTGTACACCTGTCGTCGTTTCCTCGGAACCGCCCACAATCTTCGGCAGCAAATCGCGGCGCGTCGTATGCAGCGTATGCACCAAATCACCGCCGTCATCGATGATAAAGTCCGGTTCAATCTTTAAGGCCTCGTCGATGAACTTAAAATATTCTTCTTCCGTGCAGTCATGCCAGGCAAAGACGTTGACACCGTCCTCCACCAGCGCTGCGGCCACATCATCCTGCGTGGACAACGGATTGCTGCCCGTAATGGCCACTTCGGCTCCGGCATGTTTAAAGACCTCGGCCATATAAGCCGTCTTGGCCTCCAAGTGCAGTGTAATAACCATTTTCTTGCCGGCAAAGGGTTTCGTCCGGGAAAATTCCTCATCAATGGCACGCATAACGGGCATAAAGTTCTTTACCCATTCGATTTTATCGTGTCCGGCCGGTGCAAGTTTAATATCGCGAATCATGGATTTCATGGTAACATCCTCCCTACACTTCAAAAAAACTTCAACCTTTATTTTATCACGAAACCAGTATCACCGTCACCCTATTTTTCCAGACGCCGGTCCAGCTCCACATAGTCAGTCAAATCGGTGACCAGCGGCGTCACGGAAATATAGCCCTGCTCCGTGGCGTAAATATCCGTAGCACTGCTCTTATCCGAGTCGTAGACTTCGCCAGCCATGGTGTAAAACACCCGGCCGTCTCGTTCTTCGCGGCTGAAAGCATTGATATAATCACGCTTGCCCTGACGGCCAAAGACATACTGAGCCTCACCGTCCTTCAGAAATACCGGATAATTTACATTGTAGAGAAACACCTTATCCGTTTCGGGCAGCAGTTTTTCGAGGTCACGGGCAAAAATCGCCGCCGCGTCATCATAACTGAGTTCGCTATGTACGTCCAAAGACAAGGCAAAGGACGGAATATCATGGAAATAACCTTCCATGGCTGCGCCCACTGTCCCCGAATAAATCACATCCGTGGCCAGATTAGCCCCGTGATTGATACCGGATACGACCAAATCCGGTGCCGTCCCGGCCAGCGTCTCTATATATAGTTTTGCACTATCAGCCGGCGTACCGCCAATGGCCCAGGCCTCAATTCCGTAACGTGACTCCATTTCCGTATCCCTGGCCACCTCAATGGGCGGACCAATAGTCAGGGCGTTACTCATGCCGCTTTGCTGTACCATGGGTGCCGCTATGATAATTTCATGTTCTTTATGCAAAGCCCGAACCAGGGCCTCAATCCCCGGGGCTTTTATGCCATCATCGTTAGTTAGTAAGATACGCAACCAAACAGCCTCCTTTGTTCATTAAATCACAATATTATATTTTACACAATTCCGGCAGGATAGTACAATAAAATTTGCACTCCATCAGAAAAGAGCGTATAATAGTTCCGTAAAAATGAAGAAGAGGTGTACTATGGCCAATAGATTTTATGATTTAACAGTGGCTGGCTGCAAGCGTTCTTTGCCCATTTTAAACGTCACTGACAAGCTGGCAATTGCCGGGTTCATCATGCTGGGTGACCCTGACCTGACTCTGGCTTGTGCTAAGGAATTAGCCAAAAAGATTCCTGCTGATACTGATGTTATTCTTACAGCAGAAACCAAAGGTATCCCCCTGGCTGCCGACCTGGCCCGTGAACTGGGTATGGAACGTTATGTGGTAGCCCGTAAATCCGTCAAGGCATACATGGAAAATGCCCTGTGGGTAGAAGATATCTCCATCACGACCAAGGGCGTGCAGAAACTGTGCCTCGATGGTGTTGATGTAGACCGTCTCAAAGGCAAGAATGTTCTGCTGCTCGATGACGTTATCAGCACTGGCGGTTCCATGAAAGCTCTCACCGAGCTGACGGAAAAAGCCGGCGGCAAGGTTATTGGTGAGGCCTGTGTTCTGGCCGAAGGCGATGCCGCCAAGCGCACGGACATAATCTTCCTCGAGGCTCTGCCCCTGTTTGACGCAGAATAAATAACCACATAAGTTAAAAGCAGTGAGTCACATGGCTCACTGCTTTTTTGTCATTCTTTTATTTCCCGAATAACGACCTTTTCATCATTATCCGTATTTTGCAGCTGGACGCTGACTACTTCCCGGGAGGAAGTCGGCACGTTCTTACCGACAAAGTCAGCCCTGATGGGCAGTTCCCGGTGACCTCTGTCCACGAGTACCGCCAGCTGAATGGTTTTCGGACGGCCGTTGTCGATGATGGCATCGAGTGCTGCCCGGATAGTACGCCCCGTGTAAAGCACGTCGTCCACCAGCACCACGGTTTTGCCCGTTATATCCACCGGCAGTTCCGTCGGCCGGACAATGGGCTGATAAGCCAAAGTTGACAAGTCATCACGATAGAGTGTAATGTCAAGGACACCTACCGGCGGTTTCTGGCCTTCAATTTTGGCAATATTTTCCGCCAGACGCTCAGCAATGGGTACGCCCCGGGTGCGAATGCCCACCAGAACGATGTTTTCTACCCCTTTGTTCTTTTCCACGATTTCATGGGAAATACGGGTCAGTGCCCGGCGAATGCCCTCTGAATCCATGAGCACTGCCTTATCGATAAATTCCGGCATAAGGTCCCTCCTCAACAAAAACAATTATTTTATCTTGGCCATTTTATTGCGCAGCCCCGTCAGGATTTTTTCCATATCCTGCGGCAACGGCGCCGTAAAGGTCATTTCCTCTTTCGTGACAGGATGATTAAGTGTCAGACTCAGCGAGTGCAGAGCCTGTCCCTTAATGGCAAAAGGTGAGCTTTTCTTCGGCCCGTACTTGGGGTCATTGACCAGGGGATGGCCAATGCTGGTCATATGCACCCTGATTTGATGGGTACGGCCTGTTTCCAGCCGGCATTCCACCAGTGTGTACTCCCCAAAACGCTCCAGTACCTTGAAATGCGTCACCGCCGGCTTGCCGTTTTCCCGGACAATCGCCATCTTCTTCCTGTCTGTGGGATGGCGGCCGATATCGCCTTTGATTATCCCGGCCTCCTCTTTGATGTTGCCGTGGACTATGGCCCGGTAAACGCGATGGGCAGTTTTCGTGCTGATTTGTTCTGCCAGGTCCAGATGGGCCACGTCATTTTTGGCACAGACCAGCACGCCGGAGGTATCCTTGTCTAGACGGTGGACAATCCCGGGACGAATCTCCCCATTTATCCCCGAAAGGTCATGGCAATGATACAGCAGGGCGTTGACCAGTGTCCCCGTATGCACGCCAGCCGCAGGGTGTACCACCATGCCCCGGGGCTTATTGATAACGATGATATCTTTATCTTCATAGAGCACGTCCAGCGGAATATTTTCCGGCTCCACACTGACAGGCTCCGCCTCGGGAATGACCAGACTCACCGTTTCACCGCCGCGCAGCTTATAATTGGCCTTGCGCACCTGCCCGTCCACCAGGACTGCTCCCTGGTCAATGAGCTTTTGTATATGCGAGCGCGACAGTTCCGGCTGATATGTCACCAGAAACACATCCAGACGCTTGCCTGCCTCTTCTGCTTTATATGAAACCTCTTTAGCCATTATTTGTCCGTTTCCTTTATCTTGAAAAGTATTGCATAAATCATACTGGCCACCCCCAGAACAATCGCTACATCAGCGATATTGAACACCGGCCAGATACGGAAGTCAAAAAAGTCTATCACGAGTCCGTTGCGGATACGATCGATAAGATTGCCCACCGCTCCGGCCAGCAAGGCTACACAGCCATAATGAAAATAACCGCACTGACGCTGCAGCCAGGAGTAGTAATGGAAAAACGCAGCAATCATTGCTGCGCCGGCCAATATAAAGAACCAACTCTGGTGAGGAAAAATACCAAAGGCCGCGCCGGGATTCAGCACATAGGTAATATGAAAAATCCCATCAATCAAAGGGATACTCTCCCCCGGCAACATCGTTGCCTCTACAAAAAATTTTACTGCCTGGTCTATTACCAGCAGTAGCAAAAACAAACCCAAAGCCATTTACGCGCCCTTAATCCTCCTCTTTTTCTTCCCCTGTTTCGTCATTTTCCACTTGTTCCTGATGGTCAGCCACGGCTTTCTGTAAGGCCTCGGCCTGCGTTCCCTGCGTACGGGTCTGCCGCTCGTCCTGTTCAGGATTGGGAATCTCCGCCAGCGTTTCATTGAGAATCGTCAACTCAGATTCCATGGTTATCTTGATTTTGCGCAGGAAATGATTTTTCTCGCGCACCAGTCTGTCATACTCACTCACGATGGCCCGAACTTTGTTTTTGGCCTCCTCGATAATGCGGTCAGCCTCCATCTCGGCTTCCTGGATTTTATTCTGACACTCCTTCATGGTGTTTTCGCGCATTTCTTCCGCGTTGTTACGGGCATTGCTCGTAACTTCTTCAGCGGTTCTCTGTGCCACCAGCAGCGTGTCCTTCAAGTTCTTTTCCAGCTGCTGATACTGCTCGATATCCTTCTGGAAGCGGGCCAGGTCAGCCTTCAGCTTGTCATTTTCACGGAATAGTTTTTCATAGTCATTGACAACCTTATCAAGGAAATCATCTATTTCATCCTCGTTATAGCCACGGAAACTCCGCTTGAAATCCTTGTTATGTATGTCCATTGGTGTAAGCAAAATTATTATCCCCTATCTGTATGCTGCGATTTCTCGCCTTATTTTCCAATCTTATTTATCTTATCATATTTTTTCGCAAAACGCCACAATACAAATGGCGGCCAGTTAAGGCCGCCACCGTTCATCATATTATTTTATATCCCTCTCATTAAGGGAAACAATATTGGTGTATTTGCCATCGGCAGAGTTGTGAAGTTTAATTTTCCCGGCACGCAGCAGCTCAGCTGCCTTTCTGTAGCTGGCCGACTGCCTGTCAAAGCCTTCGATATGCCAGTCGTTTACCGGCTTGACTTCGATGACACCCTTCTTCACTTCCCGGATGTACCTGATAGACATATTGCGGATAGTACCTTCTGTTTCCCCCATGGCCTCGATACTTGTCCAGAGCTGCTTGAACTGCCGGCCGGCAAAAATACCGTTCTTGGCCGTAAGCTGGTGCATACGATAGGCATTCATGCCCAGTTTTATCGTATCGTTATCCTCGATAAGTCTGCCCGTACGTTTCAGCCGCAGGTCTTTAATACGCTTGCCGGCCGGAGCGGTCAGGTCGATGATGTAAGTCACGCCGCCAAAGATATCATTTGTGCTGTACTTAGAGGCCCGGCGCACCGGATTATAACTCGGGGCAATATCGCCCGGCTGTTTCTGATTGAAATACTCTGCCGACCATTCCATATAAGCGCGCAGGTCCTTGCCGCTGACTTCAAAGATGGTCGTTTCCCCGCCGGTGTACTGGTAGTTAAAGGCAATGTCCTTGCGCCGTACCGGGCCTACAGCCATCTGCGCATTATCGCGGCTGATGATAACAGATGTTACATCAGCGCCGCTGTAATAAAGCTGAACTTCGTTGAAGAAATTGGTCAGCGGTGTATCATTTACCTGTACTTCGCTGATACCCGGCATAGAATCCGGCGGCACCATATTCATCCCCTTGACCACGCCGATTTCCTCATTAGCGGTCTTTCTGGCGGCAGCATGGAACGGTGCCAGCAGTTTAACGAGTTTCTTGTCGCTGGCATAGTTTTTCACCGGAATGGTTTTGGCGGTCTTTTCGCTGACGCTCCAGCTGTCACCACTGCGTTTTAATGTCAAGTCGATACGGGTGAGCATCTGGCCGTATTTGTACGGCTCGGAAATAAGCACACCATTTACAGTGGCACTGCTGACATTCTTATGCATATGACCGGCGACAATAGCTGTAAGTTCGGGGTTAGCCTTGGCTACGTCCGTAACGCTGGTGTCAGGATTGTTGTTTTCATTCTCCAGTCCCATGTGCATAACGCCAATCAGCACATCAGCTTTGCCCTTAAGTTCGGCAATCGCCTTGCGTGTTTCCTGTGTCGGATTCTTAACCGTCACACCCTTTAGGTGGTCCGTATCCTTTTCAAATTCGGTAATCATGGGCGTATTGATACCGATGATGCCCACCTTTATCCCGGCTTTTTCCACCACGGTGCTGGCCGGCAGATAACGGCGGCCGTCACTCCAGTAAACGTTGCCGCACAGGGACCGCCCCTTGAACTGGTCCGTAACATGTTTCAGCACATCCAGACCAAAGTTAAACTCATGGTTGCCCATTGTCCAGGTATCGTAACCCATTTCATTCATCGCCACCATCATTGGCTGCTGCGGCTTGGTATTAAACTGCTCCACACTGTTATCCTGAATGGCATCTCCACAGTCCACCAGAATAACGTTGGGGGTTTCCTTTCTAATCTCTTTGATAGCTGTATAGAGCTGCACCAGGCTGCCGGACCGGTCCTCCGTATCCGTAGCATAGTCCCAGGGCATAAACCGGCCATGCACGTCGCTTGTACCCAAAATAGTCAGCTTTACCGTATCCCCGGCTGCTGCAAACGCCTGCACACAGGACAGCCCGTCAAAAGCTACCGTCACACCACCAGCCATCAACAGCTGCAAAAATTTTCTTCTGCTTAACATAAATGCTCATACCTCCTGAAATTTTTACCATAGCCTGAGAGCTATAGCCAAACTACATTAGTACACATTCGCGCTATTTACGTTAAATCCTTTTATAAATTTTCTATCATTCGGCTTTTTCACTTGCTCACATAGCGAATATTTTTCCCGTTCCCCAAACGCCGTATTCTTCCGGCCTCCACTAATCTGCGTAAAATATTAACGGTTTTGGTCAGAGAAAAGCCCATGCGTTCCTGCAGAGCTTTACGGCTGTCCACACCTGCAGCAATGGCCTGATATACTTTCATATCATCAGATATTTCATCATTGGTATATATTTGTTGCGCCTCATGCAAATGCTCTGCAGCTCCTCCAAGCTGTTCCCGTTCAAAATGCAAATTGGGCAAAACAACCTTAACCGCATTGTCTGATACCAAAAACTGCGGCTGTATCTCACCGTCGCCATAGCCTGCAAAAATACGGCGTACACCTGTGCCAAAGGCTTCAATGTAATGCAGGCGGTAAAATATTTCCGCCAATTTCGGATTGCGCGAAATGGAAACTCCGAGCATCATGTCATTATAGGTCATGCCTTCAGCCAGACCACCTAAGGAAAGAATTTCCATTCTATCATCATAAACGCTCACTAACAAACTGCCGCTAAAGCCATAATCACGATGTACAAAGGCATTAAATATTGCTTCACGCAAAGACTCAACAGGATAATCCCGGCTGTCCAGCCGCTTCATGCCGCGAATTTCTGAATGAATGGCATTATGATAATCAATAAATTCTATAACCTGATTCACCTGCAACAAAAGTGAGCCGGAAAACTCACGCCGATCACGGAACACCAGCTGATTTTTTCCCGAAAAAACCGCCACTCTTACCGTGTGCTGACATTGGTCAGACAGGAGCAGTCCTAAATTCGTATACAGACCGTCACTACTTACAATACACAAAGAACGTTTCTCGGCATCACCAAAGGACACATGCGCCTCCTGCAATATTCTCTCTGTGTCCTTAAACGTCAGTTCCTGTTCCAAAGAACGTTCCTGCTCATAATGATAATCTCCGGCCTCGCGAATCATCTTCCGGATCTGTGCATCTGTGGCCGGCAGGCTGACAGGCCCACGCCGAACAAAAACACCTTCCGGACGCAGACCCTTGCCTTTCAAATAGTATGGGCAGGACGTTCCCCGTTGGACCAGAAGGCGAATTACATCTTTGCCTTCTATCACGATTCTATCACATGATAGAAACATCATCACATCGGGCTGAATTCCATCACGGCATAAGCTGATTACACGCTTCTGCACATCATCAACATCAGCTACACCTACCGCCGTCCCGTCATCGTCAATACCGATATACAAATTGCCGCCATCCGTGTTAGCAAAAGCCACCACCGTCTTACGGATGCTCTCCGTATACTCTCGCTTGAATTCCGTATTGTTGTTTTCTATCATGCTATCACCTCTTTTAATATCATTCTATCATCATTCTATCACCCCGTCAATTATAACAAATAAAGCTCCCGAATAAGAAATATATTTCTATATCGGGAGCTTCTAAATTTATAAATATCTTTTAAGTACCACTACAGTACGGCCTTTTTTGGTCGTTCCTCTGACCTCTGCCACTTCCAACCGCCCTCTGCCGCGCATGGAGAGGATATCCCCCTCTTTGACATTTTGCGAGGCACTTTTGACCGGCTGCCAGTTTATTTTGAGTTTGTCAGCAGCAATATCCGAGGCGGCCTTGCTGCGTGACGAACCAAAACCGGCGGCCGCAATGGAATCGACGCGCAGGGAGGCTACGGTAGCGCGAATCTCCTTGCACCGTTCTTCCTTGGGGGCGATTTCTGCCAGGTCCGCCCGGGTGCATTCCACACCCACAGCACCGATTTTCGTCAGATTCAGCAGCAGAAAATCCGCCATCTTCGTCTGGCACAGAATACGTACACTGTCGTTGGTCACGAGCAGGTCACCGATACAGTCACGTTCAATGCCCAGGCCCATCAAAGCCCCCAAAACATCACGATGACTAAGCCGGGCAAACTGGCCATTCCACTGGGCTTTGATACAGTCAATGTCAAAGCCAGCCGGCGTGCCGCCAAAATCCTCGTGTATAAATACAGCCCGGGCGCGTTCAGCCCCCTGATAGCCGCCGGCAAAATCCACACGGATATTGCCGTAGTTAGCAGCTACGGTTTCCGCAATTTCCTGACCATAGGGGTCAAGAAACCCCGACAAGCGGAATTTTTGCGTACGCTGAACATTTTCAGCGAGGTCCACTAATTTAATTACGGTTTCTTCACCTTCGGTGCCTTTATAAAACCGGATTAACTTTTCTTTTTGTTCACTACCCATGAGTATTACCGCCGTCTCTTACTTATTCAGCCACGGCATTTCCGTAGATACCTTGCGTTCTTCTTCCGTGTAGCTGACATTGACATTGCTCGGCGCACACAGGAATACATTATGCCCTACCTTCTTGATTTCACCGTTCAGGGCATAGGTCGTACCGCTGATAAAGTCGATAATGCGCTTGGCATCTTCTGCCTCAGTCTTTTCAAAATTGATGACGACAGGTTTCTTCTCACGCAGATTGTTGGCTACCTGCTGGGCATCATCAAAGGTCTTAGGCTCGATGACAATAACCTTCATCTTCATATTAGTGACAGTTCCGTTCTCCCGGGCAGATGCTGCCGACTGAAAATCTACCACGTTCCGGGCACTATCATTGCGTTCATGACTCATATCAAATCTCTCTTCCTCTTCTTCCCGCAGATCTGATTCTTCTGTGCCTAAATCTTCTTCATATTTATCATATTTATCATATTTGTCATACTTATCCAGTTTATCATCAACAGGATCCATCAGCCCCATTTTTCCACAGACTTTATCGATAATACTCATGATTCGTCCCCTTTTTAATACTGACGCGGCCCAAATATCGCTGTACCTACACGAACGATATTAGCCCCCTCTTCTACAGCAATTTGATAATCATTGGTCATTCCCATTGACAAATAGTTAATATTCGCCCTTTGATAGTCAAACTCCTGTATCTTTTTGTAAATTTTATACATATTTTTGAACAACGGGCGGCACTGTTCTGCGTCCTCATAGTGAGGCGCCATGCACATAAGTCCCCTGAGCCGCAGGTTAGGCAGGCTGTCGACCTTAAACAGCAAATCCTCCAGGTCTTCGGCGTAGACACCGGATTTACTATCTTCCTTAGCCAGATTAACCTGCACCAGCACGTCCTGCACTTTGCCGATACGTGCAGCCTCACTGTCGATGGTTTCTGCCAAATGCAGGGTATCAACCGAATGGATTAAAGCGGCAAACTTCACGGCCTGCCGGACTTTGTTGGTCTGCAAATGGCCGATTATATGCCACTTGACAGCAGCACCGATTTCCGCGTACTTCCTGGCTGCCTCCTGCACACGGTTTTCTCCCACGTGAACAGCACCGGCAGCAATAGCTGTCTGCATAGCCGCAACATCGTGATTTTTGGTCACGGCCACCAGCGTTACCTCTGCCTCCCGGGGTACTTCTGTACGCCTGGCCTTGGCTGCCGCAATTTCCGCCAGCACATCTTGATAGGCTTTGGCAATATCATGACTCATGGTCATTCCCCTTTCAAAGCGATAATGGCTGCCATTCTCCCCGTCCGGCCGCCGTCAGCCCGATAGGAAAAATACCATTGATGTTCACAGGCCGTACAGGTATCAGCCATTTCGATATTATCACGCTTTAGGCCTGCCTGCAACAGCTGGCGGCGATTGGCCTCCCAAAGATTCACATGCAGCCTGCCATTATCAGAACTTATAACAGCCTCACTGTCCTCAGGAAAAGCCTCCCGGAATTTAGCCGCTACCTCTGCCCCGACCTCATAACAGCAAGGACCGATGGCTGGGCCAATACCGGCAATTATATCTGCAGGCTTGCAGCCAAATTCCGCCGTCATCCGCGCCACAGTCTTGGCGGCAATACCAGCCACCGTCCCCTTCCAGCCGGCATGAGCTATCCCTATAGCCCGCTTTTCCGGGTCCAGGAAAACCACCGGCGTACAATCGGCAAAGCAGAGGAACAAGGGCAGGTTCGGCACATCTGTGATAAGTGCATCTGTACCGGCGATGGCCTCCGCATATTCCTTTGCCCCCCGGCCGGCATCTTCTTCCGTGACACGGACAATCCTGTCACCGTGAATCTGCTCCGGCGTAACCAGCCTGGTGGCCGGCAAACCGAGCAACTGACAGAATATCTGCCTGTTCTGCCATACGTCTTTGGGATTATCTCCGACATGGAGTCCGAGGTTCAGCGATTTATAAGGTTCGCTGCTTACGCCCCCCAGTCTGCCGGCAAAGCCATGCTGACAAATTTTTTCGTCAAAGGACGTAAAACGTCCCCGCCATAGATTATTACCTAAGTGTTCCAGTACATAACTCACATTATCACCTACTATTATAAAATAACACAGGTGTAACCCAGCGTCCATATATAAACTAAAAAAACGTCTAAATCAGTCTATAGATATGCTGTACTAACATACACCGCAACGATGGCAGCCCGCAAAGCATTGCAAGGTTGGCTGCAGGGCCTCGGCCTTGCCGAGCTCCCGGTAAATATATTCCCTGGTAAAGCCCATATCCAGCACCTCCCAGGGGAACACTTCATGTTCTTCCCGGCGCCGGTACAGGTAATCTGCGGCCTGCAGGCCGCATTCCTTCAACGCGCGTTTAAAGGCTTTGCTGCCGCCCAGTTCACAGGCCTTCAGCAGCGCCTTCCCCACCCGGCGGTCACCCCTGGCCAGTACGCCCTGAATGTAGGCCTCCTTGGGAGATTCCACGCCCACGATGATATTTTTCCGCTTGCGCAACCCCTGCGTCAGATTTTTAAAGGCCCGTTCCACGTATTTCTTATCGGCCATAGGCAGCCATTGGAATGGCGTAAACGGCTTGGGAATAAAGGGATTGACGCTAAGGGTAAGCGTGCCCTTGCTGCCCTGCTCCTCCATGTAGTCTTTAAGCCGGCCGGCCAGGTCAACAATGGCGTCCACATCATCATCGGTTTCAAAGGGCAGACCGACCATAATGTAGAGGCGGAAGTGACGTATCCCGGCCTGTAGTCCCATATCCATGGCGCGGAAGAGATGTTCTTCCTCAATGCCCTTGTTGATAATGGCACGCATACGGGAGCTGCCAGCCTCCGGTGCCATCGTCAGGGTTTTCAGACCACTTTGTGCCAGCGAGTCCACCAGTTCCCGGGTGACAGAGTCAGCCCGGAAAGAGGCTACC
This sequence comes from Selenomonas sp. AE3005, assembly GCF_905233635.1. Classification (GTDB taxonomy): domain Bacteria; phylum Bacillota; class Negativicutes; order Selenomonadales; family Selenomonadaceae; genus Selenomonas_A. The sequence goes on along the minus strand of NZ_CAJODG010000016.1, from coordinate 22,205 downwards.
GACATGGATAAACCTTCGCCCAGAATATCCTTGCACAGTTCATTGATTTCCGGATAATCGGAAATCGCTGCCCCCATCAGGCCAATGCGCTTTTTATACTGCAGCGCCTCTTTGACCTCCCTGGTCACCACGTCCAGGGAACGGTTACGGGGACGGCGGAAACAGTAGCCGGCCATACAAAAACGGCAATGGCGGCCGCAGCCACGGGCGGTTTCGATAAGATAGAAGTTGAACTCCGTATTTTCCGTCCGCACCACAGTATGGGCCGGATACTCGTCAAGATTACGTACCCATTGCCGGGAAACACTGGCCGGCGCACCGTCCTGCGGAATTACCGCCGTCAGCCGGTCATCTTCGTAACGATGTTCATATAACGAAGGCACGTAAACACCAGGCACCTGCGCCAGCCGCTGCAGGAGCTGCTGACGGCTGACACCTTCCTGCCGGGCCTTATAGAACGTATCCATAAAAGCCGGCATAATTACTTCCCCTTCACCGATGATGAAGGCGTCAATAACCTCTGCCAAAGGCTCGGGATTAAAGGTCGCACAAGGGCCGCCGGCGATGACCACGGGGTCCATATCACCGCGTTCCTCGGCCCATACCTTTACCTTGCCCAGCGTCAGCATTTTTACGACGTTGAAGTAATCCATTTCAAAGGACAGCACAAAAGCCAACAAGGGGAACTGCAGCAAAGGCAGCTGATTTTCAATGCTCATCAGCGGCGTTCTGGTGTTTTCATAGCGTTCCAAACTCTTGCGTTCCGGCAGGAACACCCGTTCACAAGCCGTATCACTGCGCTTATTCAGCAGTTCGTAGATTATATGCAGCCCCAGGTTAGACATGCCCACAAAATATGAATTAGGATACACCAGCGCTACGGGCAGACGGGTGCCCAAAGGATAGCGGTAATAACCTTCCTCTGCCGCCAAAGTTTCCTTTAACTCCTGTTTTAACTGCCAAGCCAACTGCTGTACTCCTCCACAATTATTCCTTACTCATGACCATTGCCACTGGTCTTATGGGCCTGCAACTCACGCAGTTCCTCCATAAAGCTGCTGATATCGGCAAACTTCCGATACACGGACGCAAAACGGATATATGCCACTTCATCAAAATCCTTCAGACGGTTCATCACCAATTTGCCGATATCGCTGGTGGACACTTCCTGTTCCATCGTATTGCGGATATCGCGCTCGATTTCGTTGGTCAGATTGGTAATACTCTCGAGAGAAATATCCCGTTTATCACAGGCACGGATAATACCGTTTAATATTTTTTCCCGTTTGAACACTTCCCGTCGCCCGTCCTGTTTCACTACCATCAGCGGCTGCTTTTCCACCACTTCATAAGTGGTGAACCGCCGTCCGCAGGCAGTACATTCACGGCGGCGGCGGATAGTTGCCCCTTCTTCTGCCGACCGGGAATCAATAACACGACTGTCATTATTTTTACAATATGGGCATCTCATCGCCGCACCTTCTTTTTCACATTGTTTTTGGGCCTGCCAGCTTTTTGACCTGTCATTTTTGACTTGTCATTTTTGCTCTCCGGGCGCACCAGGCATTTTTTCTCATAACCGATTAAATCCAACCGCCCGGCCTTGGTCAGGGCCTTACGCACAATAGCCTGATTTTTAGGCAGCCAATACTGCATCAAAGCTCTTTGCATCAATTTTTCTTCATGGGACTTGGCAGAATACACCGCCTCTCCCGTCAACGGGTCTATCCCCGTATACCACATACAGGTGGACAGGGTTCCCGGTGTCGGAATGAAGTCCTGCACCTGTTGGGGATGATAGCCCCGGTCCCGGATAAATTCGGCCAGTTCAATGGCATCTTCGAGCTTGGAACCGGGATGACTGGACATGAAATAGGGCACCAGATACTGTTTCATACCCAATTTCTTATTCATCGCCGTAAATTTATCGACAAAGCGCTCATAAACTTTACGATTGCTCTTGCCCATCATCCGCGTCACCCTGTCAGTGATATGTTCAGGCGCTATCTTCAACTGACCGCTGATATGATACTTGCACAGTTCTTCCAGAAATTCGTCCTTGGCCAGCAGCAGGTAGTCAAACCGCACCCCGGAACGGACAAAGACCTTCTTCACCCCGGGAATTGCGCGCAGCTCACGTAACAGCTTTATATAATCGCTATGGTCAGCTATCAGATTCTTACAGGGTACCGGTGAGAGGCACGGCTTGCCACGGCAGGTTCCCCGCTCCAGCTGTCCGTCACAGCTCGTGCGCCGGAAATTTGCCGTAGGGCCGCCCACATCATGGATATAGCCCTTAAAGCCCGGCTGCCGGGTAAGTATCCTGGCCTCACGCAGCAGGGAGGCATGACTGCGCCGTTGAATAATCCGCCCCTCATGGGAGATTATCGCACAGAAATTGCAGCCGCCAAAACAACCGCGCTGGCTCAGCAGGCTGAACTGTACCTCCGCAATAGCCGGTACACCGCCGTCCTTGTCATAAATGGGGTGCCAGGTCCGCTGATAGGGCAAATCATATATTTCGTCCATTTCCGTTTCGGACAATGGTTTGGCCGGCGGATTCTGCACTACGCACCATTCATCATTTTGCTGGGCCAGCTTGCGGCCGCGGAAGGCGTCCTGTTCCAGATACTCCAGCTTAAAAGCAGCGGCAAACTGCATTTTATCAGCCGCTACCTCGGCAAACGAGGGCAGGGGCAGATAATCCCAGACATAATCCATATTGGGCACCTTGTAACAGGTTCCCGGCACGTCCTGAATATTGCCGATTTCCACGCCCTGCTGCAAATCAGCTGCCACCTGCAGTAAAGCCCGTTCACCCATGCCAAATATGAGCAGGTCAGCACCGCTGTCCACAAGCATGGAACGGCGGACTTTATTAGACCAGTAATCATAATGAGCCAGCCGCCGCAGACTGGCCTCAATGCCGCCGATAATGATAGGCACATCAGGATATAGTTCCCGCAGGCGGTTGCAATAGACAATAGTCGCCCGTTCGGGGCGATGGCCGGAGCGTCCCCCCGGTGAATAAGCGTCCTGATGACGCATTTTCTTGGCTGCCGTAAACTTATTGAGCAGGGAATCCATATTCCCTGCAGACACAAGAAACCCCAGCCGTGGTTTTCCCAGGCGGTTAAAATCCCTGGTAGAATGCCAGTCCGGCTGGGGAATAATCCCTACCTTATAACCATGCTTTTCCAGCAGCCGGCACAGAATAGCCGGGCCAAAGCTGGGGTGGTCCACATAGGCATCACCGGAGACAAAGACGAAATCCAGTTCGTCCCAGCCCCGGTCAGCCATATCTATTTTGCTGATTGGCAAAAAATCTTTCATTACTTCTTGCTATCCTTTTTGTCTGCCTTGCTGCTAGCAGCATCAGCCTGGCCATCAGGCGTAAAGCTCTTTTCCACAACCTGGCCTACATCACCGGCCTTGCCCATAGACTTACCGTTGACACTCAGTTCAACAGCACCGGCATTACCGGCCGTGATAACGACCTTGCTCTTGCCCTTCCAGGTCTGCGACTTGCCGGCTTCCATCGTACCTTCGTAAACGGTCTTGCCGTCAGCTACGACCTGCGTCCAGCAGCGGTCAGTAAACTTGGCCATCAGCTCTACGCCGTCTACCTTAACAGCCGGCTCTTCCTGTTTCTTTTCCACTGGTTTGCTGCTGGTAGTTTTCTTGGCCGATTGCGTTACCTGTTTGGCCGGAGCCTTGCTGGCCGTATTGCCATCGTCCATGGCGAACAGGAAATAAGCACCGCCTGCCACCAGTAAGACAATCACAGCAATCAGCCAGGCATTCTGGCGATTGTTGCTCTCTGATACGTGTTCACGGAAGTCGCTGCCCGTAGCCAGTTTATTCCGCACTTCGTTACGGGTACGTTCTTCTGCTGCCTGCAGGCGTTCTTCCGTTTCCATAGCAGCTGCTACATCTTCCGGATGGTTTTCCTCGGTAAACTGATGTACAGCCGCATCGGCATCCAGCCGCAGGAATGCGGCATAATTACGGACAAAGCCCTTGGCATAAACCTTGCCCGGCAGTTTATCATATTCACCTTTTTCAATGGCGTCTATATACACGGAACGAATACTCGTTCCCTTGGCGATATCTTGAATAGTTAATTTTTGACGTTCGCGTTCGTTGCGTAACTTGTCACCAATCATACTAAAAATAACCTCCCCTTTATACATGATACTCCTATTTAAAGCATCACTATACCTCATTATACATAAATCATCATGGTAATACAAATATTTTTTAAAAGGGAAACGCCTGCTCCATGCCGAATATGCTATAAGAGAAACGAGGGATAAATATGAAAAAATATCTAAGCTGTATTCTTTATATAATTATGCCGCTGCTGACAGCTGCTCTCACGAGCTATTACTGGTTCAGCAACGGCCAGTCCATTCCCATTATCACTTATATAGCGGTCACTACCTTTATCGCCGCCCTGCCCATTCCCTGGCTGCTGAGTTCTTATCTCCCCTTTATCAAGGGCCGCCGCCTGGCTGACCAGGCGGATATCGACATTCCTTCCCAAAAACAATTTCTCGCAGCCAGCACCATTGACACTTTGGTACTGAGCCGGCATGGCGTCATCACGGAAGGCCGTCCCTATGTCGCCTCACTCTGCCCGGCCGGCGTCAGTCAGAACACCCTGCTGGCTCTCGCGGCCTCCGCCGAAAAGCAGGCCGTCCATCCTGTAGGCCAGGCCATTTATGAGACAGCCCATCAGCGCAATATAAATCTTTTGGACGCCACGACCTTCAACGAAATTCCCGGCTGCGGCGTCGAGGCCATCGTTGGGCGCAACTCCCTGCGCGTCGGCAGCCTGCTCTGGCTCAAACACGAAAAAATCAGCGTACCGGCAGACCTGATCACCAAAAACGACCAGCTGGCACAACGCGGCCATATCACAGTTTTTGTCGCCAACGGCCAATACTGCCGCGGCATTATTGCCATTGATGACGGCATTGCCGATGATACCACGCGCACCCTGCGCAAGTTAAAACGCCGCCACCTGCGCCTTATCATGCTGACCAGTGAAAACAAGCGCACAGCTGAGGCTTTGGGGCGCAAGGCCGGCTTAGATGATGTACACAGTCAGCTGAGCCCTGAGGGCAAGGTCCGGGAACTGCAGCTGCTCAAAGCACGCGGTACGGGCGTAGCCATCGTTGAACGCGGCTTTATCCCCCCCGAACTGCAGACTGTCGCTGACACAGCCATCGAGCTTGCTCCGGCAGCCGACGAACACGCACCTGCCGAAACTCCCCCCGAGCCCCAGACTCCGGGTGCCATCTTTATCAAAAGCGGTCAATTATGGGATTTGAATACCCTGATTGATATCAGTCAGAACACCTTAAAACGCGTTTCCCAAAACAAAACCATCGCCGTTGCGGCCTGGCTTATAACCATACCGGCAGCCGCCGGCCTTCTCTTCCCTCTGGGCGTTCCTTTCCTGCCCCCCTGGGGAGCGTTGTGCGGACAGTTATTGACACTGCTCCTGATTATCATCAATTCCCTGCGTTAAGGGCGTAAAAAATCCGGTCAACAAAAGTTGACCGGATTTTTATGCTTTCACATATAAGGTTTTTACACGAATATTAACCTCATGGACTATCATGCCCGTCATATACTCCACAGCCTCCCGCACTTCCTGCTGTGCTTTGGCCAGCAAAGTGGGAATATGATTGCCATAAGTCAGCACCACATCGCAGACAATCATCAGCCCCTGGTCCTCATCACCGTGCATAAGATGTTCCACTTTAAGACCATCCACTTTGGTGACAACTTCCATCTTCTTCATCGTGGCTTTCACAATGGATTTTATGGCCATGTCATCAATACTGAGTTTGCCGAAGTAGCTGAACACCGGCCGCACAATGGATTTTTCACCCAAACGGCGGCGCTTGGTTGATGACCGCTTAAACAATGTCTGCAGGGGGTCCACCAGATAACCGGAAAAATGCGGTTTCAATTCAATGGTGGGCACCGGAATGATATGCTTGCCTTCCTTTAGACGATGAAATTGCGCCATAGCCATTTCCTGCTTGGTCGCCACGTCCTCAATATGAATAATTTTGGCAATCTGAGGCAAATGCAAGGCCTTGGCAATCTTAAAGACCATGTTTTCCGAAGTCCCCAGAATGAGAATCCTGTGCGGTTTAGCCTCCTTAATGGCGGCCTGTACTTCTTCAGCATGACCGGGCAGCACAAAAATAGCCCGGCGCACAGCCATGATCTTGCTCGGCTCCTTCTTCGCCGAATGGCCTCCCACTATCTTGCCGTCCTTAATCAGGATTCCGTCATCAATAATGGCATCTGCCTTATTTTGATGCGCCACAATCAGCGCGTGGTGACTTTTGCCGGTGCCGCTGGGCCCGACTAAAGCTATCACATCCATATACTGCTCTCCTGACTAAATTCCTACTTACTTAATCTTAACTAAATTTTCCCAGCTTACGATAAAAAGCCTCTGCCCATTTATCCTCAAGCGTAAACAGGCCAATCTCCGCCGGATATCTGGTGGGATAGCCGTGGTAGTCTGAACCTCCCGAGGGGAGCAGATTAAATTCCTTGGCCATCATATAATAGCGCGCCGTATCTTCCGCATCGTGCTGGGGATAGAATACTTCCAGCCCTTCAATGCCGCGCTGGCACAAATCCCGCACCAGTTCATCATCGCCGACCAGTTTAGGATGAGCGAGTACCGGCGTACCGCCAGCCGCCTTGATAAGGCCGATGATTTCCTCGACCTCCAGATGGTAATGCGGCACATACGCCGCCTTGCCCTTTTGCAGCACTGCACTAAAAGCCTCACGTACCGTGGCAAAGCATTTCTTCCTCACCAGTACCCGGGCAATATGGGAGCGGCTGATGGACTTGCTGCTGCCTGCCAGTGTCAGCACCTCACCTTCGGTGATGGGATACCCCAGCTGCTGCAGCTTTTCCACCATTTCACTAAAACGTGTCCAGCGCGCCTCCGTCACATCATTTAATTTATCGATAAGCTCCGGATAATAAATATCCACGTTGTATCCCAAAATATGGATTTCCCGCACCGGATGATGAGCACTGAACTCAATCCCCGGTATCAGGTGTATTCCCTTGGTGGGATAACTTCCGTTCTCATAAAGATAACTGACACCTTCCACGGTATCGTGGTCAGTGATGGCTATGTATTTGAGACCGGCAGCTTTTGCCGCTGCCACGAGTTCTTCCGGTGTCAGTTTGCCATCGGAAAACGTCGTGTGCATGTGCAAATCACTTGCCATTTATGTCACTCCTGTACCCTGCTCAGCGCGGTTCGACAATCAATTTAATCGCCGTCCGTTCCTCCCCTTCGATATTGATATCGGTAAAGGCCGGAATGCAGATAAGGTCAATGCCATGCGGAGCCACAAATCCCCGGGCAATGGCCACAGCCTTTACTGCCTGATTAAGAGCTCCGGCACCAATGGCCTGCATTTCCGCACTGGAATGCTCTCGGAGCACACCAGCCAGCGCCCCTGCTACAGAATTAGGGTTTGATTTAGCAGATACTTTCAAGATTTCCATGATTAGCACACGTCCTCTCTTGCAACAAAACTGGAACAATGTCTACGATTTTCCTATAACAACACCTATTTGATACTAACTTATTATTCTGCGTACAAGGAAAAATTCCTGCCTCATGAAAAAATCTTTATGGTTATTTGCTTTATTCTGTTATCATAATGCGTTCCACGCCAGTTGTGCGATTCGTCGCATCGTCAATATCGACAATCAGCGCCGAATAGACCATGGGGCCGCTTTCTTCCAGGTCAAAGCGGCAGGGCATAGCTGTCGTGAATTTCTGCAGAATGATTTCCGTCTTGACACCCAAAATAGAATTCCACGGGCCGACCATGCCCAAGTCCGTAATATACGCTGTACCCTGCGGCAAAACACGTTCATCAGCCGTCTGAATATGGGTATGCGTGCCCACGACACCATTTACCCGGCCGTCAAGATACCAGCCCATCGCCATTTTTTCTGATGTAGTTTCCGCATGAAAATCCAGGAAGATAATATCGCATTCCTGTTTAATCTCGTGCAGAATGTCCTCAATCTTTTGGAAGGGGCAGTCCAGCGCCGGCATAAAAGCCCGGCCGGAAAGATTTATCACGCCGATGTTTTTCGCCTTAAAGGGATAGATACAATAGCCCTTCCCCGGCGTTCCCTCGGGATAGTTTGCCGGACGAATGAGAAAAGGTTCGCTATCGATAAATTCCAGCACATCCTTCTTATCCCAGACGTGATTTCCCGAAGTGATGATATCTGCACCGCCATGATACAGGCCATCTAAAGACTTGCGCGTATAGCCCTTGCCGCCGGCAGAATTTTCCCCATTGACAATGACCACGTCGATGTTTTTTTCCTGGCGCAGCCGTGGCGTATATTGGGCAAAAGCCTTGCGCCCCGGTTTGCCTACCACATCACCAGTCAGCATTATCCGCATATCGTTCTCCTCTCAGCGATTATAAACCAGTACCTTATCCTTATCACGCATGCCTATCATACGCTCCTTAATGCGCTGTTCCTGTGCAGTATCCAGCATTTGGTCCAGCAGATTGCTCTGCAGGGAGGAAAACTCCGGCTCCAGCACGTCCACATTATGCCCATCAGCCTGCAGATTGTCCCCAAACTTATCGCGGAACAACTGTGTCAGCAAATCAAGTTCGCCACGCAGCATAGTGCTCAGCTGACGTTTAACATGCACCGCCATCCGCTGACCGTGTATATCGGCATCCACTGCCAGCCAGACAGGTTCACCGCCATGTAAAGCATGATAGGTCTGCACACTCTCATCGAGCAGCCTGGCAAATTCTTCCATTTCCTCATGGCTGGCAGGGCTCCCATTTATGACAAAGTCCAGTATTATCTCCTTATCCTTAGGCTCGTAAGTCACCGTGTATATTTCCGGATAGCAGACGAGCAGGGAGGCTATCAGCTGCACACCGATACTGGCCTGATTGCGGCCATTATCAGCTTTGCCATTTTGTTTAAACCCAAACATCATTTTTCCTCTCAATAGATTAAGAGGGCGCAAGGCTCACGCCCTACACCCTCCTAACTGTCATGCGTAAATTGCTTTATTTTGCATAATCGACGACGCGGGTTTCGCGAATAACCGTGGCCTTAATCTGACCGGGATATTCCAGCTCGTCCTCGATTTTCTTGACAATGTCATGTGCCAAAGCCACAGCCTCAGCATCGTCCACCTTGTCCGGTTTAACCATAACGCGGATTTCACGGCCTGCCTGAATGGCAAAGCAGCGTTCCACGCCTTCGTAGGACTCGGCGATTTCTTCCAAGCGCTTAAGACGCTTGAGATAGGATTCCAGGCTTTCGCGGCGGGCCCCAGGTCTGGCTGCTGATACGGCGTCAGCTGCGGCCACCAGGACGGCCTCCACACTGGTTGCCTCCACATCACCATGATGTGAGGCAATACAGTTGATAACGTCCTTGGACTCCCGGAATTTACGGGCAATATCTGCACCGATAGTGGTATGGGAACCTTCCACTTCATGGTCGATGGACTTACCGATATCGTGGAGCAGGCCTCCGCGCTTGGCCAGAGTCACATCACAGCCCAGCTCCGATGCCATAACACCGGCCAGATGAGCTACCTCGATGGAATGATTGAGGACATTCTGTCCGTAACTGGTACGGTAACGCAGACGTCCGAGCAGTTTAATCAGTTCAGGATGGATACCATGTACACCGGTATCGAAGGTTGCCTGTTCACCGGCCTCCTTGATACGCATATCCACTTCCCGCTTGGCCTTTTCGACCATTTCCTCAATACGGGCCGGATGAATACGGCCGTCCTGAATCAGCTTTTCGAGCGCAATTCTGGCCGTTTCCCGGCGTACCGGGTCAAAGCCGGACAGTATAACTGCCTCCGGTGTATCATCGATGATGAGGTCAATGCCGGTCATGGTTTCGAGCGTGCGGATATTACGGCCTTCACGGCCAATGATACGGCCCTTCATTTCATCGTTGGGCAGAGCCACTACAGAAACCGTGGTTTCTGCCACATGGTCAGCTGCGCAGCGCTGAATAGCCTGGCTTAAGATATCCCGGGCCTTTTTGTCGGACTCGTCCTTAATCTGCTGCTCGTATTCTTTGATTTTCATGGCCTTTTCGTGCTTAAGTTCTTCCTCAGCCTCGGCCATGAGCATTGTCCGAGCCTCTTCCGTCGTCAGACTGGAAATTCGTTCTAACTCGGCTTTCTGCTGCTCGTGAATCTCATCTATCGCCTGCTGCGTCTTATCGAGGCGCGATTCCTTACGGGAAAGGCTTTCCTCTTTCTTTTCCAGAGAATCCAGCTTGCGGTCAAGATTTTCTTCTTTTTGCACTACCCGGCGTTCCTGACGCTGAAGTTCGCTGCGGCGCTCCTTCGTCTCCCGTTCGATTTCCTGACGCTGACGATGGATTTCCTCCTTCGCCTCTAAGAGTGCCTCTTTCTTCTTCGTCTCGCCTTTTTCTTGTGCATCCGCTACAATGCGTTTTGCTTCTTCTTCAGCGGAGCCTATCTGTACTTCAGCCGTGCGTTTCCGCATGGTGTAACCCACACCAGCACCGATGATTGCTGCAACTATTACCGCTACTACTATTTCGATAACGATAATACTCACCCCCTTGTTTCTTATTTGCTGTTATGCATTATTTTTTCCTTGATAGTTCATTAACTATACCTTACCATTTTAATGTTTTTCCCTATGAGTGTCAAGAAAACCTAGCCAAAACCAACCAAATGAAGTAAAATGGATAAGGTATTTATTTTGGACATTATTTTGGGGGTAATTATATGTTAAAATGCTCTGAGTGCCAGCGTGATTTGCCAGAAAAAGAGGCACTCGTAAATAAAACGGAAGATGGCGGCCAGCGGATTATCTGCCCCGAATGCTTTCAAAAGCTCACCGGCGTAGACTACAAGACCTTCGCCTTCCGCAAAGAAAATGCCAAGCAGACCTTATGGGCCGTGCTGTTCTGCCTTGCCGCGACCGGCTATGCCTTTATGGAAAAAGGTGTGGAATGGGGTATCGGCGGTATCGTACTGACGATTTTAGTCTATCTCTTCTCCAGCAAAGTTAAGTAAAAACACCACAGGCAGGTACCGCTGCAGCACGGCACCTGCCTGTTTTTTATTTCATAATCTCCCGAAACTCTTCGGCACTGAGCTGGAAGGTATCCAAAATCGCCTTGCTGCTCATCGCACCGCTTTCGTACAGTTTTTTCAGAATTGACTTACGGGCCATCGACAGGCCATGAGAATAGCCCTCATCGTAAAGGGGCTGGACGACATCGCCTTCGCCATTGCGCTGATTAAGGCCGCCCAAAATGGGATTTTTCACCCGTACATCCGGCTTTTGCCAAAGTGCCTCCCGGTCCACTATCCTGGTGGGCATTACCTTATTTTTCAGCTGGTAATCACCATCTGCCAGCATCTGCCATGTTTCCTCGGCCGGCCATGATTTTTTCAGGCAGCGCTCCACATTTATCCTATCAGTCTGCTGATAAAATCGTTTTGCTGCCTCTAGCGTGCTGCCGCCGGCTATTTTCCGCTGTATCAGCCTGTTTTTCAGGGCAACAGGGTCAGCTGTCACAAACAAAGTGTAATCAGCAAAACTGCGGACATTTTGCCATTGCTCCTCCCCTAAGAGCAGCCAGTTTCCCTCCAGTATAACAATGGGACGTTTCACCGTCACCATATTGTCTATAACATCATGAATGGTCCTGTCATAAACCGGCCAGCGGATATCTTTCTGCCGTACATCAGTCAGCTTGCCGATAAGTTTATCCACCGCAAAAGTTTCGGGGCTGCCTTTTATGGAACTCAGCGGAATATTTTTCCCATCGCGGTTAAGGCTATGCGTGGTCAGATAACTGTTGGGATAGTGAAATCCGTCCAGTCCCAAGGCCTGCACCGGTACGATTTCCTCATCGGTATTGGACAGCCTTTCCAAAAACAGCGCGAGAGTAGACTTGCCCACGCCCGGCGGCGCCGCTATAAAAATTATCATGCGCCGTCCCAGTTTTTTCTGCGTCTTGCTCATGCGCCGCAAAAAAGGCACAAACAGATTGTCTATCGTTGCCTGATTATATTGTACCTTATGCGCCAGGCCATTTATCATCAACCGGCAGGTACGCCATTCTTTTTCCTTCATCACCATGCCTCCTTGCCATTCACTTCCTTTTTATTACATCGATTAAAATCTCATTAAAGTTAAGAAAAAATCCCCACATTTCTGCTTTTTTTCGCTATAATATTTATAGAAAATATTCACAACACAGGAGGAATCGTTATCATGGATAGTAAAAAACTCACTCGCAAAGTCATCACTGGTCTTACCGCGGTCTGCCTGTCACTACCACTGGCTTATATTCCCAGCGCAGCTCCGACTGCCGAGGCCAGTACCGCCAGCATAATCGGCGCTATCATCTCCGGCGCTGCCGCCCACTCCCAGCTGGACAGCACCATCAAAAGATACAACAACGACCCGCAGGGGCGTCAGCAGCTGTTCCAGCAAATGCAGGCCGAGTACGGTGTCAACAACGATGCCTATCTGAATGAGCAGCTCGACAGAATCATGTCCAACCTGACCGCCGCCATTGGCGCTGTGGACCCCTCCATTTACGATAAACCTTACAACTACTTCATCAACAATCAGGGCAGTTTCAACGCCTTCTGCACCCTGGGGCACAACCTCAGTGTCAACACCGGCCTCTACAAAATGCTGACCAATGAAGACGAAATCGCGGTGGTACTGGGCCACGAAATGGGCCACGGCCAGAAAGACCACCCGGCCAAAGGTGCCCGTCAGTCGCTTAATATGCAGATTCTCGGTGCCGCTACCGGCTCTCAGCTCGGTGCTATTATGGCCAATGTCATCAACAATCGTCATATCACCAAACCCATGGAACGCGAGGCCGACAAACTGGCCTTTAACTACATCACGCACACCAATTACAATCCCGGCGCCTGTGCCGCCGTTTGGCAGCGCGTTATGGACAAGTCCAAGAGCCGTCCCTCCGATTTCCAGCAGTTCCTGTCCGACCATCCGGCCAACGATGACCGCCGTGATGCCTACGCCAAACTGCTGAACCAGTACAGCGGCGGTCATGTCACCAACAAGGACGGCCTTATCAAAGTCAACACCAAGGACTTCTGCACCCCGGCCGCTCACGGTGATATGAGTGCCAAGGAACGGGCTTACTTCGTCATGGGCAATCTGGCTGCCGCTTACCATAACGGCCACAACAAAGCTGACGCCTATGCCGACGGTAACACCGTAATGCTCGGCCAGCAGCCCATCATCACCTGCAACAACAACGATGAAAGCGCCAGTGTTCTGGCAGAGCGCCTCAACAAAATCAAATAAGGAGCAGTTATGGTTTTAAAAAAATACCGTACCTCCATCCTTCTCGGCCTGACCTTTACCATCCTATTGTCAACCTTTTGGTTCATGCCGCAGCTGGCCTTTATCATCTTTATCTCCCTGCTCCTCCAGCTGCTCCTGCTCCCTCTGGTCGACAGACTCGCCGCCAAAATCCCCCGAGCCTTGGCGGCCGGTCTTATTTTACTGTTATTCATCGGCCTGACACTCCTGCTCCTGGCCCTCGTGTCCAAGAGCTTTATCCCAACTTTCAGCCGGTTTGTCACAGACTTCCCGCAAATAACGGAACAAATCCAAAACATCCCGTTATTACAGGATTCTGACTTCCTGCAGGGAGAAATCGACAACATCTGGGCAGAAATGAAAACCGCCAGCATGGCAGCGCTGAAATCCTCCCTGACTTTGCTTATTTCCTTATTCAGCAAAGTCATCGACCTGGTTATCATCATCTTCGTCACCTTCTACCTGCTAAAAGATGGCGAAGAAATCAAGCACTATCTGGCCGGACTTTTTCCTAAGCGCGATAACCGCCGGGTGCTTAACCTTTTCAATTTGATTCTCAGCTCCCTGAGGATTTACGTTTGCAGCCAGCTGGTAATCTGCTGTATCACCGCAGTTGTTGTCTTTCTGTATTTTACAATACGTGACCTGCCTTACGCCTCAGTGTTTGCCGTAGTATCCGGCATTTGCGAGTTTATTCCCGTACTGGGGCCTACGGTAGCCTCGGCTTTCGGTACACTGCTGACCGCCACGGTTAATCCCCTTATGGCCTTGCAGACAGCAGGCTTTTATCTGATTCTCACCCAGATAAATCACAATTTTGTCTATCCAACCCTGATTGGCAAATCCCTGCACCTGCACCCCATCGCGATAATCCTGGGCATTATCCTGGGCGGTGAACTACTCGACGCAGCCGGCATGTTCCTCGCCGTCCCCTTCATCGTCATCTGCAAACTTGTGATTGAAGATATCTATCAGGACAGGATACTGACCAAGAAAAAGGAACTAGACTCACGCTGGCTGGCGAAAAATAAAGAACGCAACTAAAAAGTTGACTTGTCACTGCAAAATCTGCAATTGACAAGTCAACTTTTTAGCTTATAACGCCGTTGTTCCAGTTTTGCCATAGGTGGCGTTTCAACGAGGCGGGAGATATGCTCGCCGCCTGTTTTGGTATTCGTGCCCCCACCTGCTGAGGTGGGGGACATTTTCTTGCCTCGTTATATTTTATTATTATTTAGCCATGAGCTTAGCCACTTTGTTGGCAAACTCTACGGGGTTCTCCGGCAGGATGCCTTCGATAAGGAGCGCCTGCGTGTAGAGCAGGTCGCAGTAATCCTTAAAGTCAGCACTATCCTTGCCGGCATCATGGAGGCTCTGCAATCTGGTAAAGAGTTCATGATGCGGATTGATTTCGAGGATACGCTTAGCCTTGAACATCGGATTGTTCATTTCAGCGAAGGTCTGTTCCATGGAAAGGGACGGGCCGGCTTCGTCAGCTACGAGGCAGACAGCACTGGATTTTAAGCGGGCAGAAACCTTGACATCGGCTACCTTCTCACCCAGCGCCTCTTTGATATCCTTCAACAGGTCATCATTCTTCTTCTGAATGTCTTCCGTTTCCTTCTTGACTTCCTGGCTTTCGGCGTCATCGAGGTCGAGGTCGCCGCGGCTGATGGAATGGAAACTCTTACCCTCGTATTCGCGCAGGGTTTCAATGCAGAATTCATCTACCGGGTCGAGCAGGTAAAGCACTTCGAGTCCCTTGTCGCGCAGAGTTTCCATCTGCGGCAGCTGCTCAATGGTTTCCTTGTCTTTAGCCGTAGCATAATAGATTTTCTTCTGGCTTTCCGGCATACGTTCTACGTATTCCTTCAGCGTCACCAGCTTGCCTTCCTTGGAGCTCATAAAGAGCAGCAGGTCTTTGAGCTTGTCGATGGTGTCGCTGCCGGCATACATGCTATTGTAAACACCGATCTTGAGGGATTTGCCAAATTCATTCCAGAATTTTTCATAGTCCTCACGCTTGTTCTTGAGCTTGCGTGCCAGGGATTTCAAGATATTCTTTTCCAGTGCCTTGCCGATAACTTTAAGTTCACGGCTCTGCTGCAGGAGTTCACGGGAGATATTGAGCGACAGGTCAGGAGAATCCACCAGGCCCTTCATGAAACGCAGGTAATCCGGCAGCAGGTCCTTGCACTTGTCCATGATGAATACATGACGGGAGTAAAGCTGCAGCCCCGGTTCATAGTCCGTATGATAGAGGTTGAACGGTGCCCGGGAAGGAATGGCGAGCAGGGCCGTGTATTCTACAGAACCTTCAGCCTTGGTATGGAATACTTCCATGGGCTTTTCCCATTCATGGAACTGATTCTTGAAGAACTCGTCGTATTCTTCCTCTTTGATATCGGACTTATTCTTCGTCCAGAGCGGCTGCATGGAGTTCAGCGTGCGGCATTCGATGGTCTTAACCTTCTCAGCACCTTCGATTTCCTTGCCTTTATCGTCCTTCGGCGTTTCTTCATGCTCGAAGTTCATCTTGATGGGGTAACGCACATAGTCGCTGTACTTCTTGACCAGACGTTCGAGCGTATAATTATCCGTAAAGTCGCTTTCAGCGTCATCGCCAAAGAATTCCTTGCCCAGCGTAATCGTAATGCTCGTACCGCGCTTGTCTCGGTCGCATTCTTCAATGCTGTAAGAGCCATCGCCCGTGGATTCCCAGCGCGTGCCTTCCGTTTCCCCGGCCTTGCGGGTTTCGATAACCACTTTTTCGGCTACCATGAAGGCAGAGTAGAAACCGACACCGAACTGGCCGATGAGTTCCTTGTCGGTATTACCTTCGCCGCCCTCGCTGGCTTCCTTGGCTTTTTTGAGCTGCTCCATAAAAGCCTTGGTGCCGGACTTGGCGATAGTACCAATGTTCTCGATAACTTCCTGACGGCTCATACCGATACCATTATCACTGATGGTCAGGGTATGGTTGCCCTTATTGGGTTCGAGGAAAATTTCGTAGCTGTCGTCACCTTCGAGAATATCACGGTTAGTCAGGCTGGCAAAATGTACCTTGTCAATTGCGTCAGACGCATTAGAAATGAGCTCACGCAGGAAAATCTCGTGATTCGTATAGATGGAATGAATCATCAAATCCAACAGTTGTTTGGTTTCCGCTTGAAATTCATGGGTTTCTTTAGCCATTGTATCGCTGCCTCTCTGTATATGATTTGCTTATTAGCCAGTTATTTAGCACTCCATAAGGCTGAGTGCTAACATCCATTGCCTAGTATACGACATAAATGACAAAAAGTCAAATCACGCTGCAAAGAAGATTTTTGCGACAGGCAAAATCATAACTCCCCGTTCAGGCTGCCACAAAACTTCAGCCCCTATGTTACGCCTAATATAGGGCTTGTTTCAGGTCCCCTCCCATCCAGGTAATTGTTTTTTCTTCTTTAATATAGTAGAATGGAACTAATCAAACTATTTTAAAAAAGGATGTGACTTTTCGTTGGATAGTTCTGACGTGGGTTTATTACTTATTTTACTAATCGCCTTTCTCATCACCAGTGGCTTTTTCTCGTTGGTGGAAACGGCTTTGAGCGAAAGTCATCGCAGTAAACTGGAAAAAATGGCCGAAGATGGTCATAAGGGTGCGGCAGGCGCTTTGGCACTATTGGAGCAAAGCGACAGAATCCTGACACTTGCCCAGAGTGGCATTACCCTCAGCAGTATTCTCACGGGCGTATGCACAGGGGTACTGCTGGCACCGCTATTGGCCGGTTTCTTGCAGGGCATGCCACAGGCTGTCCCTGTATCCATGGTTATCAGTATCCTGCTCGTTACTTACCTCTCCCTGCTGCTCGGCGAATTCATTCCCAAGAAAACAGCCGTACATAATCCGGAAAAGATTCTCATGCGTTATCATGGCATAATAAAGGCCCTGGCCCGGCTGACCAGACCTTTTATCTCCCTGCTGTCCGGCTTCGCCAATGTCATTTTGCTCATCTTCGGTATCAATCCCTATGCTGCTGATACTGTCACCGAGGACGAAGTCAAGGACCTTATTGAGCAGGGCACAGAGGATGGCACTTTTGAAAAAACAGAGCAAGCCATGGTTGACAGGATTTTCCATCTCAGCGACCAAACAGCTTATGCCCTGATGACACCCCGGACGCAGATGTTATGGCTGGATTTATCAGACTCCCTGTGGGAAAATATGCGCCTGATTCGGGAAACACCGCAGGATATTTTCCCGGTGGGCCGGGACAGTCTGGACGATTTCTGCGGCGTGCTCTACGCCAAGGATTTACTCAATGCCACGTTGGCTCATGAAGTACAGGATTTATCCCAGTTCATTCGTAAGCCCCTCTTTATTCCCCGTTCCATGGAAACCTTCCGGGTGCTGAAACAGTTCCGCACTACGGGGATTCACGAGGCCATGGTGCTCGACGAATACGGCGGCGTTATCGGCTTTTTGACCATGGACGATATTCTGCAGGAAATTGTCGGCGAGTCGTTCACGCCCCACGAGGAAGATACCGCCCAGCTGACCGCCCGGGACGAAAACAGCTGGCTGGTAGACGGCCTCTATGACATTGATGACTTTAAAGCCCGGTTCTCCATTGACGAACTGCCGGACGAGGACCACGACCACTACCAGACCATGGGCGGTTTCCTCACTTCCTATTTCGGTTATATTCCCAAAGCCGGTGAAAGAATTGACTGGCAGGATTTGACCTTTGAAGTCGTGGATATGGACGGTGCCCGTATCGACAAAATTATGATTACGAAAAAGGACAGCCCCGCCAAAGCCGTGGCTGCCACCTGACACTAAAAAAGCATTCCAGGTTCAGCAAAGACTTGGAATGCTTTTTTAATATTCTTATATGTGTTTTAAAACGCCTTCAAAGACACCTACCAGCCAGGAGCCGACGCTAAAGCCGCCCGGCACTTTATCCGATATCATAGGAACTTCTTCAACAGGCTGGCCGTCATAGCGCAGAACAAGCTGTCCCACCGGTTCACCGGCCTGCAGGGGGGCATCAACTACGTTGGGGACATCGTAGGTCAGGGTGTATCTGCCTGTATCCTCCTCGCCGTTAATCAAGGGATAATCAATATCATGGGACGGATATACATAGGCAGTAGCCTGTTCGCCGCCCTTTACCCATACCTTATGGCGGACTTTTTCCTTGGCCGGCCCTTTGGCCATCTTCACGTGTTCAAAGCCATAATCAAGCAGTTTGGCCCCGTCCTTGAATCTGTCATCGAGCGTATCGGCCTTCATCAGCACCACGATAAGCTCCACGCCGTCACGTTTGGCTGACACGGCCAGACAGCCGCCAGCAGCCTTTGTCCAGCCGGTTTTAATACCTGTTATGCCGTCATATTTGCCCAACAGTTTGTTGGTGTTCTCTGCCCTATATATTTTTCCCACCGGATTACGCCAGTAAATGTCACGGGCCGTAGTGCCGACAATCTTACGAAAATCCTGGTTTTTCATCACATACCGGGCTAGCTTGGCCATATCGCGCGCCGTGGAATAATGGTTCTTATCAGTCAGGCCGTTGGGATTGGCAAAATTAGTATCATGCATGCCCAGCTGCTGGGCTTTACTGTTCATCTCTGCCGCAAAGCTCGTTACATCACCAGCCATGTTTTCGGCCAGGGCAACGGCGGCGCCGTTATCCGATTCGAGCAGCAGGCCGGTCACCATATCCTTCGCAACCAGCGATTCACCGGGCCGGGCCCCCAAGGGACTGGACTCCGTATATGCCGCGTATTGCGAATAGGTAACCGCAGACTTCATATCCATTTTTTCCAGGGCCAGAATCCCTGTCATCATTTTTGTCATGCTGGCCGGATACAAACGCTCATCAGCATTTTTTTCCCATATCACCCGTCCGGTGGTACTCTCTATGATAATGGCTGCCTCAGCAGTTATCTCTGGTTCACCGCCCTCGCCGGCCGCTATCGGCAAATGTATGGTCAGCATACACAGCACTACAAAAATCGCAGAAAACTTTTGCCAGAACTTCAATTTCCATATCTCCTTTTTATTTACCAACAGTAAAAGGCTTTTCCCCTGGAAAAGCCTTTTTAGTATAACACTTTCTTAAGTTTTCTGCATGAAATTTTTACCAGAAAAATCTGCCTCAAATATCCGGTGCCAGGGCAGTTTTACCTGCATTACTAAATTTCTCCTTACATAGCTATACATTTCCTAAATACACATGGTGCAAATACTGTACGGCGATGGCCTGTAAATCTATAAGTGTTTGCCGGGGCGTACTTGCCGCCGTCCATTTATACCGTGGAAAATAACGTGACAGGTGCAGCGGAATCTCCGGGCTGAGCCCTGCCAGCCACTGTACCTCTGCCGTAAATATTTCCCGGTCATCGTTTTTCCCGGGAATCACCAGCGTTGTCACCTCGGTATGTACACCTGCATCCACAGCCATGGCAATAGTCTGTTTGGCTGTTTCCAGGTCGCCGCCCATCCATGTGTATACGTTTGGCGCAAAAGCCTTCAGGTCAATATTAACAGCATCAACCCAGGTAAGTAAATTTTTCCATGGCCGGGCACTAATCTGACCATTGCTGACCAGTACCACCTTTTGGCCGGCCGCCCGTAAGAGTGGCGCTGTATCCATAATATACTCATAGCTGAGCAGAGGTTCATTATAAGTGAACGCCACACCGATACTCCCCTGCTTTTGATACTTAACTGCCAGTTCCACCAGCTTTTCCGGCGCCAGATACCCCTGCACTTCTTCGGCGTCATTCTGCGAGATAGTATAATTTTGGCAGAAGGGACAGCGCATATTACAGCCAAAACTGCCCACAGACAAAATATAACTGCCGGGGAAAAAATGATACAGGGGCTTTTTTTCGACAGGGTCAAGAGCCAGGGACGTCACCTGCCCGTAGTTGAGGCTGACCAGCGTTCCCCCGTCATTGCGCCTGGTCCGGCAAAAGCCCGTCTGTCCTTCCGCCAGGCTGCACTGATGCGGACATAGCCCACATGTAATCATCTCAGTTCATCCCCATTTACTCTGTCATCTTAATCCGTCCTGTCTCAATGCCTGCCAAGCCATTTTGCCTCAGGTACTCAATAAAGATGTCTTCCATAGCGCCGTAATCACCCACGACCTTTGCCGCCTTCAGCATATCGTAGCCATCACCGCAGGCAGCAGTGAAATCACTGGTGGCCAGCGTGTATGTTTTGTTATTATCCAATGCTTCGCCATTTACCAGCACATTGCTGACACGGCTGCCTGCCGGAGCCTTGGCATTCAGTTCAAAGGTCAGACCGCTGACATCCATAAAGCCGCCAAAGGCAGCCGGCAGATATTCTACCGAATGCTCGAGGACAGCCTTGACCGTTGCCCCTGTAACCTCCATTTTTATTGCCCGGTTACTAAAAGGGAAAATATTCAGCACCAGCGCCTTGTTTATACTGCCTTTGGGCAGATTGTCACGCAGGCTGCCGCCATTTACTATGCCGATGTCTGCCCCGGTCACATTACGCAGGGCATCGGCTGCCAGATTGCCCAGTTCTGTTTCTCTCGTCCTCACAATTTCCCTCTTGGAGGTCAGTTCGCGGGGACTTTCAGCTACTACCGTGCCGAGTTCTTGGCTGACCTGCGTATCTATTTCCTGTATAGCTGCCGCTACGCCTTCATCGGGAGTTTTAGCGGCCTTTTCCACAGCTTTTCTGTCCATCAGGGAGGCTTTGGCCTTGCGCAGCTTATGCTCCTTTACCACCAGCTCTACTTTTCCCAGATTGTAGCCGTGACAACCAGTCTGGCAAATCAGGGTTTTCCCCACCTTCATGCCCTTGGGCAGGGTGGTATGGCTATGCCCGTCAATGATGATATCAAAGCCCGGCACAGCCTTGGCTATAGCCTCCGAGGTCACCACGGAGCTTTTGTCTATCCCCATGTGCATCAAGCCGATTACCACATCATGCTCAGCACGCAGCTTGGGCATGAGGGCTTTGGCTGTCGTGACCGGGTCGGCAAAGACAATATCCGTAACGTTAAGCGGATTTGTCTTGTAGGCTGTTTCCGGCGTGGTCAGCCCCACTACCGCCACCTTTACGCCGTTGAACTCAAAGCTCTTATACGGACGGAAAAGGTAACTGTTGTGCTCTTTGTCCATGACGTTGGCACTGAGTACGGGAAAGTTCAGCATTCTGGCCAGTTCCACCAGCCGTCTGGTGCCGTAATTGAAATCATGGTTGCCCGGTGTCATGGCATCATAGCCGGACAGGTTCATAAACATGGCCATGTTGCTGCCCCGGCTGACATTAATCATTGCGAGACCATGAAAGGTGTCTCCGGCATCAAGTGCCAGCGTGTCCTCATCAGCGCCCTTCTGTGCCCAGATTGCTCCGGCCAGCCAGTGCAGGCCGATGGTTTTGCCCTCATCATCCGTGCTTTTCACCCGGGCGTGCATGTCATTGGTGTGCAGGATAGTGATATGCACTCCGTCTTTATGTACGGAGGCGTAAGCTGGTAACGGCAAAATCAGACTCAGGCTCAGAATTGCCGTCACAATTTTCTTTTTCCACATAGCAAAAACTCCCTCTTAATATTGTTAATATAAACTATATTAACCTGTTCGGTACAAACCGTAAAAATCCTCTTCTTTTATCGTCAGATAAATTGCAGGTTGACGGTTAATGCCTGCTTTATTTTATTTGTTACAGCTCAGTGGGGTGGAGGTGGTAATACTTTTCGCTGTTTCACTAAATGTCCCACCAGCAAACGA
>NZ_CAJODG010000015.1 GCF_905233635.1 Selenomonas sp. AE3005 | reverse complement strand
CTACAAAGTTCCAAACGAAGTTTATTATGGAGCTTTTGCCAATATTGCATGACGCGCTTAAAAATTTTCAAGGTGGTCTTGACTAGGGGACCATTATAATGCCTTCTCATCTTCACTTAAGATATTGGGATTTATTACAACAGCTTTTGCAGGGACAGCAATCAAGTCTCTCAGCTCATCTGTTTCAGATAATTCATATCCTTTTTCTAATGGATATAATTTCGCAATCTTTGTATGTTGCTCTGCAGATACTCCATACATTAAAATCCTCTCAGTGGCACTCATACGTTTTCCTCCCTGTACTTTGATGCCATTTCTTCTATTGCCGCTTTTATACGGTCTCTTAAAGCCTGTGGTGCCTTAACCTCAATTCGTTGGCCATATTGCAGAGCCCAATGAAACATCGCATTTTCGTTACATGTTACTGTTACCAATATCTTGTTGTTATCTTCTTCATCAATTTTGAAATTCCTGCCGAACCAATCAACTAATTCATTCATTAGACCAATATCTGCTACGAATTTAACATCTACACTTTCACCACTATACATATAAATGTGTTCAGCCATGTGCTTAGGCAGGCTGAAGCCCTGTGCAAATTCTTTGATTTTATTTTTGGGCTTTACTGGTTCATCCAGCATGGTTATCGACGTAATGTGGTCGACTCGGTAATGTGATATATTATCGTACTTGTCATAATTTCCCATCAGGTAATAGCGTCCATTGTTAGCCACCAGTTGATAAGGGCTTACAATATATGGTTCCGGTCTTTTAGGGTGGAGCTTGAAGTCTATACCATACTGGCTATAAACAAAGCGTACCTTCCGTTTTGCCTCTATCGCATCATTTAGCGTATCTAAGACAATCATTGCCTGCTTATTATCAGCATGGTGAAGTTCAGGCAAATTGGATATATGATTAACTTTAGCAATAAAGTAACGATTCCCTAGACTTTTAATTTTCTCGATTAAACGTTGACTCTGTGCAACTGATATATTTTTAGAAAACAAGACACTATCAATAAGTAACCGCAATTCTGCATCATCAAACTCGCGCTCCATTAAGTAGCAGCCTCGTTGTGTATATATCTCATACCCCATGTCTTTCAAAGACTGTATGTTGTTCCGGATAGAACGGCGGTCACACTCGGCCCCATAATTATGGTATAACAGGTCTATGATTTCCTGTTGTGTCAGGCGATGTTCAGCATCAGTATATTCTTTTAGAATCTCCAAAATCAACATATTCAACATTTTCTTGTTACTTCCAGCATATACACGCAATATTCTCACTCCAATAACATAAACCAAATCAGGGAGCTGCACACTTTTATGTAATATTCGATATCTTCGTTTTCTATCCTTTTAATTCAGCATATTTATTTCTCTTTTCATTTTTATATCTTTTTATCTCTAAAATTCAGGAATGCGTTACTATCATAATGTGAGATACAGATATTGGTGGATGGTAAAATTTGTGTAGGTAAAAGTTTATAGATGCGATATGGTACGTTAATAATTATATCACCATGGACATCCGTATACGTTTTGACACCTGTTATCCCGTCTAATATATTATTTATTTTTTCATCACTAAAGTTTACTTTTCTTTCTTCTATATAATGTCTTAAATAACTTTCTGCCGTAACCTTAGCTATTTTCTTTATGACGGACATTCTAAATATCCCATCGTCCCATGATTCCATTTTATCTACATCATTTAAATTTAACATTAATTTTGTATCATCGCCAGTTGGCATAGGTACAATTTTTTCAACCATATCTGCAAGTAATCGTGGATTTTTCACAACAATATCATAAGCTGTTTTATTACCAAGGAAACTGAATTCATCCAGCATTTCCTTTGTCGTTCGCAAAAAACAAGGAGGCTGTTTATCAGCATCATGAAATCCCATTGCATGCTTAAGAACCGCACGAATATCAGCATCATCTTCATCGAGAAAATGGACATCACTTGTAGCCACCACTAACTTGTTCAACCTTTCCCCTAATTCAATTATCTTATAAATAACCTTCTGTGCATCCTCTTCTGTTTTAAAACTTTGAATCCAATAATTATCATAAAGCATGTAATGCCTGTAATACCCCAAAGGCTGTACTTCTAAATAATCATAGAAATTTGCAATTTCGATAAGTTTATCATCACTCTCTCCTTTAATGATTGCTTGAAATAATTCTCCAGCTATACAAGCCGAACCGATAAGCAATCCTTCCCTGTATTTATCTATTTTATTTTTAGGAATGCGATTTTGCCTAAACATATGGCGAAAAGATAATCTCACAAGCTCATTCAGGTTATATATCCCCTCTATATTTTTAGCCAGAATAGATACATGATTAGCTCTTCCTTGCTTGTAATCTTCACCTGTCATATATCCTTCCATTCCATATATCACTTTAAGGTTTAAATTATTCTCAACCACAGTCTTTACAGCCTCTGGAAACGCCTGTGTTACACCATGATCAGTGATGGCAATTGCCTCCCACCCCCACCTGGCTGCAGTCATTATCAAATCTTTAGCTGATACTACACTATCATAGTGGCTCATTTTTGTATGCGCATGAAGTTCGACACGTCTCTCCTTAGCATCATCAATACGAGTTTTAATAATACTTTCCTTACACATTATTTCCTCCACATTCGCTAATATCTGACTTTCTTAACTTCATTCTAACAAATATTATGTGAAAAAATTTTCCCATAACAACACACACTGACAATTTTGAACCATAAAAATGCCGTAAAATGAAACAGCGCCTGATTATACCAATAATCAGGCGCTGTTCGTTTTATAACACAATCGTTTTACAATTTAAATTTCTTCATTTCTTCCTGCAAATCGCTGGACAGCTTGGCAAGATTACGGGCAGCATCGGAAATCTCGTGCATGGAGGCGCTTTGCTCCTCACCGGCAGCGGATACGGACTGAGCCTCATCGGAATTCTTGCCGCTGGTCTCGGCTATGGTCACACTGGCCTGCAGCATACGCTCGTTGTCACTGGCCATGCTCTCAATGCCTTGAGCAATTTTCTGGATTTGACTTGTCAAATCATCAATTACATTGACAATATCGGCAAAGACCTGATCAGCAGACTTGACCGTTTCAATACCTGCCTGCACGCTCTGCGCTCCGCTGCGGCTGGCTTCGACTGCCAACTTCATATCTTCAAGGTTGGCATTGACAAGCTGGGCAATCTGCTGCGAGGAGTTGTTCGAGCTTTCTGCCAGCTTGCGCACTTCGTCTGCCACCACTGCAAAACCGCGGCCGGCATCACCGGCTCTGGCTGCTTCAATCGCCGCATTAAGCGCCAGCAGGTTTGTCTGCTCGGCAATGCTGGTAATCATCTGCACAATATCGGCAATCTGCTGTGAACTGTCATTGAGTTTTTCAATGGAGGCCTGAATGCTGTCTGTGCTGGCGGTGATGTTATTCATCTGTTGCACAGCATCTTCGATGGAATTACGCCCCAAATTGATTTTTTCCTTGGCATGAACAGCATTATCAAAGACACGCTGGGTATCCTTTACAATGCCCTGAGCCGACTCTGTTACCTGCTCGGCATTTGCCTGAATGTTGCTGGCTTCAACAGCCTGTTCGCTGGCGCCTTCGGCAATGGAAACAATGCTGTCAGCCACCATGTGGGAAGCCTGCGCCGACTGGTCAGCACTGGTCGTGAGCTGCTCGCTGGCAATGGCCACATCCTTGGCCATTTCATTGACACTGCTGATTACGCCGCGCAGATTCTTTATCATATTGTTAAGGGATACCCCCAAATTACCCATTTCGTCATTGGCATCGGCATTGACCCTGCCTGTGAGGTCACCATCAGCAATCTTACCAGCCTCCTGCATAAGGTATTCAATTGGGCCGCCCACCCGGCGGTTAAAGATGATAATCATGGCGGCACAAAGGATAATCATAACCACCAGCGCCATGATAACACTTATCCAGATGGAACGGGTAATAGCTCCCTGATAATCGGCCTTGGGTGCAACCAGCACCAGTTTCATATTATCAATGCAGAGCGGCGCAGCCATAACATAGCTGTCCTCCCCAAAAGCCGCCGTTTCTGTCAGGTCGAGATTGCTCAGGTTAACAACCTTTTGACCAAAGGCCGCTAACTCCTTATTGCTTTCCTCGGTGATTTTGGTTTTCATGTTCTTATCAGCATCAGGCGTGGCCAGATAATAACCATCCTGTCCGACAAGGAAAGCATAACCATGCGTACCAATGGTTATCCCTTTGACATAGTCTTCTAATTCCGTAATGCCGATATCTACCGTAACAGTACCAACGCTCTTACCGTTTTTCTGCACAGCAGCCGCACTGGTCAGCATGGTAGTGCCGCTGACTTCATCAAGATACGGCCCCGTCCAGGCCACTGTCCCCGGGGCTTTCATGGCATTCGTATACCAATCCATTTTATTGTAGCCGTATTCGGCATTGCTGTAGCTCATGTCCAAATCAACGGAACCATTGGCATTTTTAGCGCGATACGGGCCGTAAAACTCAATGCTTTCCTCATAAGCACGCGGTTCAAACCAAAAGCCGCTGCCGATAACCAGCGGGTCAGACAGCACATAGCCATCTGCCATGCCAAACATCACATCGGTGTCATAAGATTTCAGCTGCGATATGCCACGCGCCAAACCGCTGGTCTTTTGGGCCACCTGCAGTATGCGCTGATCCAATTTCCCGGCAATCTCACCGGCCTGGGCAGATAAAGCCGCCTTTACCTGTTCCTCCATACCGTTTTTAAACTGTCCGATATTGATGAACGTCTGAATTGCCAGCAGTACACTTGTCAAAACAATAATACTGATGATAAACAGTGTCTTTATACTGGCCTGTGGTTTAGTCATTTAAATCACCGCTTTCCCTTTCAATTCCCATCGCTTGCCACAGATTCAGCAATTTCTTCCTTACTACTTTTTTATTTCGCTTTTCACTATTATTTTCCTGCATAAAAAACGCCCTTCCCTAACGAGAAGAGCGATTTTTTTATTTCTTTTCAGGAACGCCCTGACAACCGGCACAACCACAGCCGCAGCCGGAACCAGAGCTTTCAGTACCACAGCAATCATGCTTGCCATCGCGGAAGTTTTCATAAACATGCCGCAGGGCAAAGAACAGAGCCACAGCCAGTACAGCTCCTACCACAAAGGTTGCCATAAGAATTCCTCCTGTCTTTATTTGGTAAAACTAAATCAGAAGCCCAGCAGACGGCCAATCTGATATACCAGCAGGGAAACGACCCAGGCGATGGCAAACATGTACACAGCCGAGAAGCCCATCCACTTCCAGCCGCCGGCCTCTTTCTTGATAGTACCCAGTGCCGTTACGCAGGGCG
Source organism: Selenomonas sp. AE3005 (assembly GCF_905233635.1). Taxonomy (GTDB): domain Bacteria; phylum Bacillota; class Negativicutes; order Selenomonadales; family Selenomonadaceae; genus Selenomonas_A. The sequence goes on along the minus strand of NZ_CAJODG010000015.1, from coordinate 31,745 downwards.
TATACAGCTGGGAGAAAATCATGAAGGCAAATGCCGACAGAGCCGTAAAGCTCGTAGCCATGCCGGTTTTCAGCAGGGTATCAGCCGTTTCCACAGCGTCTTCTGCCTCCGTGGAAACATCGTCAGCACCATAGAGAATACCGATAGTTGCGACTACAGTTTCCTTGGCCATGATACCGGACAGGAGTGCAGCACCAGCCTCCCAGGTAGCAAAGCCATGGAACACAAAGATGGTGCTCATCCAGTTGCCAAGGGTTGCCAAAATGGATTCATTGATTTCACAGGGGCCGTCAAAGTTGTAGTTGGACATAACCCACAGCAGAACGGAGGCAGCAAAGATAATCGTACCTGCTTTGATGAGGTAGCCTTTGCCCTTATCCCAGGTTTCCAGCAGAACCGTCTTCATGTCCGGCATACGGTACGGCGGGAGTTCCAGCAGGAAGGTGGAACCACCATCTTTGAATACCGTGCTGCCCAGCAATTTAGCAGCAACAATGGCCATAACCACACCAATGATGTACATGGAGAACACGATATCGGCGGCATTATCCGGGAAGAACATCGCAGCGAACAGAGCCATGATCGGCAGTTTTGCACCGCAGGTCAGGAACGGCGTAACCATGATGGAAACCATGCGGTCTTTTTCCGAATCCAACGCACGCGCGCCCATTACGGCCGGCACACCGCAACCAAAGCCCATCATCAGCGGCATGACGCCTTTACCGGTCAGGCCGCAGCGGCGCATGATCGGATCCATGATGAAGGCGATACGAGCCATGTAGCCCGTGCCATCTAAGAAGGACAGGCAGAAGAACAGGACGAAAATCAGCGGTACGAAAGTCAATACAGCACCTACGCCGGCGATAACGCCATCGCAGACAAGCGAAACCATCCACTCAGCCACTCCGGCAGCTTCCAGATATTCCTTGGCAAATTCCAGGAAGTCTTCATTGATGGCTGCATCCAGCGCATCAGCAATCGGCTGGCCAATCCATTCAAAAGTGATGTTGAAGACCGCATACATGATAGCCAGGAAAATCGGCAGCGCCAGAATGCCATTGGCCAGGAATCTATCCAATTTCTCGGACATATCGGCCCCTACACTCTTGACCGTAACGGCTTCTGACATGACCGTATCGATCAATGCGTAACGAGCTTCGATGATTTCCTCATTCTTCTGGTCTTCGCTCTTGCTGCTGGCTTTGATTTCCTGCACCTTGGCGATATGAGCCTTTACGCGGTCGCTGGGCTGGTAGTTATCCATCACCGTGCTGGTGAACACATCCAGCAGCTTTTTCGTGCTCTTGCTGCTGCGGCCTACGGTTTCCACCACAGGCATACCCAGAGCATCTTCCATCTTGCGGCAGTCAATCTTGATACCACGGCGCTCAGCATCATCCTGCATATTGAGGTCGATAAGGAGAGGAATCCCCTGCTCCATGAGCTGAATCGTCAGGAACAGGTTGCGTTCGAGGTTGGAGCTGTCCACCACGTCCACCACGAGGTCAAGTTTCGTGTTCATGAGATAATCGATAACGATTTTTTCTTCCGGTGAACGGGCATTGATACTGTAAGTTCCCGGCAAATCCACGATGGAAATAGCGCGGTCATTATGACGGGTATAACCGACTTTTTTATCTACCGTAACCCCCGGCCAGTTGCCGATTTTCTGACGGGCTCCCGTCAGTTCGTTAAAGATAGTGGATTTACCCACATTAGGGTTACCGGTAAGTGCTACTGCTAATGTTGACATTGTTGTTTATACATCTCCTCTGTTCATTCTTTACGTCCAAGGACTTTTAATTCACCTGCTGCACCTGAACTTTAGCCGCATCGTCACGCCGCAGAGCCAGGTTATACGAACGAACACCAATAGCAATTGGGTCACCCAACGGAGCACTGCGCAATACCTTTACCTTAGTCCCCGGGGTAAGCCCCATGGTCATCAATCTTTCTTTGAGGTCGGAATCGCCAATCTGCTGAATCTTCAGCGTCATGCCGGTTTTACCGTCTTTCAATGTCAAAATCAACGCCTCCTAATAAAAATTCTTGATAATGATAATGAGATTATTTCTACTTAACACATGATAACGCATATCAATAACACTTGTCAAGGATTCTCATTTACAAATAGAAATATTTTTCATTTGTTTTTCATAAAAAAATAAAGTCCGCTGCCAAACGCAACGGACTCATCTTGCTTAGTACAGGATACTTTCCCCATACATATTATTTAACTAATTCCAGCGGTGACAAAACGCTCTTGCCCTGACTGTTGACAAACACATCAGCCTTTACCCCAAACGTATCCGCGAGGCGCTCAACTGTCATAACCTCACCGGGATTCCCCTGCGCTTTAATCAAACCATCTTTGAGAATGAGGATTTCATCAGCATACTGCAGCGCATGATTGATATCATGCAGCACCATAATAACCGTCATGCCGTAATCCTTGTTCAGCCGCACCACAATATCCATAACTTCCAGCTGATGGGCAATATCTAAATACGTAGTAGGTTCGTCCAGCAGCAAAATCTGTGGCTGCTGTGCAAGTACCATAGCCAAAAATACGCGCTGCCGTTCGCCGCCGGAAAGTGTCTGCACCTGACGGTCAGCCAGCTTTACCACCTGCGTCGCCGCCATGGCCCACTCCACTACTTCCCTGTCCTGCTTTACATCACGCGAAAACAGACTGCGGTAGGGGAAACGGCCGTAATCGACCAGCTGGCGCACGGTGGTATCCGGCGGAGCCACCGCTCCCTGCAGCAAAATCCCAATTTTCCGGGCAATGGCCTTACGCCCCAGGGCGCGGATTTCTTGTCCGCCAAGCAGAACCTCTCCCTGATAATCAGTGTTGATAGCTGCTAAAGCCTTCAACAGCGTAGACTTGCCTGCCCCATTCGGCCCGATAATGGCGGTACGCTTGCCCTGTGGGAACACAGCCGACACACTGTGCAGAATTTCCTTATCCCCGATGGACACCTGTAAATTCTTTACTGCCAGCTCCATCACAGTTCCCTCCTCAGCAGATACAAGAAAAAGGGCGCACCCAAAACAGCCATGATAATCCCTACCGGCAGTTCCACTGGCGCTACAACTGTTCTGGCAATGGTATCACAAAGCGTCACCACACCACAGCCCAACAAGGCCGTGGCCGGCAGCATAATCCGATGATCAGAGCCCACCAATAGCCTGGCCGTATGCGGCACAATCAGGCCTACAAATCCCAGCAGCCCTACCACGGAAACCGCACTGGCTGCCAATAGCGCCGCCAAAGCTGACAGAATTATCCGCGTCAGGCCCACGCGCACACCTAAGCCCTTTGCCATTTCATCGCCGAGCTGCAAAATATTTAAATGCCGGGCGGCCAGCAAGGACAGAACCACACATATGGCCGTGTACGGCCAAAGCATTTCCACCTGTGGCCAGCTGCGCGCCGACAGGCCGCCCACCATCCACATCAAAGCACTATGCACCCTGTCGCTGTAAAATATCAACAGTGCCGATATACCGGCACTAAGAAACGCTGATACCGCCACACCAGCCAGGATAATGCGAATGGGACGTATCCCGTTTTTCCAGGCCAGTACATATATGAGCATTGCCGCACCCATAGCCCCGACAAACGCCGCCGGCGTAACCAGATAAGCGTATGCCGGCAGGGCCAGCATGACCAGTATTCCGAGCAGCCCAGCCCCGGCTGATATGCCGATAATATGCGGGTCAGCCAGAGGATTTTTCATCACGGCCTGCAAAATCGCCCCGGCCAGTGCCAGATTCACGCCCACCAAAACAGCTACCAGCGTTCGCGGCAGACGTATGTTATAGATAATCTGCCCCTGCGGACTGCTTTCCGTACCGGTCAGCAAAGTGAGCACTTCCCCCACGGGAATGTCGACCGAGCCTTTCACTATACTTATTACTATCCCCAAACAGGCAAAAACGACCAACGCTAACATCATGAGCGTCCGCCGTTTTCCGCCTGCAGAAAAATCTGCTGTCATCATATATAATATGTCCTTTACTTTGCGTCAGGATAAACACATTTTGCCATCGTCTCTACGGCCTCCGGGTAATGAATGCCGGGACTCAGCAGGAAAAGCTCCTGTGGCAGGTAATAAACGCGTTTTTCCCGTACTGCCGGAATACTCTGCCAGGCCGGGCCCTGCATGGTTTCTTCCATACTAGCCTTAATAGCTGACAGCTTGCCCATACTCGTAACAAAAATGATTTCCGGGTTCTGCTCCACCAGGGTTTCCATGCTGTAAGGAGCAGCGTCAGGATTTTTTTCGAGCGGCTTGGTGCCGCTGGCTACATTCTCCCAACCCAGCATCTTAGCAACCGAACCGGCAATGCTGCCCTCGAGCTGCACTGTCAGCCCCTGACTGGTACTATGAATGATGGATACCCGGCGTTTTTCCTGCGGTATACGCGCCTTTACCGCCGCAATTTTCTCATCCATCGTCTTGATGAGCTGTTCGCCCTTCTCCTTATTGCCGGTTACCACCGCCAAGGTGCCTACTTCCTTCTGCACATCAGCATAGCTCTTCATATCGAGCACCAGTGCCTTAATGCCGTTAGCCTCCAGGGTATCAACCAATTTTTCGTTCATGCCCTTGTTGATAATCACGAGGTCCGGCTGGCAGGCGATAATCTTTTCCGTATCAATCTGATAAACCTTGCCGACACTGGGCAGGTCTTTGGCAAACTCTGGCATCTTCGTCCGGGAATCTGGCCGGCCGACTACCAGGTCAGCACCTCCCACCGCCTCCAAAGGCTCCAAAAACGATGCCGATGTCACTACAATTCTGGCCGGTTTCTTGCTTAGTTCCACCTGACGTCCAAGGTCATCAGTCAGGGTGGCATAAACTGACTTGTCAGCAGGTTTGGCCGCCTCCTGACCGCATCCAGCAAGCACCAGTGCCATCATCATAATGGACAGGATTATTTTTACATAGCCCTTCAATTTCATCGTCCCCTATCTTTATGGAACATTTAATTTTTACGGGTTAAAATCGTCGACAGATAGTTCAGCTTATCCTTTTTATGCGCCACCACGTTGTAAATGATTTTCTCATCATCAAGGCCGGCGCGGCTGACGAGCACTGCCTGCTCCGCCATATCATTCTTGGCCAGCAAATCAACCATTTCCTCAAAGTTTTTGTAAACCTTCATGAGTACCACATTATCAGCGGCCTGCATGGCTTTTTCCACCTTTTCCGGGCTGGCTGTAGCCGGAATAACCGTAAGCACATCGTCGCCTTCCACAATGGGATAACCCAGCTGGCTGCCGATGGCGGCAAAAGCCGGAATCCCCGGAATGGTCTTAATCTCCACGTCCTCATGCTCCAGCAAGCGATATATGTAGATATAGGTGCTGTAGAACATCGGGTCGCCAATGGTGAGGAACGCCACGTTTTTGCCGGCCTGCAGCAGCGCCAGAATCTCCTGCTTATTGGCCTCCCAGGCCTCAGTGCTGTTTTCTGCAAAGCCCTTTACCATCGGGAAAACCTGATAAACAATTTCCACGTCTTTTTTCAGATAAGGCTTGGCCACAGTCAAGGCCACGCTGCCTTCTTTCTTCTCCGTTTTCGGCGCAATCAGCACATCAACATTTTCAATCGCTTTGATAGCCTTCACCGTCAGCAGCTCCGGGTCACCAGGGCCCACACCAATACCATAAAAGATTCCACTCATGAATCAAAAACCTCCATACAACAATAGTGTCTTTGCCTATCATACTATGATGATTTACCCCTGTCAAATACACGCTAAGCCGCTCACCCCTTTCTGACCGATAGGGCAAGCGGCTATAGCTATGTCAGTGTCATTTAGATGAATATGGTGAAATCTTATTTTTCCAGAGCATTCCAGGCATCTTCAGCCCGTTTTACATAAAGATCACGGATAGCCTTGTTTTCCCCAATGCCATGAATATAAGCGTCTACCTTGAAACCAGCCTTTTCCAGAATGGATTTATGGGAATCTTCTTCCTTGCCGGCCATATCGTTGTTAGCATGGTCGCCAGCTACCATCATCAGTGGCATCATGGTAATATGCTTAATGCCGTTCTTCTTGAGCTTGGGCAGAACAGTTTCCAGATTCGGCCAGCCTTCTACCGTATAAATATATACGTTCTTATAACCGGCTTCATCCAGTTTTGCCTGAATTACGGAATAGTAAGCGTTGGATACCTGTGGCGTTCCATGAGCCATAATCAGAATGGCGTCATCTTTGCCCTGTTTTGGGAACTGCGTGGACAGAGCCTTGATGGTTTCAGCCACATCATCAGCCTGTTCTTCCTGACCCTGCCAATACATCAGCGAAGTGCCTAAAGTCATCTTCTTGAACTGGTCTTTGTAGTTGTGGTAAACACCGATATCATAGTTGTATTCCATACCGGGAATTACATCAAGGCTGGCCAGAGCCACACGGGTGTAGCCTTCTTTTTTCAGCTGTTCGAGTGCCTCTTCCGGCGTCGGATAAGTAATGCCTTCATTCTTCTTCACACGATTGATGATGATGTGGGAAGTATAAGCCGTTACTACCTTCGTATTCGGGTGCTTAGCCTGAATAGCCTTCACCGTGGCGTCAATGGTCTTAGCCCGCGTATCTTTATAAGTCGTACCAAAAGTCATAACTACAATGGCGTCCTTGTTGGCCAGATTAGCCATTGCCGGATTTTCGTTTTTCAGCACTCCGATTTCTGATGCCTGTTTCAAAGCCTTGGTCGGAGCCTTAACCTCTTCATTGAGCTGGTAGGCTGCTTCTGCCGGAACGTAGCTCATAGAGAATGCTGCACCGCAGGCAATAGCTGCCACTAACGTCTTTTGCCATTTCTTCATAACTTATACCTCCTGCATTTTTCCACATAAGAAAACACCTTTCACGCCTGCGCGCAAAAGGTGTCTATTTCATCATAAAGAATCCTGACGAAAAATCCCCTCCCCATCGCTCGCAGGTTCAGCAGCCTCCCTTTGGCCGCAACGGTGATTGTCAAACAGGCAGTTCTCCTGGCTTGGTTCATCGCTTGCCTGCGCCTTCCCGGAAATATGCATTTCCAGTGACTTAACTATGCAGGTTCGCTCCCCTTACAGTGGCGGGACCGCGCTGGTCTTTAACCAGCTTCTCTTTTCAGCTGCCGGATGTGCGCCGGCCAGCACCTGTTCCTCTTATGTAATTGAATAAAAATTGTGATTTCCTCACAAGGTCTATTATAAACTCTTACATAGATAGTGTCAATGTAAAGATAAACGTTCATAAATACCAGGCGCGTGATTCCAAGAGCCGCTTATTTTATCAGTTTCACAAAAGCCTGCCGGCTTAAAACAAAACCTACCAGGGCATATACTGCCAGTACCAGCAGCGAAACGCCATCAGCACCGGCACCACTGCCCATACTGCGCAGCAGCATACTCGTGTGTGTAAGCGGCAATATTTCGATAACCACGCGGATTGCCGCCGGCAAGGCCTGGGTCGCAAAAAAAGTACCGCATAAAAAGGACATGGGCAGCAGGATATAAGTGTTTACCTGGCTCATTTCCTCATAAGTGCTGATTTTCATGGCCGCAAAAAAACCCACCTCGGCAAAGATAACGGCATTCAAAATAAGCACCACGACCATCAGCGCCGACAAATGCAAATGTGCCCCAAAGGCATAGGCCAACAGCAGAATAATAAGGCTGGAAAGCATACTGCGCAGTACCGCGGCCAGAACTTTTCCTAATACATAAGCGGCCGGCCGTATCGGTGCCAGAATATATTCTTCCAGACTCTTATGATATATGCGCTCCGCATGTACGGGCGTAATGCTGTTAAAACTGATGTTCATCGAGTTCAGTGCCAGGATTCCCGGCACGAGAAAATCGAGATAACTGCCGCTGCCCACGTTGATACTGCGCCCCAGTCCCCAGCCGAAAGCCACGAGATACAGCATAGGCGCCACCATGCGTGCCAGGATAAACTTAGTCAGCCGCCGTTTCAGAACCACCCAGTCACGCCAGAACACCGTCCAGGTATCATATAACATTTCCATGGTCAGATTCCTTCCTTATGCCCTGTAAGCTCAATGAACACGTCTTCCAAATTCGTCGGACGAATGAGGATACCGCCTGCTGCTTCAAGATTCCCGGCAAAGGCTGCAGCTGCCTGTTTGTCCGTGAAAAAGCGGTAGCTGCGCCCTTCCTCGCCGTCCCATTCCACGGTGAACTTGCCCAGCTGCTCCTTGAAATTTTCCGGCGTATCCAGGGCTATCAATTTTCCCTTGTTAAGAATAGCTACCTGCTGGCACAGACTTTCGGCCTCCTCAATGTAATGGGTGGTCAGAAAAACCGTAACGCCATCACGGGCCAGTCCCCGGATTAAATCCCAAATCCGGCGCCGCACCTGCGGGTCGAGCGCCACTGTGGGCTCATCCATGAACAGAATCCTTGGCTTATGCATAAGCGCCCGGGCAATGAGCAGCCGCCGTTTCATACCGCCGGACAGCCGCCGCACATTTTCATTTATCACCTCGCTGAGCTCGACATAGTCGAGCAGCTCAGCAATGCGCTGGCGTCGCTCTTCACGCGGCATACGGTGCAGGCGTCCATGCAGTTCCAGATTCTCCCCTACGGTCAAATCCTGGTCAAAATTGACATGCTGCGGTACCACACCTATCAGGCTTTTGACCTGCTGTCCCTGGCTGGCTATATCCTGCCCATTATAGGAGATACTGCCGGCGGTTGGCTTTAACTGCATGGTGAGCATGCGAATCGTCGTCGTTTTACCGGCACCATTAGGGCCTAACAAGCCGAATATTTGGCCAGAAGGGACTGTCAACGACAGTCCCTCCACGGCCAGCTTTTCACTTTTTGTTCCCTGCTTGGTCTTGTACGGGAAACTTTTCGTAAGCTTACTTATTATAATCATATCATTTATGGCTTATGTGATAAGACAAACTGCTGAGTCCTACCGACAAATCTTCGTTGACAATATGCATACCTTCCGGCACTTCCATCTTAATGGGGGCAAAATTCCAAATCCCCCGGACACCTGCCGCCACCAGTTTATCAGCAACCCCTTGGGCAAAAGCTGCCGGTACGGCGATAATGCCGATATGAATATTACGTTCCTGCACTATCTGGGCCATGTTCTCCGTGTCTTCCACCTTGACATGATTTACCGTCGTGCCAATAACCGCTGGGTCATCGTCAAACAGTGCCACCAGATTAAAACCCAGACTAACAAAGTTATGGAAATTGGCCAGGGCTGCTCCCAGATGACCAATGCCCACAATGGCAATGTTCCAGTGGTTGTTCAGTCCCAGAATCTCGCCCACATTGCGTTTGAGCTCATTGACGTAATAGCCTACGCCTTTTTTGCCAAACTGCCCAAAGGAGGCCAGGTCCTTACGAATCTGCTCCGGCGTTATGCCTAAACGGCGTCCCAGCTCATCAGAGGAAATAATATCAATCCCCTCGTCCTGAGCCAGGCGCAGGGTGCGGAAATAAAGCGGCAGCCGGTCAATGGTCGCCTTTGATATGGTCGTCGGACTTTTCATCGTGCTTTTCCTCCCCTGTTGTTTTTAGCTGGACTCTTGCGTCTTTAACTTCGTTTTTTACTTCATCTTTAACTTCGGCAGGGGACTGTGACTCGCCTTCGCTTGCCGCAGCTTTTTCCGCTTTTTCCGCTGTTTCTACTGTTTCCGTCGCAGGGGCAGTCTCCATAGCTAGCGCAGTCTCCACAGCAGGCTTTTCTGCCTTAGCAGCTGCTTTCTCCTCCGCCACAGGTTCAGTTTGGGCGGCAGCTTTTGTTTCAGCCTTCACCTCAGCCTGTTTTTTTTCAGGCACCGGGTCAGCATACATTTTGGCAAACGGATCGTCCTCCGTTTTTTCCGGGGACGCGTCTGTTCCCAGTGCATTCCCCCAGTCACTTATGTGTTCTTCCACCGGCGCAGGCTCGCTTTCCTCTTCCGCTGGCTGATTAAACTCAGCTACCGCCGCAATCATCGCCAGCAGCGTCCACAGGAACATGGACGTGGGAATATTAAACAGCAGGTCATCGGTAAAGCCGTTAAGAGCCACCGATATCATGGCCAGCCCCAGGCCCAGCGACAGGCCGCCGAGCAGCCGGTAATCCTGCCAGTCGCAAAAATCCTTCCACACGGGCGGATCCTGCGGCAGGTCATCAGTCTGAACACTGTCAGCAACGTTTTTCAGTTCCACATCAGCCGCCGTCTCCGCATTGTAGTCAAAGGGCGTCGGCTCCTGGGGTACAGGTTCGGCCGGCTTAAACTTTTGCCACAAAGCCAGCCACATCGAGCCAAAGAACAGCCAAAAGAAGGAAATTGCCCCTGGGATACCGATTTCTGCCATGTAATTCAGATACAGATTATGCGCATGGACAATGCGGATATCCGCCCCCTGCAGGTAGAAATCATACTCGGGATATACCATCCAGTAAGCACCCCAGCCTATACCCAGGAAGGGATGGTCCTGAATCATCGCCACGGTGCTTTCCCAAAAGGCCAGACGCATTTCCGAAGAAGTGTCGACCTTGGTAAAGACCGAAGTCAGGCGCTCATAGAGAACCTGGTCAGACAGCAGGAGCACTGCCCCCACAGCCACACAGGCCAGCAGCACACGCCAGTCCTTAAGCATGCCGTAGACCGCAAAGATAATGGCAATCACGAGGCAGGCACCACGGGCATAAGTCATGGCCAGGCAGGCTGCCGCCGCTGCCATAAATACGCCCAGAACAATGCGTTTCTGCCTGGTGCCGCACTTTAAGAAAAGCCCCAGGGCTATGCAGATAACAGCGTCCAGGTAACCGGCCAGAATGTTGGGATTTTCCCAAGTGGAAAACACGCGTTTTCTTAGTTCCGGGAAAGCCTCACCGTCCACCCATTTCATGGAGCTTATATCAATGCCAAACAGGAACTGATGGAAACCGTACAGCAGCACGAGTACGGCCACGACCGCCGATACCGCCAGAATTTCCTTTACCTGCCGGACACTGCGCAGGTTCTGCCCCACCACCAGATAGGTCAGCACATAAACACCTACGAGATTATACCAGTTATAAAAACTGAACCCCTTGTCCGGCGATACAAGGATCGACAGGGCGCTTAACAGCACAAACAGCCCCACCGGCACATCAAAGGGCAGCTGCCGAAAGACAAGCTCCTCATCAACGCGGAAACGCAAAGCCGTAATCACCGTGGTGATAAGCAGGGCCACAGTTGCCAGCGAAGGAAACAATGGCAGAAAAAAGGCCTCTGCCAGCACACCATACCACGCCCACTTTTCTAACCGCTGCTGCCATCTCTTCCGCATCGCGGCCTTACGCCGCTGCTCCACTGCCGTTATTTCCGGGGATTTTTGTTTTTCCATCATTCTCCCCCTTTCTTATCCAGCAGCAATTTACGCACGCCGCCCACCAGATACAAAGAGCCGGCCAGCACCAATAATTTTTCCTTATTGGCCAGTTCCAAAGCACGTTCCAGCGCCTGGCTGTTATCAGCTATGGCCTCCACGTGCTGCACATGGGCAGCGGCCTTCTGTGCCAGCTGTTGCGGGTCAGCCGCTCTTTCCGAATGCGGTACTGTAACCACCACGGTATCATTAGGACGCAGAAGAATATCCAGCATGGACTCGATATCCTTGTCCTTCAGAATCCCTAACAGGAACACCCGTTCCGGGGCCGGCACGTACATATCGAGACTTTCACGCAAGGCCTGCATGCCAGCCGGATTATGTGCCCCATCAACAATACATTTCTGTTCACCCAAATCAACCCGCTCAAACCGGGCCGGCCAGCTGACCAGACTAAGCGCGTCATCGATGGTCTTATTGGTTATTCTGTCATCAGTATTATGCAGCAGCTGTGCCGTCATAACAGCCAGAGCGCTGTTTTCTATCTGGTGTTTGCCCCACAAATGCAGGGAATAAGGTTCCTTGACCACGCCCAGCAAATGGGAGGTAAACTCCAGGCACTGATATTTTTCCGCACAGCTGATAAACTCTGTCGAAAAATCTTCACCGGCCACAAACAAGTCAGCGTTCTTTTCCTCGGCCGTCTGACGGATAATTTCCAATGGTTCGCCCTTGGCGGCCGTCACCACCGGCACATCTTCCTTGATAATCCCGGCCTTATGCCGGGCCACCCCGGCCAGCGTACCGCCGCAGCGGTCAGCATGTTCCAGGGTTACATTGGTGATAACGGAAACTTCCGGCACAATGACATTCGTGGAATCCAAAAGTCCGCCCAAACCTACTTCAATGACGGCATATTCCACATGCTTGATGGCAAAGTAGAAAAAAGCCAGCGCTGTCAATACTTCAAACTGGGTAGGACATTCCTCACCGTCCGTTATCATCTGGTCAATGTAAACCTTGATAGAACTCAGACAGTCGGCAAATTCCTGCTCACTGATGGCCTGCCCGTCCACCCGTATCCGCTCCGTATAGGAAACGAGATGCGGCGAACTGTAAAAGCCTGTGTGAATCCCCGAATGGCGCAGGATGCCTGCCAACATGGCAGACACCGAACCCTTGCCATTGGTGCCGGTCACATGAATGGTACGATACCGCTCCTGCGGCAGCTCCAAACGTGCCAGCAATTTTTGCATACGTTCCAGACCAAGTTTGATACCAAAAATATTAAGACTTTCTAAATACGCCAGCGATTCCTGATAATTCATATAGGGTTCTCCTAACGATTATTTCAGTTTGGCCAAATCCTGCATACGGCCTTCCACAGATTTTTTCTTTTCCTCGTAGCCGGCCAGCTTTTCCTTCTCACCTGCTACTACGTCAGCCGGAGCCTTGGCGAGGAAACCTTCGTTGCCCAGTTTCTTGGCCAGGCGTCTGATTTCCTTGTCGAGTTTTTCCAGTTCCTTGGTCAGGCGGGCGGTTTCCTTATCCACATCAATAAGTCCCTTAAGCGGCAGGAATACTTCCACACCGTTTACCACACCGGCCATAGCATTTTCCGGCTTGTCAGCACCAGCCGGCAGAATCGTAATCGGTTCCGAAGATGCCAGCTTATCAAGATAGCTCTGGTTTTCCGTAAATACAGCGCGCAAGGATTCGTCCGTAAAGCTTAAGATCAGCTCGCTCTTTTTGCTCGGAGCCGCGCCGACTTCCGCACGCATATTGCGGACGGTCTTGATGGTTTCCATGATAGCCGTCATATCGGCTTCGATTTCGTCGCTGATGCACTCTGCCTTAACTTCCGGCCAGCTGGTTTCCATAATGCTCTTGAGCGCATCAGCATGGGGAACCTTCTGCCAGATTTCTTCCGTTAGGAACGGCATGAACGGATGCAGCAGGCGCAGTGTGCCTTCAAGCACTGTGGACAGCACATACAGGGCCGTATTACGGGCACGGACATTTTCCTTGTCGTAAAGGCGTGCCTTCGTCAGCTCGATATACCAGTCGCAGAACTCATTCCAAATGAATTCATAAATCATGCGGCCGGCCTCGCCGAGCTCGAACTTATCCAGGTTTTCCGTAACGTCACGCACCGTACGCGCATAACGGGACAGAATCCACTTATCGGACAGCGTATAATCTTCCTCTGCCGGCTTAAAGCTCTTGTCAAAGCCTTCGAGGTTCATGAGCATATAACGGGAGGCGTTCCAAATCTTGTTGGCAAAGTTACGGGCGGATTCCACACGTTCCCAGTAGAAACGCATATCATTGCCCGGCGTGTTGCCCGTAATCAGCATGAAACGCAGGGTATCAGCACCGTATTTTTCAATAACTTCTACCGGGTCAATACCATTGCCCAGGGACTTACTCATCTTGCGGCCCTGGCTGTCGCGTACCAGACCGTGGATGAATACATGCTGGAACGGAATATCCTTGCCAAATTCCAGGCCCATCATAACCATACGGGCTACCCAGAAGAAGATGATGTCGTAACCGGTTACGAGCGTAGCTGTCGGATAGAAATGCTTAAGTTCTTCCGTTTCTTTCGGCCAGCCCATGGTTTCAAACGGCCAGAGACCGGAGCTGAACCAGGTGTCAAGTACATCTTCGTCCTGATGAATATGCCGGCTGTGGCAGTGCGGACACTCCGTCAGGTCCGTACGGGAAACGCTGGTCTTGCCGCAGTCATCACAGTACCAGGCCGGAATCCGGTGCCCCCACCAAAGCTGGCGGGAAATACACCAGTCACGGATATTTTCGAGCCACTGCAGGTAAATCTTGCTGAAACGCTCCGGCACGAACTTAATGCGGCCGTCTTTAACTGCCTCCATAGCCGGCTTAGCTAAAGATTCCATCTTCACAAACCACTGCTTGGATACCAGCGGTTCAATCGTGCTGTGGCAGCGCGAGCAATGACCAACAGCGTGTTCATGTTCTTCAACGGACACGAGTACGCCGAGTTCTTCGAGCTCTTTCACGAGCGCCTTGCGGCATTCGTAACGGTCCATGCCGTTGTACTTGCCAGCACCCTCGCCCATCGTACCATCGTTATTGATGACTTTAATCTGTTCGAGGTTGTGGCGCAGCCCCATTTCAAAGTCGTTGGGGTCGTGAGCCGGCGTAACCTTAACAGCACCAGTACCAAATTCCTTGTCTACATATTCATCGGCAAACAGCGGAATGCGGCGGTTCACAATCGGCAGAATCAAAGTCTTGCCTACGATATCCTTATAACGTTCGTCGTCGGGATGTACAGCTACGCCCGTATCACCGAACATGGTCTCAGGACGGGTCGTGGCAATTTCCACATATCTATCCTCGCCCTCTACCTGATAGCGCAGGTGCCAGAGGTGACCATTTTCATTTTCATGCTCCACTTCGATATCAGAGATAGCCGTGTTGCAGTTCGGGCACCAGTTGGTAATGCGCGTCCCCTGGTAGATAAGGCCCTTATCATACAGGCTTACGAACACTTCGCGCACAGCGGCCGAGCAGCCTTCGTCCATCGTAAAACGCTGGCGGTCCCAGTCACAGGAAGAACCCAGGGAACGCAGCTGGGACATAATGCGGTTGCCATACTGTTCCTTCCAGTCCCAAACGCGCTCGAGGAATTTTTCACGGCCGAGCTCATAACGGTTCGTGCCTTCTTCGCGCAAGGCAGCCTCGACCTTGGCCTGCGTAGCGATACCGGCATGGTCACAACCCGGAATCCAGACAGCATTGTAACCCTGCATGCGGCGGAAACGAATCAAAATATCCTGCAGCGTGTTGTCGAGAGCATGGCCCATATGCAGCTGCCCCGTGACATTCGGCGGCGGAATAACCATACTGTAAGGTTTCTTGCTCTTATCCACTTCAGCATGGAAGAGTTTGTTGTCCTCCCAGAACTTATACCATTTCTTTTCAAAAGACTGCGTGTCATAAACCTTCGGAATGTTGTTTTCCTGCGCCATTTCTTCGCTCATTGTAATCCTCCTCAATAAACTAAAAAGCGCCTTCGCCCCAAAGGACGAAAGCGCATACTTTCGTGGTACCACCAATGTTCCTGACCTGTCAATTTGACATGTCAACCTGACAAGTCAGCTCAAAGCCTTAACGCGGCCAGACGTTTGCGCCTACTAAAGTTCAGCCCAAAAGCTCCGAAGCGACCTTCACGCCCCCTGCACGAAAACTTCCACCAGCCGTTTTCTCTCTCTGCCGCAGGAAAAGCCCTACTCCTCTTCGTCATTGCCTTGCTATTTTTCTAACATGACGTTAATTTTATCACAAAGTATGACACTTGACAATGGATTTTAGGAATATTATCAGGCCCACAGCATTTAACTTCCCCTAAAAAACAGGAGCTGACCTGTCATTTTGACAAGTCAGCTCCCTTTTATGGCCGAACCCTTATTAAATCATATTCTTGACGTAACTGTCGTAGAGGGCTTTGAGTTCCTCAATTTTGTCGTACATCTCCACCTGCAGGCCGGATGCAGCGGCGTAGTCGCCTTCATTCAGGGCGTTGATAAGCAGGGTGAACAGGGACTTTTCATCAATGCTGTCCTTGGCCAGATAAGCGCGGATACCATTGATTTTGTTCCAGTTGTAGGAATCCATATCCGTTACAAAGTCAGACTTGATTTCCTTGGCTGCGCGGACGATATCGCGGTTTTCCGGAATGATACGGGAGATGAGCTCCGTCTTCCAGCGCAGCAGCGCACCAGCACGGAAAGCGTTCAAAATGGTATCATCAAGCGCACCGCCAGCAGTGATAACAGCTTTCTTCTCCGGATAGTTGTCCAGATTCTGCATGTTTTCCCAAACCGTAGCCGGGGGAGCACCAAAGAGGCGGTCGCGTTCTTCAGCACTATAATCTTCAAATACATCGTTTTCACTGCGGTAAGCGCGGTCTTTTTCCAGATAGAAACCTTCTTCGCCGGCCTCCTTGGAAAGTTCCGTCAGCAGTTCAGCTGTCGTGTGCTGTATTGCGGTCTTGATACCATCAAGGCAGGCGGAGTAAATAGCCGCCAATACCAGATAGGTGTTGGTATACGGGTTGCAGGCACGCAGCTCGAAACGGGTAGCAAAGGGATTGCCGAGGTCACGGATAAGGCCCGTAAGAATGGTACGGTTACGGGACGGCTGGTCAGGACGATGGCCCAAGGAGGTAACGATACATACCGGAGCCTCAAAACCGGGTTTCAGACGGTTCAGGGAGTCATTGGTTGCAGATACCAGCGGATTGATGGCCTCATAGTTTTTGAGCAGGCCCATCAGGGAACCATAACCAACAGCACTCATGAAGTCCTTGCGCTGGTCGTCAGCCGTGAAGAGATTGTGCAGCTTACCGTCTTTGGTGACAGCAGCCATACCGATATGCGTATGTTCACCATTACCGGCCAGGCCAATCATCGGTTTAGCCTTGAAACTTACTTCGAGGCCGATAGAACGGAAGGTTTCCTTTACTATCGTGCGCACAAAGATTTCATTATCTGCAGCCTGCAGGGCATCAGCAAAACGCCAGTCAATTTCCAGCTGTTCACAGACATGAGTCATGTTGCCGCTGCCGTCAATCTGCGCTTTAAGGCCGCCGACTTCTTTATGGCCCATTTCCACTTTAAAACCGTATTTATCAAGTTCAAGCAGGCAGTTTTCCATTGCCGTACGAACAGCACCATGCGTGCGTTCCCAATACTGTTCCTGCATAACCTGGGAGGCGGACATTTCTTCAATAGCAGCCTCTTCCAGCGGCGTCTTTACCCAGAATTCCAATTCCGTAGCCGAAGTGAACTGAATGTCTACCACATCATTGCCATCAATGCTTTCCAGTCCGGAAATCTTGGGATATTTTTTGAACGCAGCCAACAGTTCCTTTTTGACATAATCCAGGGTGTCAGCCAGTACAGCACGGGAGTCAACGCGCTTTCCATCATGTACGAGGAAGGACGGAATACGCAGGGTACCTACCGGTTTGCCCGTTTCCTCATCGTAGAATTCCATATTGTAATCCACAAACCAGTTCACCGTGGGGTCAATAGGCATATCAACCTTGGCGTTATTCAGGGTGGCAATACCTGTCAGCACAACGGAAGAACCGTCGGTCTGCACAGCCGTACCAGCGTAGAAATCATCCATGTCTTTGAGGAAAATCCGTACAGGAATCTTTTCATCGGTATCGTTGCCGGCCATATCCACGCCAACCAGGGAAACGAATTTGATTTCCGGATGAGCCTTTAACTGGGCTGCGATATCCTCTTTACGGGAATTTGCCGGAATTACATAGAGTAAATCTTCCATCTTCATACCACCCTTTGCATAATCACATTAAAATAAGCCATGCAAAGATACCAATCCCCACAGGGATAGTAACTCTGCATGGCTCCATTGCCATTTATTATTCAACTACATGTAGAAGTTTAGCATATTTATGTTAAGCTGTAAACCCCTATTTTTATTTTTCTTCCGTCATAATGCTGTAACAAATCTGCCCGTAAAGCGGATGTTTGACGATACGGCGCCGCACTGCTACCTTCAAGCGCCGCCCCTGACAGGAGCACAGATGATAATGGTAAACCTGTGCCTCATCTACGTCCTGATGGAAGGATTCCACCTCTTCCGCCGGCAGCAGTTTCAGTACCGAGCTATGAATATGTTTCTGCAGCTCATTCATATTCGCACAATCAGCATAGGCCAGGAACATATCATTGGCATACAGCAGTGTATTGCCCTTATCAAGCCGGTAAATACACAGCGCGGCCGGCAGGTTCTTGCTGACAATCCGCAGGTTGAATCCCAGCTGGCTCCTGTCCTGATTAGCCAGGGACTCATCATAGACGCCGCAGTTGTTTTTGCCTTTTAGTTTCACGGCGTACAGGGCCTCGTCAGACTGACGGAACAAATCCCCCAGACTTTCGGCCATCTGCGGATAAGCGGAAAAACCTGCTGAAGTGGTAAAGCTGTAGTTTTGACCGCCCACCGTATAATTCTTGGCCATCATGCCAAATTCCTGTATACGGGGCAAAGCGTCCTCGAGCGCAATATTCTGCATGACCACGACGAACTCATCACCGCCATTGCGGGCCACAATACTGTTGCTGCCAAAGAAGGACTGCAGAATTTCGGCCATGCGCTGCAGGGCCACATCACCGGCATCATGACCGTACAGGTCATTTATCAGCTTAAAATCATCGATGTCCATGGTTATCAGCACGGCCTGACGTGACCTGTCCCACCACTTGCGCAAAGCCTCATCGAGGCCAAGGCGGTTCAACAGACCTGTCAGGGAGTCATAATATGTCATGCGTTCCATTTTATCCATGGATTTTTTCAGTTCATTGGTCGTCCGTCCGAGTGCCCGGCTTAAATCACCGATTTCATCACGGCCGCCGGCCGGTACATCGACATCAAGATTGCCGGCAGCGATATCGTTAGCCACAGCAATCAAATCCTGCAGACGTCTGGTCAGCCTTCTGGTCACGGCAATACTGATTAAGGAGAACAATACCACCATGAAGATAAACACCACCACGAGCTGAATTATCCGCAGAAACGACATAAAATGAATTTCCTGTACTGGTGCCAGCACCATCAGCGCCAGACCATTGCGCAGGTTCACCGCTGTTGTATCATATTCCACGCCATTCCACTGATAACGTACCAGCTGGTCACTGCGATTGCGCGGGGCGACAAAAAACTTATTCGCCTGCTGCAGCAGCTGACCGTTGCGGCTGGCCTCTATGCCTTCGGGATTGTCAGCCGTGTAATGTATCTTCCCCGTCAAATCCGTACAAAATGCCTTGCCGGAGGCATACTCAGGCACCTTTTCTATACGATTCAGGAACTGCTGAAAGTCAATATCCACGCCCACCACAGCTACTAAGATATCTCCCTTATAAATAGGCACGACATAAGATAGCATATACCGTTTCTGAACTTCTGAGTAATACGGCGGCACCCAGACAGCTTTGCCGTTTTTGACCGGCAGCGTATACCAGCTGGTATGTTTGACATCATCATGGGCATATGACGATACAGGCGTTATTCTATGCGGCTCAAACTCCGTCTTATTATACGGACGGACGCGCCACAGATTGTCCTCAGTGCCGGCCAGTGACTCAACATAGTATATATAATATGAGCAGATAAAATCCACGTTGCTTACGGCATTTTGAAAAGAATGATTTGCATCAGCTGCCACGTTCTGCCTGACAGCTTTACTGCGTAAATCCTCCGGACTGCCTATACGGCGTTCAATGTCGCGGGCCACGAAATTGGTCACATCTTCAGCCTGTATAAGTTCAACATTGATAAGCTCCCGCTGGTTTTCCGCCACCCGGTTCATATTCTGCGCTTCACTATCCACCGTCAGCCGGTCTATGGATAATACGCTGACTGTTCCCATACACACAGCCAGTACAAACATCGATGTCAGACACAGCGCCAGTATCTGCATCTTGATAGAACGAAACATAACCCAAAACTCCACAATACCTGTAACCGCCTGCCCTCCCTGTGCACGCGGTTACAACCTATTACCTACAGCTGGGACATTTTTCCCTGCAAAACTTCTTTTGCCATGTTCAGCTGCGTATCCTCCCGGCTGTCCTCAGTAAAATTCACCGTGACATCCGGCTCAATGCCGATACCGTCAATACAACGGCCGTTGGGTGTGTAATACTTGGCAATGGTCAGTTTCAGGCCATCGTCATGGAAGAGCGGCACCACGACCTGTACGGAGCCTTTGCCATAGGATTTAGTGCCCACCAAGGTGGCCGCCTCCCTATCCTGCAAGGCCCCGGCTAAAATTTCCGACGCGCTGGCACTATTACCGTCAATAAGCACCACCAAAGGATATTTAGCCTTTTCCAGCGAGGAATCATATTCTTCCCTGCTGCCATCCCGCTGCACCACGGAAACAATATTGCCCTTGGGCACGAGCATATCAGCTACCTCTACACAGCTCGTGATAAGGCCGCCGGGATTTTGCCGCAAGTCAACAATCAGCCCCTGCATGCCGGCCTTTTCCAGCGCAGCGTATTCAGACTTAAATTCCTCACCGGTGTTTTCGCCAAAAGACGCAATCCGGATATAGCCCATTTTGGAGCCTTCCAGCATTTTGCCCTTGACAGACGGCACCTTGATGATATCCCGTTCCAGAGTATATTCCGTGTCCTCACTGCCCTCGCGGTGAATCATCAGTTTGACCTTTGTCCCGGCCTCACCGCGAATATGCATGGCCACTTCCTCGCTTTGATACTCCGTCACCGGCGTACCGTCAACGGACAGGATTTCATCACCGGCTTTCAGCCCGGACCGTTCCCCGGGAGTACCCTCCAGCACCGATATGATGGTGACTTTATCATCCTTAAAGCCCATGGTAACACCGATACCGCCGAAAGCACCGGACGTATGTTCCTTCAAAGTCTTATACATGGAGGATTTCATATAAATTGAATGCGGGTCGCCGAGGGACTGCACCATGCCGTTTATCGCCCCGTCAATAAGACTGGTGGAATTTACCTCATTCACATAACGGGATTCAATCATGCGTTTAACCCCGAAGAACCGCAGTAAATCACCGGCACTTTCCTTGCCCAGACCTGCGAGATTCACCAGCGCCGCAACGGTCAAAAAGCTGGAAATCAGCGCCGTCAGGACGATTATCAGGCATATCTTTTTCTTACTCAACAATTTCACCTCTGTTTAGAGATAACCATACGGGCTTACCGGTTCACCATTTTGCCGCACTTCGAAGTGACAATGCGGACCGGTGGAGTTGCCCGTGGAGCCGCAGTAAGCAATGGTTTCTCCCTGACTGACCTGCTGGCCTACGGATGCGGCCAGAGACTGATTGTGCCCGTACAGGGTGGTAATACCGCCGCCATGATTGATGATGATGGTATTGCCATAGCCGGAAATCCAGCCGGCATATTCTATCGTGCCGGAGGCGGCTGCCGCTATGGGCGTACCGTAATCAGCGCCGATATCGATACCGCTATGATACTTCTGCGTACCGGTAATCGGGTGAACGCGCCAGCCGTATTCGGAGGTAATCGTACCGCCCACCGGCCAAATCATGGAGCCATTGCCGCCGCCGGCAGACGCCGGCATGTTAGCCATACTGCTGCGCCGGAGCATTTCCTCTATCTGTTTGGAGGCCGCCATGAGTTCATCGTACTGTCTGTCAACGGTGGCTTTATCATTCTTCATCTGGTCGATGATAGCCTGACGCTTGCGAACCTTCTCCTCCATCGTCTCACGAGCCCGCCGGGCTTTTAATTCCTGTTCAGCCCTGGTTTCCTTATCCTTTTCGAGTTTCTTTTTCGTCGTTTCGATTTCTGTTTTCTCGTTCAGCACCAAATGTACTAAATCATAATCCTGCTTGATGACTTTTTTCAGCAGGTCCATGCGTGTCATCAAATCGGAGAAGTCCTTAGCACCGAACAGTACGTCCAAATAGGAAATCTGACCGTTGACGTAGATATCCCGGACACGCTTGCCCAGTTTATCACTCTTTTTCTGATAATCGGCCTCAACTTCCTTAAGGCGCGTTTCATTCTGTTCCAGACGCTGCAGGGTTTCATCCAGCGCGGCACGCAGGGATTTATGCTCTGCAATCGCCGCATCAGCCTCTTCATCGATGGCACGTTTTTCCTCGGATAAGGATTCTATCTTGGATTGCAGTGCATCGCTTTCCGCCCGTTTATCCTCAGCCTGCTTGTCGTAGCTGGCCTTGTCATCTTCCAAAGAGGCATACGCCGCAGTAGACGTGGAAAAAGCAGCCAGAACAGCAGCCGCCGTAACTTTTTGCCATTTTTCCATAATTACACCTCAAGGAAACGTTTCAAGGAGAAGGCCGAACCGATGGCCCCGATAACCATGCCCGACAGAATAATTGCGACTGTCACATAGTTCATAAAGGGATACTGGGGCATAAGCGGGAAAAAGGCCAAAGTGCTGTAAATCTTGGCAGCCATAGCCGCGTAGAAACTGCGCAGCGCTATAGCCGACAAAATTCCGCCGATACAGCCCAGTACAATGCCTTCCATCAGGAACGGCCAGCGGATAAACCAGTCCGTAGCACCTACATATTTCATGATGGCAATTTCCTTCCGCCGGGCAAACACCGTCAGGCGGATGGTATTGGAAATGATAAAAATAGTAGCGCCGGCGAGCAGCAGCATCAGCACCAGACCGAAAATACGCATGAGCCGGGTGATGTCAAAGAGGTGTTCCACCACGTCCTGGCCATATTTGGCCGACTCTACCCCGTCCATACGCTCAATGGCCTTAGCCGCCGTTTCCACCATATCCGGCTGAACCACGGTCAGCTCAAAAGCATCGGGCAGCGGATTTTTATCACCCAAAGCCTCCAGCAGATATTTCTGGTCTCCGAGGCGCTCGGACAAGCGCGCTTTGGCCTCGTCCTTATCCACGAATTTCACCGTATCAATGCCCTGCATTTTTTCGATATTGCTCTGCAAATCAATACGCTGCTGGCGGCTTAAATCTTCCTCCAGATAAACGCTGATTTGTACCTGTGATTCCAGTGTGGAGGCCATACGGTTCATATTCAAAACCAGAATGAGAAACACCCCCAGCACGAATAACGACACAGCCACCGTACCAATGGAGGCAAATGACATCCAGTTGTTGCGGCGCAGGGAGTGGAAAACCTCCTGAATAAAGTATTCACCTGTTCTAAGCTTCATAGCCATAGCCTCCCCGTTGCTGGTCGCGGACAATGCGGCCATCTTCAATGGCGATTACCCGTTTTTTCATGGTATCGACGATATTGCGGTCATGGGTGGCCATAACGATAGTGGTACCTGCCCTGTTGATGCGCTTGAAAATATCCATGATATCCCAGCTGGTTTCCGGGTCCAGATTACCGGTAGGTTCGTCCGCAATGACGATGGACGGATTATTGACAATAGCCCGGGCAATGGCCACACGCTGCTGCTCACCGCCGGACAGCTGTGAGGGGAAACTCCTGTATTTATCACGCAGGCCTACTACGTCGAGCACCGAATTGACACTGCGCTGCATCAGCCGGCGCGGTGCCTCGATTACCTGCATGGCAAAGGCCACGTTTTCAAACACGGTCTTATCCGGCAGCAGGCGGTAGTCCTGGAAGATTACCCCCAGCTCACGGCGCAGATATGGCACCTCCGAACGTTCCATCTCCACCACATCGTGACCATTCACCAGCAGACGGCCTTCTGTGGGCAGTTCTTCCCGGAAAAGCATCTTGATAAAAGTGGACTTACCGGCACCGCTGGGGCCCACGACAAAGACAAATTCGCCCTTTTGAATATCCACGTTTACATGACTCAAAGCCACTACGCCTGTATCATAGGTCTTACAGACCTCACGCATCTGTATCATCAGGATTTTTCCTCCCATAAAAATAAGCTAATCCTTATTGTATCATATTTTCTACCTGAAAAGCAAAGAATAAGGAGCTATGGACTGTTGCAGCCATAGCTCCTCCTGCTATTTGCATTTCTTTTGCACGAATCTTATTATGCTGCGTCCGAGCCAGACGATGGCCCAGAAAAAGTTGGTCAGAAAGTTCACCAGCCAGCGTCCTTTTCCCGGCGGCAGTAATTTATTATGGGACATTTACCTGCTCCTTACGGCTGCGCGGTTTGGCTGCCGTCTTGCTTTTCCTGGAAAAATCCAGCACCTTGCCGTTCTTGCGGATACAAATGGTATCCCCGGCCTTAAACTTGCCGGCTAGCAAGAGTTCGGCAATTTCGTCCTCCACCAGCCGTTGGATAGCGCGTTTGAGCGGCCGGGCACCGTACTTGAAATCCGTACCGGCCTCCACGAGTTTCCCCCGGGCAGAAGGACTTATCTCCAAGGCAATATCCTTTTCTGCCAGCCGTGACTTGACGTCCTGCAGCAGAATATCGACAATTTTGCTCAGTTCCGGGCGGCCGAGGGGACGGAACACCAGCTGTTCGTCCACGCGGTTGAGAAATTCCGGTTTAAACGTATGCGCAGCCGCATCGAGCACCCGCTGTTTAGCGGCTTTTTCCTCGGCGCTCTGCTCATCGTCACCACTGACCGCAAAGCCCATAATGCCGCTGCTCTTTTTAAGCAGGCTGGCACCGGCATTGGACGTCATGATGATAACCGTGTTGCGGAAATCCACCGTACGCCCCTGACCGTCAGTCAAGCGGCCATCATCGAGCACCTGCAGTAAAATATTAAAGACATCGGGATGGGCTTTTTCAATTTCATCGAGCAAGATTATGGAATACGGTTTACGCCGTACCGCGTCCGTCAGCTGACCGCCTTCCTGGTAACCTACATAGCCCGGAGGTGCTCCCACCATGCGGGACACGGAATACTTTTCCATATACTCGCTCATGTCAAAGCGGATAATGGCGTCCTCCGAACCAAAGAGGGCATTGGCAAGTGTCCTGGCCAGCTCGGTCTTGCCCACACCCGTGGGGCCTAAGAACAGGAAAGAACCAATCGGGCGCTTGGGGTCTTTCAGTCCGGAACGCGCCCGGCGAATGGCCTTGGCTATAGCCTTGACAGCCTCCGCCTGGCCGATAACCCGTTCCCCCAGTGTCTTTTCCAGTTTCAGCAGGCGAGCTGACTCACTGGCAGCTATCTGACTTACGGGAATGCCCGTCCATTGAGCTGTCACCGCTGCAATGTCCTCAGCCGTCACCGTGATATGATTCTGGCCTTTTTTCTCCCATACCTGTTTGCTGGCGGACAATTCGGCCTTCAGCTGCGATGATTTATCACGCAGGCTGGCAGCGCGTTCATATTCCTGCGCCGTAATGGCCGCCTCTTTTTCAATCAGCGTATGCTCTAACTTCTTTTGCAGTTCATGCATCTGCTCCGTCGGCACCACCTGCCGCATGCGCACCTTGGAGGCTGCCTCGTCCATCAGGTCGATGGCCTTATCCGGCAGGAACCTGTCCGTAATGTAGCGGTGTGACAGCCGTACAGCGGCGGTAATGGCCTCATCTTCGATGGTGGCCCGATGGAATTCCTCGTACTTGCTGCGCAGGCCCCTGAGGATTTTTTCCGCGTCCTCAATGCCCGGTTCTTCCACCATGATGGGCTGGAACCGGCGGGAAAGCGCTGCGTCCTTTTCCAAGTGTTTCTTATACTCGTCCAAGGTCGTCGCGCCGATAATCTGAATCTCCCCGCGGGACAGGGCAGGTTTCAGGATATTGGCCGCGTCCAAAGCGCCTTCACCGGCTCCGGCCCCCACCAGGGTATGCATTTCATCAATGAAGAGAATGACATTGCCGGCCCGCTGGATTTCTTCGATAATCCCCTTCAGGCGTTCTTCAAATTCACCGCGGTATTTAGCCCCGGCCACAATGGAGGCCATGGACAGGGAAATAACCAGCTTGTCCTGCAGCATATAAGGCACAGAACCTTCCACAATACGCTGGGCCAGACCTTCGGCAATAGCTGTTTTCCCTACGCCGGGCTCCCCGAGCAGAATGGGATTATTTTTCGTGCGCCGGGAGAGAATCTGAATGACGCGCTGAATCTCCTGTTCCCGGCCGATAACCGGGTCAATCTGCGCTTCCCGGGCCATACGGTTAAGGTCACGGCCGTATTTTTTCAGCAAGGGTGTACCCCCACGCTGATGACGCCCCGTCCGCTGTTCAGGCAGTGGCCCGTCACCTTCGGGGTGCTGACCGTCAATTCTATCCATGACTTCATCCTGCAGCGCGTCCGGGTCCACGCCCATCAGCTCAAAAATCTCCACGGCCGCGCCTTCGGTTTCTTCGAGTAGGCTCAGAAGAATATGCTCCGTGCCGATATAGTTGTGACCTAAGCCCTGCGCCTCCTCCACAGCCCCTTCCATCACCCGTTTGGCACGTGGCGTGTAATAGGGATTATCCGAAGGATACTGCGCCTCCTGGGCCACAATACGCTTTATCTGCGTCACGGCTTTTTCAAAGCTCATGCCCAAAGCCGCCATAGCTCTGGCCGCCAGCCCATTCCGTTCGTGCAGGAGCCCCAGCAGGATATGTTCCGTACCGATGTAATCCTGCTCCAAATCCTGGGCTGCATATTGGGCAAACTCTATGGCCTTTATTGCCCGGCTGGTAAAATGATTTCGATAATCCATAGTTATTCCTCCAGGCGCAGGCGGTACCTTTCCAAAATTTTGCGTACGTGCTGTGCCCGTAATCTGTCTATTTCCGGTTTTGTAAGGTTTTCATTTTCTGCTAAATTCTGCAGGAAACTGCTGCGGCCGCTGATAAGCACCTCACCATAACACTCCGGGGCAATTCCCCGAATGAGTTTGAGGTCCAGCCCCAGACGGAGGCGTGAGGCCAGTTCCAGCAATTCTTTCTCCGACAGCAGCCGGGCATAAGATAATGTCCCCACGGCACGCCAGACTTCATCCTCCAGACGTTCCTTCATGTAAAGAGCCAGGGCCTTGCGCGCCCGGCGTTCATGCGCGACGATTTCCGTCACCGCACCGCGCAGGTTATCAATGAGTTCCTGTTCCGAGTAACCGAGTGTCAGCTGGTTGGCAATCTGAAACAGACAGCCCGGCTGTTCTTTTTCGTCGCCAAATAACGGCCTTACAGCCAGCCCGAGCTGCGGTGAGATATTGATGATACTGCTGACATTACGGGTATAAACCATGCCCGGTAAATGCAGGAGCACCGAGGCTCTTAGACCTGTACCCATATTGGTAGGACAGGCTGTCAGATACCCCATCTTTTCATCAAAGGCAATATCGAGCTGTCCTTCCAAAGCATCGTCCACGGCAAAAGCCTTCTGCAAGGGCGTTTCCAGATTAAGTCCCGGTGTCAGGCACTGTATGCGTATATGGTCATCTTCATTGACCATGACGCTGACATTCTGGCTGTCATTGCAGTATACCGTCCGGTGCTGGGGATTTTTCAGCAGATTGTCGCTGATAAGCTGCTTATCCCGCAGTACTTCACGCTGCAGACCGGAAATACTTTCCATGTCCACCCGTGTCATGTGTTCCCCAAGTGCTGTCTCCACCGCCGGCATGGCACCCTGCAGGCTCTCATCGGCTTTTTGCAGCTGCGCCAGGTCAGCCCGGTTGGGAAAGGGCAGCTGCCGTAAATTTCTGGCCAGGCGAATGCGGCTGGCCAGAACTACATCGCTATCGTCTCCTTCAGCTGTCAGCCAGGCCACTTTGCTGGCCTGTAGCAATGTATCCAGCTCATTCATGGTCCTGGCCTCCTTCCTTCTGCTGCAGTTCCTGTTTCAAAGCCCGCACCTTATCACGGAGCTCCGCCGCCTTTTCATATTCCTCCTGCTCTACACAGGCCTTTAACTGCTGTGAAAGCTGGGCAATGGTTTGTTTTAATTCCAGCGTGCCGCCGCTGCGATGCGGAATTTTGCCCCGATGAACACTGGAACCATGAATACGCCGCAAAATTGGTTCCAACTGACCGCGGAAAGTATCATAACAAGCCGCACAGCCGATTTTTCCCGTCTGGCGGAAATCACGGTAACTCATGCCACAGTGCGGACAACTGAGCTCGCCCGTGCCACCAGAGGCCTTATTTTCCTGCCCCTGTGCACTGCCGAAAATTCCACGCAGGAAATCATCCACAGACACATGACGGCCGTCCTGCTGTACCGGTACAAAATCATTATAGCCTGCCGCACAGGATTCGCAGAGGTGTTTTTCCACCCGGCCATTGGCGCCAATCTGGGTGATATGCACCACCGCTTCCTTACGGCCACAATCATCACATAACATAAACACACCCCCTAGGAAAAGTTCTCCAATGTAAGCAGCATAGTTTTAAGCATACGCACCCGTTCCTTAGGCGTTATGGATTCCGACTGGAATATCGAAACCACAAACTGCATCATCAGCGAGGCCTCACGGCCGGTAATCATTTCATGCTGCAACAGATATTTTATCATGGACTGTACTACCGGCAGCTCTGTATCCACATGAATGCTGTCGAGCATGTCCTCATAGACCATATTTTTTACCGGCACCTGCACAATGCGGATAAAGCCGCCCAGCCCACGCCGTGATTCCACCACAAAGCCCTTGTCCTGGGTAAAACGGGTGGACAGCACATAGCTAATCTGGGACGGCGCACAGGAAATCTCATCAGCTATATCCGTACGCCGGAGCTCCACTTTGCCGTCCTGCTGCGTAGCCAGCTGCCGCAAGATATAGGCTTCAATCAAATCGGCAATATTGCTCATTTCTCTCACCCTCTAAAATCCGAACTATTTATAAATCACAATTGACCATTTGACTTTTATTATATTATATTTGTTTTTTTGACTTTTGGCAAGAAAAAATGACTTGTCAACGCTGACAAGTCATTTCATCATCATTGCAGAGCTTCTTTAAGCACCGCCATATTCTTTTTCATGGTATCGATATAAGCATCGATAGCGCTTTCATTGGCCTCGCCAGTTACTACCGGGTCAAGCTGGTATATTTTTGCACCTGTCTCCCGGGCGATGGTTTCTGCAGCCGCCGGCGAATACTGCGGCTCAGTGAACAGGACTTTAGTGTCCAAAGCCTTGACCTTTTTGATGGTGTCTTCCAATTCCTGCGGCGTCGGTTCTGTGCCCGGTTCACGTTCGATTACGCTGACAATGTTCAGCTTAAACTGCTTGGCAAGATACGGGAAGGCTTCATGAAAAGTGACGATATCCTTATGGGGCAGGTCATCAAGCTGCGCGTGCATTTCCTTCTTCAAGTCCTCCAGCTTCATGCAATAATCCAAAGCATTCTTGCGGTAAGCGTCCTTATGCGCCGGGTCAGCTTCACAAAGTCCGGCAGTGATGGCTTTAACCTGCGCGATACTGTAAGTCACCGACAGCCACACATGAGGATTTTCCTCATCTCCATTTTTAAGAAGGTTGATATCTTTATAGTTAGACGCCTCAATGGTTTTCATCTTCGGATTTTGCTTGGCAGCCTTTTCCAAAAAACTTTCCATCCCGGCGCCATTGACCACAAATACATCAGCCTGCTCCAAGGTCTTCATGTCTTCCGTTGTGAGCTGATAGTCATGCAGGCAGCCTGTCTGTGGCTTGGTCATATTGACCACCTTGACACCTTCCACCCCTTTGGTGATATTCAGCACATCAATATACATGGGATAAAAGGACGTGACGATAGTAAATTCCTTCTTGTCCTGGGCTGTCTGGCTGCCGCAGCCTACGGCGAAAACACATACGAGAACAGCCAGCAATATACTCATTAACTTTTTCAAGCAGCATAACTCCTTCCCAATGATAACAACATCTAATTAAGAAACAAATCACATTCTACAGGTGTCAGACTGACTTGTCAAGGTAATTGAGTTAGATTATCATTTGTCTATTCGTTCATATGACAGCAAAAAAGAGCACCGCAGTGCTCTTTTCTGATTCGCTATAAAATTAGCCCAGGATAACCAGAGATTCATGAGCCTTAACGCTCTGGCCAGCGGCCACGTTGAAGGTTTTAACAACGCCATCGGCGTCAGCAGCAATTTCGTTCTGCATCTTCATGGCTTCAAGAATCAGCAGGGTTTCGCCAGCCTTAACGGACTGACCTTCGCTGGCAACGAGTTTCACGATTTTGCCCGGCATCGGAGCATCGATGGAATGCTCACCAGCGCCAGCGGCTACAGCAGCCTTTTTCGGTGCTGCCGGTGCAGCCGGAGCGGCCGGAGCCGGAGCTGCTTTCGGAGCAGCCGGTGCAGCCTTCGGAGCTGCAACAGCGGATTTTACTTCTTCAACTTCGACTTCATAAGCCGTACCGTTTACGGTGATATTGAACTTTTTCATTAAATATTCCCCCATCAAAGATTCTTGTCACAAGGATTAGAACTGCCGGGCCAGACCGCCGCGGGCGGACAGTGCCCATACATCGCTGCGCTTAATACGTACAGCGATAACCTTGTTGCCCATCATCATCTGGACAGCAGCGGTAATTGCTGCTACCACTTCTGGCGAAGCGCCATTTGCTTCAGTTTTCATGGTAAAAGACCTCCGAAAGATTAAAGCGGAATGCACCCATGTTTCTTAGCCGGGCCAACTTCACGCTTGCTGGCCAGAGCATTCAGTGCCGTAATAATGCACGGACGGGTTTCCTTCGGCTCGATAACCATATCTACATAGCCGCGTTCAGCAGCAACGTACGGCGTAGCGAAGTTTTCCACATACTCTGCCGTCTTGGCGTCCTTGTCAGGGTCCTTACGGAAAATGATGTTAGCGGCACCAGCCGGGCCCATAACAGCAATTTCCGCAGTCGGCCAAGCCATAACCTGGTCAGCGCCGAGTTCGCGGCAGCACATAGCGATGTAGGAACCGCCATAAGCCTTACGGGTAATAACCGTAACCTTAGGAACAGTTGCTTCACTGTATGCATACAGCATCTTGGCACCATGACGGATGATACCATTATGTTCCTGGTCAACGCCCGGCAGGAATCCCGGTACGTCAACGAGGTTAACCAGAGGAATGTTGAAGGCATCGCAGAAACGGATGAAACGCGCGGATTTATCAGATGCGTCAACATCCAGGCAGCCGGCCATAACATTCGGCTGGTTGGCAATGATACCAACGCTGCGGCCGTCGAAACGGGCAAAGCAGCAGATGATGTTGGTAGCAAAGTGCTCATGCACTTCGTAGAATTCACCATTGTCGACGATGGAACGGATAACGTCCTTCATGTCATACGGTGCATTCGGATTGTCCGGAATAACCGTATTCAGGCTTTCATCCTGACGGTCCGGGTCATCGCCGGTTTCCATAATCGGTGCGTCTTCCATGTTGTTGCTCGGCAGGAAGGACAGCAGGTAACGAATCTGCTTAATGCAGTCGTCCTCGTCCTCGGCGGCAAAGTGAGCTACACCGCTGCGGGTGTTGTGCGTCATAGCACCACCGAGAGCCTCAGCCGTTACTTCTTCAGCCGTAACGGATTTGATAACTGCCGGGCCCGTGATGAACATCTGGCTTGTATTCTTTACCATGTAGATAAAGTCCGTGATAGCCGGGCTGTATACAGCACCGCCGGCGCAGGGTCCCATGATTACGGAAATCTGCGGGATAACACCGGATGCTGCCGTGTTGCGGAAGAAGATGCCGCCGTAACCGGACAGGGCGTCTACAGCCTCCTGAATACGCGCACCACCGGAATCGTTGATACCGATGCAGGGAGCGCCCATCTTCATGGCCAGATCCATAACCTTCCAAATCTTATGTGCATGCTTTTCCCCCAGGGAACCGCCTTCAACGGTAAAGTCCTGTGCGTAAGCATAAACCAGACGGCCATCAACCGTACCGTAACCGGTCACGACACCTTCGCCGGGCAGGTCTTTCTTTTCCTGACCGAAGTTGGTG
>NZ_CAJODG010000014.1 GCF_905233635.1 Selenomonas sp. AE3005 | reverse complement strand
CTGTCACTGCGAAAGAATCATTTTGAACGGACGTTTCTTAGGGCGGAGGTGGTGATGCTTTTCGCAGTGGAACGACTGTCCGAACGCAGTGAGGACTGGACCACAAACCTTAGTCACTTGATGCTATGATGAATAATCGCGCCGCTGGCCTGCCCGGCGCAAAGTTGCTAAAAAGCCCCATCGTTTGCTAGTGGGACATTTAGTGAAACAGCGAAAAGTATTACCACCTTCACCCGACTGAGCTGTAACAAATAAAAATAAGCACGCACTAACCAACAAACTGCAATTTATACCAGTGGCGAAGGTATTGTGGTTTTGTTACATAAATAGTCATTTAATAGCATAAAGCTAAACTTTAAAATAAAATTTGTTTTTTGGAAAAATACACTTGCTACTACAAAGTGGATAATTTATAATGTAAGAGTGTTATTTTGATTATAAGGAGCGATGGATATGAAAGTTTTGGCTGCTGACGGCATTTCGCCCAAGGGCATAGAAATGTTACAGAAGGAATTTGAGGTTGACGTACGGGACAAGATTTCCGCAGAGGAACTGCTGGAAATCATTCCCCAGTATGACGCATTGATGGTGCGTTCTGCCTCTAAAGTAACAGCAGAGGTCATCAACCGGGCAGAAAAACTTAAGATTATCGGCCGTGCCGGTGTGGGCGTGGACAATATTGATATCCCGGCAGCTACTGCTAAGGGCATTATCGTCATCAATTCTCCCGGCGGTAATACCATCGCCGCTACCGAACATACCATGGCTATGATGCTGGCCATGTCCCGTAATATCCCTATTGCCAACGAAACCATGCAGAAAGGCGAGTGGAATCGCAAGCAGTACGTGGGCGTGGAACTGCGGAACAAGACTTTGGGCGTTATTGGTATGGGCCGTATCGGTTCCGGTGTGGCTAAAAGAGCCATGGCCTTTGATATGAATGTCATCGCTTATGACCCGTATATCAACGAGGACCGTGCCAAGGATTTGGGTGTGACGGTAGGCACGCTCGATGACGTTATCACCAAGTCGGATTTCATTACGGTACACATGCCGCTGACGCCTGACACCAAGGGCATGATTGCCATGGAACAGATGAAGAAGATGAAAAAGGGCGTGCGCCTTGTAAACTGTGCTCGTGGCGGCATTATCGTCGAAGAAGATTTGGCGGAGGCTGTAAAGCAGGGTATTGTAGCCGGCGCGGCTATTGACGTATTCACCAGCGAGCCGGTGGGCAAAGACCATCCGCTCGTGGGTGTGCCGGGGATTGTGCTGACGCCGCACCTGGGCGCCTCCACGGTAGAGGCTCAGGTAGGTGTATCCCTGGATGTATCCGAAGGTATTCTGGCAGCGCTTAAAGGTGAACCTGTGGCTACGGCTGTAAATATGGCGCCGGTTTCACCGCAGGTAATGAAGGTTATCGCACCTTACCTGACGCTGGCTGAACGTCTGGGCGGCACGGTGGCATCTCTGGCTGAGGCACCTGTCAAGAAGGTGGAAGTTACATATAACGGTGAGATTACGGAAGTTAATACCGGCATGCTGACCACGGCGGTGATTAAAGGCCTGTTGAATCCCATCATGGAGAATGATGTAAATTACGTCAATGCACCGGGGCTGGCCAAGGGCCGTGGCATTAAGGTAACCGAAGTCAAGAAGAAAGAGGCCGAAGACTTTGCCAACCTCATTACGGTGAAGGCTGATATTGGCGGCGGCAAGACTCTGACGGTACAGGGGACGCTCTTTGGCAGTGAGGCTCGTATTGTACGTATCAACAAGTTCCGTGTGGACGTTGACCCGCAGGCTCGTATTCTCGTGTGCCCCCATATCAACAAGCCCGGTGTTATCGGTACCATCGGTACCTTCCTGGGTGTCCATGGCATTAACATTTCCGGCATGCAGGTGGGCAAGACCGAAGTTGAGGGGACAAACCTCATGGTACTGACCATTGACCATGATATCCCCGCCAGCGTTTTGAAGGACGTAAAGGGCATAGATGGTATTATCGATGCCAAATTGGTTAATTTCTATGCTATTTAAATAAAATAGTGAGTTATGATAAAAACTCCTGCTTTGGGCAGGAGTTTTTTTTATGCTCGCGAAGTAAAGATTAGATTATTCGTGTGATTGTGAGGTGGATGTATTGTGCCTGTGTACAAAAAATCTATGTTGATACTTATCGTACTGGTAGTAGCAGCTTTGGGAGGGACGTACTACGGCTTGTATGCTACAGAATCTGAGGTGGTGGAATCTTTGCCGGTGGCGCAGGATTTAGCAGCGGACAGAAAAATAACAGTATATGTAACTGGTGGTGTCAATAAGCCTGGGCTGGTGCAGCTGCCGGAAGGGGCCAGGGCTGCGGAGGCCGTTAACGCTTGTGGCGGCCTGCTGCCCACCGCAGACAGTGAAAAGGTAAATCTGGCACAAACGCTTAAAGACGGCCAGCAATTAAGAGTGCCGGAACGGAAACTGGACGGGACGGGGGCCAGGTCGCAGGCCAAGGATGATAAAGACTTGGTAAATATCAATACTGCTGATGAAAAGGCTCTGGATTCGCTGCCGGGAGTGGGCCCGGCCATGGCTAAGCGCATTATTGAGTATCGGGAAACGGAAGGGGCGTTTCAGTCAATTGAGGATATCAAAAAAATAAAGGGGATTGGCGAAACGAAATTTGCCAAATTGAAGGACAAGATTTGCATTTGACTTGTCAGGAAGTGGTGCTATGGAAATCGGTCAACGGCAGGAATTGTTTTTGGCCAGTTTACTGCTGGCTTTGGGAACAGGCATAATCGCCGGCAGAATCTGGGAACTGTCAGCAGGTATTATAGTGGTGCCATTGTTGACAGCTGTTGGCATGTCGTTTTATGGTGCCCTGCGTCTGCGGAAGTGGACGTGGCTGGCAGCAGTGTCAGCTTTTTTTCTGTTGGGGATTCTGCGTTTTGCTGCAGCCGACGAATTGCCGGTTAGTGACATTTCCTATTTTGCCGGGGAAACGGTGAAGGTAGAAGGGGTGCTTAAGGAAGAACCACGTTTGACGCAGGACGAACAAGGCGGGCAAAAACAGCGTTACCTGTTGGCGGTAACGCAGGTCAGCATAGCCAGGCAGCAGGTGCAAAAGGCCAGCGGCGGCCTTTACGTATACGCGCGTCAGGTAAATGCGCCGGAGGTGCAGATAGGTGACAGGATAAGCGTCAGCGGGAAGGTGCGTATTCCGCGTGGCTATCAAAATCCTGGGCAGCTAAATACCAAAATGCTGTTAAAAAGTCAGGGGATAACAGCCACCCTGTCTGCAGGCAAGCAGGGGATAGGCGTTGAACATGTTGATGGCAGTAACTTTACCCGCAGGCTGGCAGCTGTGCGCCGACATTATCGGGAGCAGATGGAAAAAGTGATGCCCAAGACTGAGGCAGCGGCTATTTTTGCGATGTTGTTTGGCGGCTATGATGGCTTATCGCCAGCTTTGGTAGAGTCATTTACGCTGGTTGGTCTGGTGCATATTTTGTCTGTATCCGGTTCACATATCAGTCTGCTGGCGGCGGTGATGGCAGGTTTGGGCGGCCTGCTGCGCCTGCCTAAAGCAGTCACGGCTGTACTGGTGACAGGGCTTATCTTTATTTACAGTTTACTGGCCGGGGCGGTGCCGCCGGTTATCCGTTCAGCGATTATGGGCAGCCTGGCTTTTGCAGCTTTGGCCCTGGACCGGGAACGCGACGCCCGGCGGATACTATTGCTGACGGGGCTGGCCATGCTGCTGATTTCGCCGTTGCTGCTATTTCATATCAGCTTTCAGTTGTCATTTATGGCCACGGCCGGACTGTTGTACCTGGCGCCAATCTGGCAAAAATATTTTCTTGAACATGGCTGCCGGCAGTTTGCAGCGGCCGGCCTATCCATTACTTTGGCGGCCCAGCTGGCTGCTTTGCCGATACTGGCCTGGTATTTTAATCAGTTGTCGCTGGCATCTCTAGTGGCTAATATCGTGGTGCTGCCGTTGGTGGAACTGCTGATTGTGCTCGGCTTGTTTGCCGGTGTACTGGCCTTTGT
Source organism: Selenomonas sp. AE3005 (assembly GCF_905233635.1). Taxonomy (GTDB): domain Bacteria; phylum Bacillota; class Negativicutes; order Selenomonadales; family Selenomonadaceae; genus Selenomonas_A. The sequence continues at coordinate 34,053 of NZ_CAJODG010000014.1, read as the reverse complement.
TTTCCCTTTGGCTGGTGGCATATTCTTTGCTGGTGGCAGCCTGCTGCTGGGGATAGTCACAGAACTTACCGTGAAAATAGCAGACCTGCCGGCCAGTTCGGTATGGATTCCGTCGCTGAATGCGGGCTGGAGCCTGTTATATTATGCGGTGCTGAGTTTGTTTTTACTGACCAGGGAGCAGCGTGAATGCATGCGGAAATTTTTGCAGGCCCGAAAAAAACAGCTGGGGATAGGCATGCTGGCCATACTGGTATTTGTCGTAAGCTGGCAGATGGTAAGGCCGGGAGAATTGCAGGTGCATTTTATTGATGTGGGGCAGGGCGATGCCGCACTGGTAATTACACCGCATGGCCGGGCGTTTATGTTTGACTGTGGCGGCACAAGGGACAGAAATTTTGCTGTGGGGGCTAAGGTGGACGTACCATATCTCCTGCATTTTGGGGTGCGGCACCTTGATGCTGTATTCCTAAGCCATGCGCATGAGGACCATGCTGCCGGCTGCGGGGATATTATGAAAAAGATACCTGTTGACCAGGTCATAACGGCAGACGAGGGATTGGCTGATTATGCCCGGAGTATGGGCTGGGGGGATAATGAACCCTTATTGCGTAAGTTTCATACAGCCCGGCAGGGGGAAAAGATGACAGTTGACGGCGTGACTGTGGAAGTGCTGTTTGCACCGCCACTGCAGGCGGGGGACAATAAGACCGGTAATGAGGCCTCCAATGTCTACCGCGTGTCCTATGGTCAGGCCAGTTTCCTGTTCACCGGCGACCTTACCAAGGATAAGGAAAGCCAGCTGCTGGTGGAGGGGATAAATCCAGCCAGTACGGTACTTAAGGTCGGTCATCACGGCTCAGACACCAGCAGTTCTGAAGAATTTTTACAGGCGGCAGCACCGCAGTTTGCCGTTATTTGTGTTGGCGCGGATAACTCGTTTGGCCATCCGAAAAAATCTGTGTTAGCGCGCCTGCAGGCCCGGGGAATACAAATATTGCGCACTGATAAGCAGGGAGCTATCAAATTCTGTACTGATGGCAGGAAAATGCGTGTGGAAACGTATACTGAAAATGGTTTTTAGCAGGAAATTTTCAGCTAATGTAGAAGTATTCCCGATAGAGTTAATTTTTTATTGGGATAAGATTTGTAAGGGGAGGAAAAGTATGAAAAAATTGTTAAAACTTGGCGGACGCGTTCTTTTAGGAACAGCCATTTGTGGTTTTTCCTATTTGACGCCGGTATCAGCTATGGATGATATGGCGGCTTTTCGTGAGGCCGTGTCCATGCCTGCTAAGGTTGGCACCAATGGAGATGTGATACGTGAAAGCATCAATCTTTATGTGCCTGTCGGTTATGCTAAACTGGAATTTTTGGCTCAGACCAAGAAAGATACAGCCCGCTTGTCCGGTGCGCTGGAGGTTCTGATGAATGATGAGCTGGGTGAGACACTTACGGAAAAAATTCCTTTCTATGTCGAACAGAATAAAAAGGACATGACGATTTATTATAAGACAGGCAAACAGTGGGAGAAATTCAATGCCCCCAGTATAGCAGCGGTACTGGCTGATGCTGTCGCCACGCCGAGCAGCCAGGAACTGGAAAAGCAGATTGCCCTGGTCAAAGACGTTAAGGTGCTGAGGGAAAGCAATACGCAGCGCACCATGTTTGTGAGACTGGACAGCAATAAGGTGGCAGACACCATCAAGGAATACAGCAAAGCCAACCCTGCCGATAAGGGTACAGCCGATGACAAAGAAGAACAGGGAAATTTCCTGCGCTGGCTTGATGAAGGCACCCGCAATGCTGACATTTGGTACACCTGGACGGTGGATAAAACAAAATGGCATACAGTTACCCAGAGCCTTGACCTGACGGGCGTGGTTCGGGAAACAGCGCGCGCTGCACTTAACGACAAATCAGCCAAATGGGATGAACATATGGAAGAACTGCTGGCTTATGTCGCTTATTACAGCGATATGAAGGAATACACGATGTATCTTGAACCCAAAGCTGAGAAAAAACTGGAGATGCCGCAGGAGGCCAAGAAGGCTGTCCTTGTACAGGATATGATAAAAGACCAGCCGGTCAAAAAATAAATCAGCGCTGAGAGGAGGAATGGTTGAATGTTTATGTCAGGCAAGATTCTTTGGCAGCGTTCCTGCTCAAAACTTATTCTGTTTTGTCTGTGTGCCTTCTGTTTGCTGACGGGAACGGCAGCGGCTCATGTTGAGCAATGGGCTGACCCGGGATATAATTTTAAAGGCGTACAAAAAATGCTGGTTTATGATTTCGATATGTCTGCCGTGAAGATGGACTCAGACATTGCCGAAAAAAATTTTAAAAGTGTTTTTTGGGAGCAGGTCAACAAGCAGAAAATAACAGTCCTGCCATTACAGCGTGTGGAAAATCAGGTTTCCCTGCTGGAATTCAAAGATATTGACAAACTGCGTCAGCAGAATCCGGCAGCAGCCGAGGCCATGTGGAAGAAAAATCTGCCGCAGGTGGTTAATGTCTATGCCAGGACAAAATACTTGCAGTATGAGTATTCTTCCCGGGTAATTCCGGCGCATACGGAATGGCGTACCCGTTATGTGACCCATAAGTATTATGACCGTGACGGGCGCAAACATGAGGAAAGCGTTCCCGAACAGTACCCGGTATACGTGCCGGAAAGAACCGTTTGGACACTTACTCAGCAAGTACGTCTTGATGTGTATGACGCTGCTACGGATAAGTGCATCTATTCCCGTAATGAGGTCCGCTCCGATGACAACGCCGGTGATGGCAAGGATATCTTTGAAAAAATAGTAAGAAACAGCTTTAAGGATTTCCTTAAAAATGTACAAAAGTAAGATGTAGATAAGAAGTCCGAGGGGCTGATGATATTTTCCTGCGCTGAGACGCAAGCGTCAAACGCGCCGAAAAACATCATCAGCCCCTTGGACTTTGTAAGCAGGAATTTTTCCTGTAGCTGTAGAACTTAACAAGAAGTAAGACTCATGTATGAGGAGGATGATTTATATGACAGCAGAAGAATTTAAAAGTGCAGCGAAAAAGCTGGGCATTACAGAGGCCGCAGCAGACCAGACCATAGAACTGCATGAAAGATTCCTGCGCATGGGCATGACCCCGGCCAGCTATGAGGAGATACTGGCGGCCCGGCAGAAAAAAGACTGCGTGGAAGTATTTGAGGCGGCGTTAAGCGTAAATGGCTGATATAGAACTGAATAAAGAACAGCGGCAGGCAGTGGAGGAGCTTACAGCAAATATTTTGCTTTTGGCTCCGGCAGGGACGGGCAAGACCAATACCCTGGCCTGCCGCATTGCACATATAATTGCAGAAAATCGCGCCCTGCCGGAAGAGATACTGTGCCTGACATTTACCAATAAAGCCTGCCGGGAGATGCGGGACCGGGTAGTATCCATAGCAGGGGACAATGGCAGCCGTGTAATGGTAAAGACCTTTCACGGCTTTTGCTATGAGGTTATTAAAACCGAGGCCAAGCGCAATTCGGATTTATTTACGGACTTTACGATTTTTGATGAAACTGACTGTCAGGCGCTGATAAAGGAACTGGTGGACGAGGAATGGTCCTTGCGCGCCGTGCAGAATCTGATGAACCAGCTAAAGGAAAAGAAGGCGGAGTATGTTATTGACAGCGGTGACCTGGTAAAAGATTATGGCGATACTCTGCAGCGGCTGCTTAAGGATGAGCCGCATAGTGTGAAGTCGCTGGCGGTCGATGATTCCTATCAGTTCCATGAGCGTCTGTATACAGGCTGGCAGGAGTGGGGGGCGGAAAAAACAGCCCTGTATGATAAGCGCCTGCATGAGCTGCACGGGCTGGATTTTACTGACCTGTTGGTGCAGGTGGAGGAACTTTTCCGGCAGAGCAGCGTGGCTGGCAAATGGGCCAGACGGTTTCTGTATATCAACATTGATGAAGTGCAGGATACAAGTTTGCTGGAATACAGGATTATTTCGCAGATTTTCGGGGCCAGCCATCTGCTGCTGTGTGGTGATTATTTCCAGACCATCTATGAGTGGCGCGGTTCCCATCCGGAGCTGGTTTTGCGCAAGTATCAGCAGGACTACAGTCCGCAGCGCATAGTGCTGCATGAAAACTACCGGGCTACACAGGTGCTGTTAAATGCGTCCTTTGACTGGCTGCGCAATTCCTTTCCTGAACGGGTGAATCTCCTTTATCCCGATGGCCTGCAGGCTGTGAGCAAAGATTACGGGGAACCTATTGTGCTGAAGGGGGCGGCTGATTTTAGCGAGGAGGCCCAGTGGATATACTATATGATTCAGCAGCTGCCGGTGCAAGACTATAGCCGCGTTTGTATTCTGACGCGCAGCAACCGCTATAACAAGGATTTATCCGCGAATTTCCGTGCCCTTAGCAGGTTTGTACCGGAAAAGGAACGGCTGCCCTTTATGCTGATTGACGAGCAGAAATTCTTCCGGCGGCAGGAAATAAAGGACGCTTTGGCTGTGCTCAAACTGGCGGTCAACAAGCATGATACCGGCAGCCTGGTAAGAGTACTGAACCGTTTTGCCCAGGGAATAGGGCCGGCTACTATCAAGAAACTTTCCAGCGAGGAAATACGCAGCGCGGGCCTGCGGCTGACGGATTTTGTGGACGCGGCCGCCAGAAAAAGCGGTGACCCGTATGGGGAACTGCTCAAAGCACTGCAGGAAGAGAATATCGTTGTCTTTGACGTGGAATCCACCGGCGTGGATACGACCAGAGATGAAATAATTCAGATTGCCGGCATCAGACTGGATAAGCAGGGCGCAGTAAAGGACGAGTTTGTCCGCTATTTGACACCTTTGCGCAAGGTGGGAGATTCTGTCAGGGTGCATGGCCTGTCCGATGACTTTTTGCAGGAAAATGGTGAGGAACCACGGCAGGTCCTGCAGGATTTTTGTGCTTTTGCCCAAGGGGCGGTGCTCGTGGGGCATAATGTGTCCTATGATTTGCGGATTTTAGGCAGTGAGCTGTCGCGGCTAGACTTACCGCCCTTGGAGTATCCGCTCTATTATGATACGCTGGATATTTTCCGGCGCTTTTACCCTAACCTGCCTAATCATAAGCTGGAATACCTGGGGAAATACTGTGAGGTGCAGCATAAATCAAGTCATGACGCTTTAGATGATATTATGGCTACGGCGGAAATTCTCATGTATGCAGTGGAGCGGGATATACGGCCCCAGGTGGAGATACGGCAGGCGCTCATGGCAAAATATCAAGGGCTGTTTGATGAATGGGCAGACAAGCTGACGGCTATCCGGCAGCAGGCCGGCTGCCTGCGTCCCTGGCAGTTGCTGGGGGAAATTGTGGTCAGCTGGGGCATGGATAAGTATTACCTGCGTCACAAGGAGCCGCAGCGTGTAGAACATCTGCGCGATTTATTCCGGCAGGCCAAGGAACTTGATGATGAGGCGATTCGGCCGCTGGATGCGATAGACAGATTTCTGCGGTATACGACGTTATCCAATACGGAACTGGATATTCTAACCAAGCGTCAGCAAATACCCATTATCACCGTTCATCAGGCCAAGGGCTCCGAGTTTGATTATGTATTCCTGGCAGGGCTGCAGGAGGGGACTTTCCCTGGTATGCAGGCGGTGAAAAGCGGACGGCTGGATGAAGAGGCAAGGCTGTTTTATGTGGCCATGACCAGAGCCAGAAAACAGCTATTCCTGTCATGGTCGCAGACACTTTACAGCCATTATCGCCATATCAGCCCATTTGTAAAAAATCTGCCCAGAAAGTACTTGCGTAACATTTGAACAATGTTGTTGAACATGTATACATTATTTATTATAAATTTTCTTCAATATAATAAAATCGTGTACATTCTGGCAGGAATGTAGTATACTATTTATCGGTAGACATAATTGTATGAGTTTTCAAGACAAAGGAGCGATTACTTTGGCAGACATGAAACAGTATGTACAAGATACGTTAGACCTGATTGCGAAACGCGACCCGGATCAGCCGCAGTTCAAGAACACGGTGTCCAAGGTGCTGGAAAGCGTTATCCCTGTGCTGGAGGCACATCCCGAATTTAAGGAACAGAAGATTTTAGAGCGTATTATCGAGCCGGAGCGCGTGATTACTTTCCGTGTTCCCTGGCAGGATGATAAAGGTGAAGTACATATAAACCGCGGTTTCCGTGTACAGATGAGCAGCGCTATCGGCCCGTACAAAGGCGGTCTGCGTTTCCATCCCAGCGTTAATCTCGATATTTTGAAATTCCTGGCTTTTGAGCAGGTATTTAAAAATGCCCTGTCCGGCCTGCCCATCGGCGGTGCCAAGGGTGGTTCGGATTTTGACCCGCATGGCAAATCCGACAATGAAGTTATGCATTTCTGCCAGAGCTTTATGACAGAGCTCTACCGTCATATCGGCCCGGATGTGGACGTTCCGGCTGGTGATATCGGCGTGGGCGGCCGCGAAGTCGGCTATCTCTACGGTCAGTACAAGCGTATCCGCGACAGCTATGATGCCGGCGTGCTCACGGGCAAACGGGTTGACTTCTGGGGCAGCCTTGCTCGTACGGAGGCCACCGGTTACGGCCTGCTGTACTTCGTCAAGAATATGCTTGACGCTAAAGATATCAGCCTGAAGGATAAGACCGTAGTGGTATCCGGTTCCGGCAACGTGGCAACCTATGCCATCGAAAAAGCACAGGAATTCGGTGCCAAGGTTGTTACCTGCTCTGATTCCAACGGCTATGTTTATGATCCCAACGGCATTGACCTCGATGCTGTCAAGGAAATTAAGCAGGTTCGCCGCGGCCGTATCAAGGAATATGTGGAAACTCATCCGCAGGCTGAATACCATGAAGGCTGCAAGGGCGTATGGACAGTAAAATGTGACGTGGCTCTGCCGTGCGCAACCCAGGGCGAAATCGACCTCGAAAGCGCCAAGGCGCTTGTGGCCAATGGCGTAATCGCCGTAGGCGAAGGTGCTAACATGCCGTCAACTTTGGACGCTATCGCTTACTTCCAGCAAAACAAAGTCCTCTTTGCTCCGGGCAAGGCAGCCAATGCCGGCGGTGTATCCGTATCCGCCCTGGAAATGGCACAGAACTCCGAGCGTCTGCAGTGGACGTTTGAAGAAGTAGATGGCAAACTGCAGGATATCATGGCCAACATTTACAAGAATGCCAAGGCCAATGCCGAGAAATATGCTGACCCCGACGATTTGGTAGCCGGTGCCAACATTACGGCATTTGTCAAGGTGGCCAATGTTATGCTGGCGCATGGTTTGGTATAAGATAATTGGATGTTTACAGATTGACCAGTCATTTGACTGGTCAATTTTTGTATAGTCATTGGAAGGGGATTCTAGTACGCAGGTGGAAAATGTCTGCGGCCTGTTTTTAATTTGTCTTTAATTTTTAATGCTAAACTCGCAACAATTGTGTTATAATAGTGAATCGATGCATGTTGGTAGAGGTATAGATTGTGAAATTTGGCGAGTTTATGACCAGTTTGCAAAAGGATGGGCTGAAACATGTCTATTTGTTGGCTGGTGAAGAACATTATTATGTGGATAAGGCTAGAGAGAAGATTTTCTCCATACTGTTTGCTAATCAACAGGAGCAGGCCGGGGCTTTGCAAAAGCTGACAGGGACTGTTGATGCAGATGATTTGGTTGGCCTTATCGAAACAGCACCATTTTTTGCTAGTAAAAATGTGTTGTTCTTGCAGGATACCAGCCTTTTTAAGGAGAAAAAAGAGGAAGAAGATAATGGTAAAACTGGCAAGGATAAAAAACAGGAACGCTTGCTAAAAACTTTGGCAGACATGCCGGAGTTCAGCTATGTCATTTTTGTGCAGAATGGTAAGGCGGACAAGCGGCGCAAGCTGTATAAGACCATCGAAAAATGCGGTGCGGTGCTGGAAGCAGAGGCCATTCGTGCCTGGAATATCAATGACTGGCTGCAGGGAAAACTGCAATCCCTGAATAAGGATATGGACAGGGAGGCTATGGCGTATTTCAGCGGTGTGGTAAGTACCATGCAGACGATTTCCCTGGAATTTTTGGACAGGGAATTTGATAAGCTGGCACTCTTTACCAAGGAGCGGCGGATAACAAAGGACCTGTTGACGCAGGTGTTTGCCGGTTTGCCGGAAGTTTCCGTATTTGCTTTGTTGGATGCTATCAGTGAACGGAAAGCTAAGAAAGCCTTACAGCTTTTGCGGCGGCAGCTGAATGATGGCACATATTTTACAGTGATATTGGCGCTGCTTACCCGTCATGTACGGCAGCTTTGGCAGGCGCAGGTATTACAGCAGCAAGGCATCAGGGGCAAGGCTTTGGCCAAGCCTTTGGAATTAAATCCCTTTATTGCCGAAAAGCTGGGACGATATGCAATGAAGTTTCCTTCAGTGGTGTTAAAACGTAATATGTTAGAACTAGTAGATGCAGATTATCTTTTGAAAACAGGACAGGCTGGAGAAGAAATATTAGAACATGTTGTAATTGACTTATGTCATGGCGCGTCATAAGAAAAGGAGCGAAAGAGTTTACATGGCTGTGAATCAAATCAATCGGCTGAACCAAAAGGTAATCTTGGCAGGTGTAAGAGCTTTTTGGGATGAACAATTAGAGCGACTGTTTACCAAGGAGAATTGGGAATATTTTCGTGGTACCACTAATCTGGAACAAATGCGTGAAGAACTGCGAATCCATAATATTCCAATACTTATCTATGTTTGGCCGGCAGAACGCCAGGCTGCAGAGCGGATTGATGCTTTGCAGCATTTAGCTGATATTCTGTCATTGGCTTATGAGCGTGAAATGAAGGCCGTTTATTTTGTTTCAACAGCAGCTGCTGTAAAATCGGAAACGATGCAGCGGGCTGCCGACGGTCTGGCTATGGTGGCGGAACAGGCCGTAAAGGCCTGGTCTGAATGGTCGAATATTCCTGTAACCATAATTCGTTTGCCGGAAGTATATGGTCCGAACTGTGGTCAAAATGATGGCCTGGTGGCCAAGACTCTCTATGCCAGCGTCAAGAAAGAAGTACTTCCTCGTATGGACGATGAAAACACGCCCAGAGATTTCCTGTATGCGGCTGATGCTGTGTATGGAATTTATCGGGCTGTAGCGCGTGGCTGCCATAATAAAGAATTGAATTTGGGAACCGGTACCGGATTGACGGCAGGAGCTTTTGCTGATTGGATAAAAGAAGTTACGGAGCTCCCGGAGATTTATGAGGATAGCAATTTTAAATCGTTCCCCTATGTTCAGCCAGTATTGGATAGCAGAGCAGCTCAGCAGGAATTGGGCTGGCAGGTGAAATATGGCAGAAAAGAGGCATTGCTGCAGACTTGGAATTATGTTAAGGCTAAAGTAGAAAGTGACCGTTTAGAGGCGCAGGAACGTGTTGAAAAAATGCGTTTTCGTGCTTTGTCCAAAAAACTGGTCCCATATGGGGAGAATATCATTGGGGCGGCGTTAATGGCCGGGATTGCTTACTTGCAGCATGGAACGACAATAAACCCACAGATTCAATTGGATGTAAATTTTGTCTATATTGGTACGATGGGACTGCTTTATGGCAAGCGTCAGGCATTTATTGCTATGGTTGCCTCGGTGGTTATCTTTGTTATGGCATCTTTGGCACGAGGCGGAGAACTCATTTCCTTGACATATGTGCCGGAAGTTATTTTGCATATAACAGCATATATGTTTACGGCTGCGTTGACAGGCTATTTTGCTGACGCGAGACGTTTTGAGCAAGAGTCTGTTGAATGGCAGAAACGTGAAAATAGCGAAAGACAAGCAGGTCTGCGGGATTTCTACGAAGAAACGCTGGCTGTAAAGGATAAGCTTTATCGCCAAATTGTAAATTCCGATGACAGTATTGGGCGGCTTTATAGTATTATAAAGCCACTGGACAGTGTGGAACCAGAAGATATTTTCAATCAGGCTGCAGCCGTTACTGCCAGAATTCTTAATGTGGATAATATTGCCGTATATGTGGTAGGAGCAGATGGTTATTACCTGCGTCAGAAAGTACGTATGGGTAAATTGGCTAATGGACAGCCGCGTTCACTGCGCGTAGAAGAACATTCCTATCTGCAGAATCTTTTGCAGGATCATGCTGTTTTCGTTAACAAGGAACTGGTTAAAGATACACCGGATTTAGCAGCACCAATTATCCATCAGGATAAGGTAATTGCTGTGATTGCGATTTTTGGTCTGAGCTTTGAACAGTGGAGTCTGTATCAGCAGAACCTCTTGTCAATTACCACTCGTTTGATTTCTGCCTCGATGGCCAGAGCTTATCGCTATGAGCAGGATATGCAGGAAAAGCGTTTTGTATCAGGTACTCGTATTTTGCAGGTTGAAGAATTTAAGAAGATTATCAAGGATTTGGAAAACAGACGTAAGTTACAGGGTGAGTTACCCGTTGCTGTACTTAAGGTGGATATGACCAATCTTGATTATGCAGGGTTGGATGTGCGTCTTAATCATGTTATCCGTAATGAGGACTTTGTTGGTGTGGGCAGTAATGGTGTATATATTCTGCTGCCGGACGCTGATAATGATGTTACGGCCATGGTTCAGGAGCGTCTGCAGGGCGCTGGAGTGGCAACAACTGTTTGTGAGGCGGTGGACTAATGGATTTTTTGGCACTTTTCCTCTTGCATGCTGTGCTTACTGCAGGTTATTTTCTGATAAATTTGCGGCGTAAGCCCCGTCTGCATGTGGTTACGGAAACCATTATTGTCTTTGCAATTCCCTTTTTTGGCCTGTTCTTAATGCTTGCTTATCGGTTAAGCTGTTATGTGCTGAATCTGAAAGGTGAACGTCAGGATGAAAGTGATAATGAAACAAAGGTGCTGTTTCGTGGTACCAACCTGGATGAAGATATCATTCCCCTAAATGATGCATTTTTGGTAGATGATGTACAGAAGAAACGTAATTACTTTACGGATGCTATCAAGCAGGCTGTGGTAGATAATGAGAGTATCTTACAGATGGCTATGCATGACCGGGATAGAGAAATTGCTTATTATGCCGTTTCTATGCTCACGTCTAAAATGGAAAAAATGGAAAATGAACTTTTTTCCAAGGAATCCATGATAATCAAATGGGAAGGTGACGGCAGTATACAGATGCTGGAGGAATATACCCAAATGCTGAAAAGCTATTTGGATAATAAGAAGTTTATTGACCATGTAACTTTTCGGAAAAAGCAGGGGGATTATATCGGACTTCTTGACTATTTAAAGAAGGTTTGTCCTGAAAAGCTGGAATATTATACAGAGGAAATTGAACAGCTGTTGTCGACGAGAAATTATACAGAAGCAGAGTATGTCTGTGCTGAATTAAAAGAGCACTTTCCGCAAAATGAGGAAAGCTATATGATGTATATAAAACTCTATCAAAGCTGGCGTAAACCTAAAAGATTACAGCAAAAAATTCAGGAACTGAAAGCCTGCCCTATAGAACTTTCACAAGAGGCATTAAGGGCTATCCGTTACTGGGATAAGGATATAAGCAGGGAGGCAGCAGTTAATGGATAAGCGCGGAATAGTAGGCGTAATAGTCTTTACGATTTTATTGGGATTGTTTTTACAATTCAGTCGTATGGATGGTTTCTTACAACTGGATATGTTTAAGAAGTTTAACTTTAGTCCGAGCACAGTTGTAAATGGTACTAAGGTTGATGCAAGTAAGGATAAATTCCTTATTATTTATGATCCGCAGGATGTTTATAGTGTATTCGCAAATCATCGCTTAAAATGGCTGATGGAGCAGCAAAAAAAGGAAGTCGTTTCCTGCCCTATAGGAGATGATACTGTAATAGATAATGATTATAGAGGCGTTTTGGTAGCAGCCAGCCGTTGGGATAAAATGGTGTCCCTGCCTAAAGTAAATGCTTATGCGCAGCAAGGCGGTACTGTAGCGTTTATGATGCATCCTGAATGGGAAAATAGAGATGCTGTGCCGGATACATGCCTGGATATGGCAGGTTTTGACCTGTTAGGATCTGCGAAAAGTGTTTTGGGCTTAAAACTGAATACGGATTTTCTGTTTGCAGGTAAGGGCTTTTCCCTCGACGAAGATACTATGTATAATACACAGGCTGTACCTGTGGATTTGCATGATAATGTTGTTGTACATATGGAGTCTTCGGATGGCACGCCGTTATTGTGGGAACATCCTTATGGAAAAGGAAAATGTCTGTTCTATAACGGTATGGTCCGCGATGACAAGAGTAATATTGGTGTTTTAGCGGCCATGATTTCAAATTGTGGTGAGGAAGGCATTTATCCTGTTGTCGGGACGAAACTGTTTTTTATTGATGATTTCCCGGCACCTGTTCCCGAAGGCAACTTTGAAAAAATATATGATGAATTGCATGTAACCACGGCGGAATTCTTCCGTGAAATTTGGTGGCCGTTTATGCGGCAGTGTGCAGAAGATTATAAATTGAAATATACTGGGCTCATTATCGAATCCTATGGTGATCAAGTAAAAGGACCGTTTAATCCGACTAAAGGACGTCAGGCCAGAGATAACCTGATTGTTTACGGACGTGAATTGTTGGAAATGGGCGGTGAATTGGGCCTGCATGGTTACAATCATCAGTCGCTGGCACCGGAAGGTTATAATCAGAAAGAGTTAGGGTATACTCCCTGGCAGAGCAAGGCTGATATGGTGGAAGCCATGAAGGAATTGCGGCGCTATATTAAGTCAGTATATCCGGATTATGAATTTTGTTCTTATGTACCTCCTTCTGATATCCTTAGCCCTGAAGGCCATGAGGCAGTTAAGGAGGCCTTCCCTGAATTAAAGGTATATTCGTCGCTGTTTGATGGCTTGTATTCAGAAAAAGCCTATTATCAGGACTTTACACGTAATGCAGATGGCACTTATGAAATTCCACGAGTTACGTCAGGCTATTCTATGAGTCGGGAAGATATGTGGGAAAATATCAGTGTCATAAACTACATTGGTGTTTTTTCACACTTTGTACATCCTGATGAACTCTTTTATGAAGAGAGTAAGGATTTGACCTGGGCTATGATGGTGAAAGGCTTTAAAAGCTTTTTGACTGAAACAAATGAACGATTTGGCTGGTTGCGCCCTACGACAGATTCAGAGTGTGTGGCATATTTTGCTGATTATCTGGATATGGATTATCGGGTTAAGCGAGAAAATGATAAGCTGATATTAAACTGTTGGAATTATCACTACCCGCTGCGCTTTGTTTTGCGTTCTAAGCGGCAGATTGACCAGGTTACAGGTGGGACTGTGCAGAAAATAGGTGAAGATGCTTACTTAGTAGAAAATAAAGATGCAGAAATGGTTATCAAGTGGAAGGAGACGAACAAATGAGAATCTGCTTACTGACGGAAGGATCATATCCCTATGTGGTGGGCGGAGTTTCTTCCTGGTGCCAAATGCTCATGCAGGGGTTGCCTGAACATGAATTTTTCGTTTACTCCGTTGCTGCTGAATCCAAGGACAAGGGGGCTTTTAAATACAAATTGCCCGCTAACCTAAAAGGGATACAGGAGGAATTCCTGGATGATATTTTAAATCAGTACTGTCATGGCATGAAGGAGAATATCCTTACGGCAGAAGAAAAGGAAGTTCTTTATGATTTGGTAACTGGCGGGAAACCTTTGGATATAAAAAAGCTTTCCGCAATTTTCCGTGACCGCCGCCGTTTTGCTAGTTCGCTTGATATCTTTATGTCCAGTGACTTCTTTGATGTAATTCAGCGTGTTTATACGGAAAAATACAGTTACCTGCCGTTTACAGATTTTTTCTGGACAGTACGTTCCATGCTGCTGCCGTTGCTGTATCTTTTGCAGCAGGACTTGCCTAAGGCTGATGTTTATCATAGCGTTGCTACCGGGTATTGCGGGGTTATCGGCGCTATGGCCGCGGAGATTTATCACAAGCCCTTTATTATCACCGAGCATGGTATTTACTCCCGCGAGAGAGAAGTGGAGATTATCAAAAGTGACTGGGCCAAGGGTGACTTTAAGTCCGTGTGGATTCAGTACTTCTATAATCTGGCTAAGCTTTCTTATGCGACTGCTGACAGAGTTTATACTTTGTTTGAGCATAATGCAGAAATTGAACAGGATTTGGGCTGTCTCCCACAAAAGATAGGTATAGTGCCGAATGGTGTACATATGGAGCGGTTTGCTGGAATCGGCGAACTGCAGGAACACGATGGCCCGTTGACGATTGGTGCCGTAGTACGAGTGGTTCCTATAAAGGATATCGTCACCCTGCTCCGGGCATTTTTCCTGTTCAAGGAAGAATTTACCGATGCCCGTTTAATAATTATGGGTGGCTACGGTGAGGATCGTGAATACTATGATTTGTGTCAGCAGACGGTATCTATGCTGGGTATCACCAATGTGGAGTTTACTGGTTCAGTAAATGTAGTTGAGTATCTGCCGCAGATTGACTTGATGATGCTTTCCAGTATCAGTGAAGGGCAGCCTTTGGCTGTATTGGAGGGCTTTGCTGCACATCGGCCTTTTGTTACCACCGATGTGGGGTGCTGCCGGGAACTTATCTTTGGTGACAGCAATGATGATTTGGGCGCAGCTGGTGCTGTGGTAGCACCTATGGATTTTGAGGCTATGGCTCAGGAAATGATACGTCTGGGCAAAGATTTTGAACTGCGGCGTAAAATGGGCAATATCGGTTATGAACGCGTTAAGCGCGGTTATACCTATGAACATTTTATTGATAGTTATCGGGATATTTATCGAATGTATGTGCAGGAGGCAAAATAAAAGTGGCAGGCGTAGGTTTTGAGTTAAAGAAGTTATTTACGGCTCGCACCGCAGCTGGACATATAAAAGCATATTCGTATTCGGCAATTATTACTGCTGGCCCGTTTGCTTTAATGACCAGTATGGTATTGGCGGTGCAAAGCCTCTTTGCTTATTATGGTATAGAGGGCGAGGCCTCGCAAATATTTGTGGCCTCGGTTGTATATGCCTTTGTGTTTTCGCAGGTATTTTCCGCAGGCTTTATCATGGTGTTGACCCGTTACCTGGCTGATTCGCTGTCATTGGGCAGATTTGCTGATGCTACAGCGTCCTTGGTTGGCATGGGGGCTATCCTCACGACACTGGGGGCGGTGGCAGCAGGGATTTTCTTTTGGGATAAGCCTTTGCCGCTTTTGACTAAATGGCTGGGATATCTATTCTTTGCTGAATTGTTGTTTGCGTGGACAGAAAGTGTTTATCTGTCGGCGGTAAAGCGTTATTCACGGTTATTAGTCAGTTACTTAGCCGGCGTTATTATGAGTATATTGCTCGCATGGCTTTTTTTGACACATACGGGCTTACAGCCTGAACAGTCTGGCCTTTTGGCTATGGATATGGGCATGGGGCTTATCAATTTGTTGTTCTTACTGCATATTATCGATTATTTTGGTATGCCTAAATCAGGACAGAACTTTGCCTTTCTGCCTTATTTTGAACGTCATTGGCGTTTGTTTTTGACGGCTACCTGTTATATGTTGGGACTGTTTATGCCTAACATTATTATTTGGCAGGGCGAATGGGGTGTTTTGATAGGAGGAACATATCTATATTCACCAATCTATGATGTAGTAACCTTTTATGCATTTTTGTCCATATTGCCATTGATGACTATGTTTGTGGTTACGGTGGAAACAAATTTCTATGAACGTTATGCCCATTATTTTACTTTTATCACCCAAAAGGGGAATTTCCGGGAAATAGACAATGCCAGAAAGGATTTGCTGCATACATTGTGGTTTGAACTCCGTCATATTATCGAATTCCAGTTGGTATTTACCTTGGTGGCGCTGGCGGTTGGCAATTATCTGCTCAGTTGGTCTGGTATTACCTACAATCAGGTGAATATGTATAATGTGCTGTTGTTTGGTGCGTTTTTTACCGGAATGTTGCAATTGATATATATTCTGCTCGTTTATTTTGATTATCAAAAAAGTGTCCTTAGCATTTCGGCTGTATTTTTCCTGTCAAATCTGTTATTAGGATTATGGGGATTCTATTTTGGCGGCATTTACAGTTATGGTTTTACGTTTTTTATGGCGGCGGCTTTGTCCTTTGTGTGGGCATTTATCAAGCTGAATCATTTTGCTAAGCGGATTAACTATTTGGTTTTTTGTTCCCAGCCAGTGTTTTACCATTCTACTAATGGAATTTTGACGAAATTTACTTTATGGCTCTATGGGGATAAGTATGTGAATCTGGAAATAGCAGGAAGTGAGGAAAAATGAGAATGAGCCGTAAACGCAGTAGAAGTTTTGAAAGAAAAAGCTTATATTGTGGTCTGGAAAAAAAGCAGAATAAGCAATTGGCAGGCAGACTTAGTGACGATGTTATGCGGCAGACGGCACAACGGGCATCTGTTGGAGTGCTGGCCTCGATTAGTATGTTATCCATGCTGCAACCGGCATCTGGTGAGGCCTCAGCAATTAACAATGTAATTAGTGATATTCCGGCAGAGTTTGAGTCTTTAAGCAATGAACGTGACCGCATAAGAAGTTTTGATGAGGCAAAACGTAATGCCAAAGAGGCGGCAGAGGCCCTTGTATTAGCTGAACAGGATTTGCAGGCGGCCAGACAGGATAAACAGGACGCGGAAGCAAGTTTGGCTGAGGCACAAAAAAGCCTGGATGAGGCTAAGATAAACCTGCAGCGTATTGCGCAGGAATTAGCAAATGCTCAGGTGGAGAGTGCGCAGCGTACCAGAGAGGCTATCGCTGCGCAAAAGGCTGTGGCTGATTTTGCCCCGCAGGTATGGGCACAGGAATCTGTGGTACAGTCTGTACAGGGAAGAAAACAGGGGTTACAGGCAAGTTATGAACAATTAGGGCAGGATTTAGGGCACCTGAGTCAGGAACGTAATGATTTGGAGGAGCGAATCCGCAAGGCTTGGGATAGTGTAGATTATGCCCAGAATCGTGTTGGTGATGTTATGGCCATGGTCAATCGGACTAAGGCTATTGTTCCCGAGCAAGAGGCTAAAGAGGCTCAGTGGCAGGAATACGAAAGCCAGCTGGCGGATATGGAATCTGAAGTTGAAAGTGCAGAATCTCAGCTGGAGGAACTTAACAGTCAGCTGGATGCCCTGCAGGAAGCCAAAGCAGCTGCTGAAGATGCAGAACGTGATGCCCGGGAACGGGTAAAGGAATTGCTGAACGAGCATGCAGAAGTGGGAAAGGATTTGCAGGATAGCAAATTCAATGTCACGGAAGCTGAAAAATGGAATACCGATGCTGCTCAAGCTGTTGTAAGTGCTGAAGAAAACTATACGGAAACTAAAAACTGGCAGACAAAAGCTGATTATGAGTTAGCTAACTTCGGTGCGGGGAAAGGTATCAGCAGTGGTTTTGAATATTACTCCTGGCATGGTGCCGGACTTAATGGTCATCAGCTCTATCAGCCGATAGAATTTTATACCTCAGAGAAAAAATGGGATGTTTCCCTGACTACAGGCTGGTTGTCTTCTAATACAGGTTTGCCGGAGGGCAGCGTCAATGGCTGGACAGATACAACTGTTGGTGTAACCTTTAAAAATGACCATAAAAAAAATGATGTACACTATTTTGTCAATGTCAACGTACCGACAGGTAAGGATAATGTTCATCAAAATGCCATGATGGCTGACAATCTGGCCAGATTTAATTCTTTTAACGAAGGCTGGCAGTTCACGCCTGGTATCGAGGTTACTCATAAATATACTGAACGTGACAGTATTACGGGGCGACTGAGTTATACATTCCGTGGTGATTATAAGTATCGGCGCAGTTATAGTAAAGAGGAAGTCATTGGTATCAAAGATGACTATCCCAATGCAGTTGCAGCTGAAGCCCAGGAAGACATTGACCCGGGAAATAAGTTTACCCAGGAATTGGAGTACCGTCATATAGGTGACACGCATCAGTTAGGGGTGAAATTAACCCACGAAAACGCTACCTCGGCCGATTATAAAAACACTTTGAGATATTTCACAGATGCGGCCGGGAGTATAACCAACGTGGACCAGCTTTATGGCACGGGCACTAACCATGATGGTGAGAACTGGATCCTGCACCTATTCGGCAATAAGGATATGGACAGCAGTAATGCATTGCAGTATTATGTTATTGGAAACTATCAGGCTGCTGATACGGGCGGTACTCACCGCTATTATGGCGGATTGGGTTGGCGTCATCAGTTTGATAAAAAGCAAAGTGGCTATGTAATGCTGAACTTTGGCGAAACTCATGGTCAAAGCTATAACTGGCGCTTGAATAAATGGGATTCGAATCGTCATATGAAAGCCCTGCTTTTGGGCTACGACTACCGGCTGGATGACAGCTCGGAACTGCGGGCTAAGCTGGAGCGTTTTAATATCAGTGGCAGTTCGGCTGATTCTTACCATGGCTGGAAGATGAGCCTGATGTGGAATAAATCTTTCTAAACTGCAAGGGAGTTATTTGTCTTTGGAGGAAATATTATCAAGACCGGCTGTATGCCTGGCTCTGCTGGGCATTCTGGTCATGACTGTAGGCTTGATGTGTGTGCGCCGCGATAAAATGAGTACAACAGTGCTGGTACAAACGTCATTGCTTTTGGCACTGGCTGTTGTTCTGGAGCAATTAAGGATATTTCACATGCCTCAGGGCGGCAGTATTACAGTCGGGTCTATGGTGCCGCTGCTGCTTATTGGCTATCGCTTTGGCGTGGGCACAGGCATGTTGGCTGGTTTTGTCTACGGCATGATAAATATGATTCAAGACCCGTTTATTCTCCATCCCGTGCAGGTGCTATTTGACTATCCGCTGCCGTTTATGGCTATGGGACTGGCTGGTCTTAGCCGCCAGTACCTGTATTTGGGCACGGGCCTGGCCTTTTTGGCCCGGTTTTGCTGTCATTTTATTTCCGGGGTTGTCTTTTTTGGCAGCTATGCCCCGGAAGGGATGTCACCTGTGTGGTATTCCTTGGTTGCAAATGCAACATATCTGGTGCCGGAAATGCTTATTTGTTGTGTTATTCTCAAGGTTCTGCCAGTGAAGAAAATAACTGAACAGGCAATCATGTCACATATGTAAAGCAAGGCGTTGTTAATGTGGATACAGTAAGTTCACATTGGCAGCGCTTTTTTTATAATACGAGTATTTTCCTGCGAAAACATGCTCAAAAAGGCGAAAAATATCATTATTTGCGAATATTTTTGCCTAAAGTTTGTAATTTGCAATAATTACATATTGACAGGTTAACGATGTAACATTAGAATGGCATTAGATTTTATCTTTGGATTGGGTTCATTCTTATGATAAAGGAAAGGATTGTAAAGAAAATTGCTATTGGATTTTAAAGGCAAAAAGCGTTTACCCCTGGAAGCATGTGTCAAGAGTTGCTTACTAGGGGCTGTTTTTTTTGGCTGTGAATTCTCTGCAGCTCCGGTAATGGCACAAGCAAGTGAGGCTTGGATATATGATTCCCTCATGTTGCTGGTGCAGGAGGGCTATATGGAGATGCCTGAAAAGCCATTGTCATCTTACTCGCGTAAAGAGTTAGGGCAGATGATTTCTCAGGCTTTAGTAGAATTTGAAAAAAATAGGACGAGCTCACGCGCTGATGAGTATGCACGTATTTCGCGTTTGTTAGTTGTGGATGAAGTACAATTAAAACTGGCCAAAGAGCAGGAAAAGGCAGCTGAGGATCAGCTGGACAGAGTTCGCAGCAGAGCCGCCAGGGATACAGAAATGTATGTGCGCCGTTCCATGCAGGGCCAGAATCGCTTGGAAGTAATGGAGCCGTTAAAGCAAAAAAGCGATACATCATTAAAAAAACTGGAAATGGTATCCCGGGACTACGCACAGGCCAAAAGCCGGGTAGAACAAAGAACCAAAATGCTGGAATATGTTCGTCAAAGACAACGAAATTTGTTGTCAGGGCTTAGTGGTAATGGGGAGAGCAATGACACTACCGCCATGCCCAAAAACGTTATGATGTCAGCTGACGGTCTGGCAGTGCAGGGGAATACTGATTCGGTGATGCCTACATCATTATTGGATACTGTTGGTAAGCTGAGAGCGGAATTCATGACGGAGCTTGATTCTAATGGCAGCCTTGACAATATGAATGCCCGTCAGCAATTAGAATCAAATCTGCCGGTGGAAGATGTACCGGATCAGCGCTTGAAGGTTGATGCTGAAGTGCGATTTGATACCGGACATTCCACTGGTGATAACGGAAACGGCACGCGGTCGCGTATTCGTGCACGTGTATATCCTGACTATAATATTGATAATAATTGGCATGCCATTGGTATGGTTGAGTGGGAAAAAACATTAAATGGCAATGCATATAGTGATGATGGTAAGCTCAAACTGGATCGCTATTACCTTAGCGGTAATATAGGAGAGGTGCATACTGATGTGGGGGCTTTTGGCAGTGTTATGGCCGAAGGCAACATCTATGACAGTAAGTTCATTGGCGTGCGCCTGCAGACTGGCAAGCCGGTTAAGTACGCCTTGGAGTATGGAAAAGCTCCGGTCGATGATATGGATAAATCCTATGATATTACTGCCTCCTATGAAGATGCTGTTTATGGTCTGGGCGGAGGGTATTATCATTTCCAGAACAAAACTGGAGACAGCCGTAATATTTATATGGGCAATTTCCATCATAATATTGGTGTATTTGATGCAGGTGCTATGCTGCTGTACGGAAAGGACACCGGAAAAAGCGGCAAGACCGGGTATGTACTCACTTTAGGATATGCACCACCGGACAGTTGGAAACCATATACATATAACAGCTGGCTAAAATATTATTATCAGCCTGCCTCGACTTACATTAGTCACACGATGAATGGCGTGGCGGACAATATGCGCAGCAGTGGTGGCTTTAAAGGCTGGGGTGTGGGTATGAACTATAACTTACCATCTTCCTGGACTTTAGGCCTGGAGTTGTATCGTTTGCAGGATCTTGAGTGGGGAAGATATAGCAATACCATTTGGTGTTCGGTAACTAAATCGTTCCAAAATTACAGTGAATAAGTTTGTGCGTCTTATTTGTAAAGTAATTAGAAATGTAGAAAGGAAGATACTGTCTAATTATGAGTTTATTTGGAGATTTATGTATCAAGAAAACTAAGGTGGCTGTAGTGGGATTGGGCTATGTTGGTTTGCCGTTGGCAGCTGCCTTTGCAGAAAAATTTGCGGTTATAGGTTTTGACCGCAATGAAAGAAAAATAGCAGCTTATGAAGAAGGGCGCGATGTTACGGCAGAAATCGGCAACGAAGCGCTGCAGGCTGCTGGCATTGACTTTACTACAAATCCTGAGCGCCTGTCTGAAGCGTCTTTTATTGTGATTGCTGTCCCTACACCAATCAATGGTGATAAAACACCAGACCTTGATCCCGTAAAGGGAGCTACGGAAGTTGTAGCCAAGCATATAAGAAAAGGCAGTATTGTGGTATACGAATCCACAGTATATCCCGGAGTAACAGAGAATATTTGCCGTCCTTTGCTGGAGGAGATTTCCGGGCTGCAGGCCGGACGTGATTTTAAAATCGGTTACTCGCCGGAACGTATAAATCCAGGGGATAAAGTTCATAGACTAAAGAGCATTACCAAGATTGTATCAGGTGAGGATGCCGAAACACTTAAGGAAATTGCAGATATTTATGGCGTGATAATAGATAAGATATATAAAGCCTCATCTATCAAGGTGGCCGAGGCGGCAAAACTGGTTGAAAACACTCAGCGCGATATCAATATTGCATTTATGAATGAACTGGCGATGGTTTTTCATCAGATGGGGATTGATACAGCTGATGTGGCAGCGGCGATGGATACAAAGTGGAATGCGTTGAAATTCCGGCCAGGTCTTGTGGGTGGCCATTGTATTGGCGTAGACCCGTACTATTTTATTTACGAGGCGGAAAATCTTGACCAACATTCGCAGATGATTGCTGCCGGGCGGCGGATAAACAATGATATGAGCAAATTTGTAGCCAATGAAATTATCAAGGTTATGCTCAGAGCTGGAATAGATGCCCCACATGCCAAAATCTATCTGTTGGGAATGACCTTTAAGGAAAACTGTCCTGATACACGAAATTCCCGGTCTGTGGATATTTATCATCATTTACAGGAGTACGGTTTGAACCCTGTGGCAACGGATCCCGTGGCCGACAAAGAGGAGTTCAAACGTGAATATGGTATAGAACTGGTGGACGAGAATACTATCAGTAATGCGGATTGTCTGGTGCTGCTCGTAGCACATGACCAATATGTGAATTATGGTTTGCGAGCTTTGCAAAAATTTTATCATAATGATAAAGATAAGCCGTTGATACTCATCGATGTAAAGAGTATTTTTGAGCGTGAAAACGCAGAAAAAGCAGGATATATATACTGGTGCCTATAAATAGGAGGTTTAATAGGCTGTGAATTTCAAAAAAATGGGTGCGCTTGTGGCTTGCTGCCTTATAGTAGTTGTGGGAACCCTGATCTTTATAAGGGACAATGTAATAGAGAAAAAGGAATTTATTCCCGACATAACGGACCTTACCAAGAATTATCTTGCTGAGGATGAAATCAAAGAGGCGATGACCAAAAGACAGGCTGAGGACATAAAACCCGCAGAGGTTATAACTACTTTGCAGGATGGTTCGGCGCGTATTGCACTGGTATTCGATGGTATGCCTGACAGGCCCTTGGCTGCGCGGCTGCTGGACGTGCTGGCCAAGCATAAAGCGGACGCCGTATTTTTTCTGGAAGGCGAAAATGTTGCTGATGAGCCGGAGACAATTAAGCTCATTCGCAGTGCTGGGCAGGAAGTAGGCAATTACACTTATGTAGGTCTGGCTGCTTTGGAAAAACGTCCGGTGGAGGAACAAATTAGGGAGATGTGCCGTGGGCAAAAGGCTGTGGCCATGCATGATCCTTTGACGCCAACCTTGTTTAGAGCACCGCGGACTGTTTACAGTGATGATTTACTGAAATCGGTGCGCGCTGCCGGTTTGGAATACGCTGTTAAGGAGAATGTGCGGTTTCAGCCGGGACATATTCATAACCAGTCAGAAGCAGATACTTACGCAGCGACAATTCAGAAAGGCAGTATTATTGCTATTCCTGTTAACCGCTATGTGGAACAAAAAGCTGATGATCCGGTTGTCAGAGAGGAAAAACCTGCTGTTGATATGAAACCCACTATCAAGGACGATAATTCCGTGACTGTTCTGCCAACAGCCGATTTGGCTATGGAAGTGGATTGGCTGCTTACGGCTTTAGAGGCACGGGGAATGCAAGCGGTGTTTGTAAATCAATTCCGCAAAATTTACTACATACCGATAGTTGATAAGGTAAGACAAGGAGCGGCTAAATGATAACAATAAAGAACAGGCCGGCACAAAAATCTGATACCAGCAACGAACCACAGGATGTTCTGCTGGAAGAAAAGCCTGACCGTCGTCTGCTCTCCTATGTTCCCGACAAGGACGGAATGAGAAGTAATCACGATAGACGTGGATCAGTGGAAAGCGATGAAAATGGTGCAATTGATTATCGGTTGTATCAGAAGGAAGATAAACGAGGTCAGCGTTATCTTGTTGATTATGAGGTAACTATTGATACAGGGCATAAGTCTATAGTGGCTCAGGCTGTAGATATCAGTACAACAGGTATGCTGATAAAACTCTTCGGCAAAGATAAAGAAAATATTCACGAGGGAGATAAGGTAAAGCTCAGTTTTACGATTACTCCCGGCTCTATGCCTGAAGGGTATGAAATGAAAATCAAGCGGCTGCAGGCGCATTGTGTACGTTTACTGAACCAAGATGATGGCACAGTCTTTTGCGGCTTGGAATTCAATGACACTCTGGCGCAGTATGCGTCACACAAGCGGCAGAATTATATGCTGGGGGTATCGGCTTTTTGTCTGGGGATAATTACATTGGTTATTGTCCTTATGAGAGCCGAATCGGTGGTGTATTTCCGTTTTAACCGCTGGCTGTACTTATACAGTATTATTGCGGCTACCTTCCTGTTATCCCGTTATTTCTTTGCGACATTTTACAGGCCGGTAAAGATAGACCCCGATTATACACCCGGGGTTACGGTGATTATTCCTTGTTTCAATGAGGAAAACTGGATAAAACGTACTATTCATAGTTGTATCAATCAGGATTATCCTGTGGACAAATTAGAAGTTATTGTTGTCGATGACCATTCTAATGATAATTCCGTGGAACGCATAAAAGAGGCTATTGAAGAAATTAAGGCTGCTGATACGGAGAGGGGCAGTTATCAAGTTGATACGCGCATTCGCTATATAGTTCAGCCCTTTAATAAGGGTAAACGTGATGCTATGGCTTTAGGTGCTGCTGAAGCAAAACATGAACTGTTGGTTTTTGTTGATTCGGATAGTTTCCTTGACCCCTTTGCAGTAAGAAACATTGTTCAGCCGTTTAAGGATAAGGAGATGGGTGGTGTGTCAGGCCGCACAGACGTGGCCAATACCTACACCAATGCGCTCACGCGTATGCAGTCTGTGCGTTATTATATAGCGTTTCGGGTTATGAAGGCCGCCGAGAGTTATTTTGACTCGGTTACTTGCCTTTCCGGGCCGCTGTC
The DNA here is from genome assembly GCF_905233635.1 of Selenomonas sp. AE3005. Taxonomy (GTDB): domain Bacteria; phylum Bacillota; class Negativicutes; order Selenomonadales; family Selenomonadaceae; genus Selenomonas_A. The sequence goes on along the minus strand of NZ_CAJODG010000014.1, from coordinate 9,410 downwards.
CTGTTATCGCCGTGACTTGGTGCTAAAGTATGCTGATGCCTGGCTTAATCAGAAGTTTTTGGGGCAAAAAGCTACTTTTGGCGATGACCGCAGCATGACGAATTTTATTCTTAGGCATAATCGTACGGCGTATCAGGATTCGGCAATATGTGCGACCATTGTACCCCATAGTTATACTATGTTTTTGAAACAGCAAATGCGATGGAAACGTTCCTGGCTGCGGGAATCTTTGATTGCAGCCCGTTATATATGGAAAAAAGAGCCGTTCATGTCGCTGAGTTTCTATATGGGCTTGGTGGTGCCTATTGCTGCACCTATTATTGTCTTGTATAACCTTATTTATGTCCCCGTTATGCACCGTGTTTTTCCTGTTACCTTTGTGGTCGGTATGATGCTGATGGCTTTACTGATGAGTATGGCACAGCTCTTTTTACGCCGCAGCAGTACCTGGATTTTTGGTATGTGGTTTTGTTTGTATTATGAAGCTGTTTTGTTGTGGCAGATGCCGGTGGCCTGGTTTACCTTTTGGAAATCAACTTGGGGAACACGCCTGACGCCAGCAGATTTGGCCGAAATGGAGAAGGAGCGTCTGAAAAAAGAACGAAAGGAGGAAAAGAAACGGCATGTTCCGCAAAAATAAAACAGATGAACGAGTGTTGGCACTGCCTGATGCTGATTTTTCTGCACGGAAAAATCGCCGAAAACGGTTGCGGGTTGTGGCCGAATTTATCGTTTTAGCATTTTTGGCTTTTGGTATTTATAATCTGTTCTATACGCTAAAGACATATCAGCCGTATGACCATAGTGCTGTAGCAGCTGGTGATAAAGATACGGGCTTTGTGGCTTTGTCGTATTTCGGTGTAGATCACATTGGTGATACCTCCACTATCATAGGACAAAAACAACTGTATAAGCATTTACAGGAATTAAAGCGCCAGGGTTTTGTTACTATCACCCAGCAGGATATCAAAGACTACTATCAGCTTAATAAGCCTTTGCCGGAAAAATCCTTGTATCTCATGTTTGAAGATGGCCGCCGTGATACCGCTATCTTTGCGCAGCCGATATTGGAGGATTTAAACTATAAGGCAACCATAATGAGTTATGGGGAAAATGTAGAGTCCAGGGACCTGAAATTTTTGAAACCATCGGAATTGGAGGAACTGGAGGAGTCAACTTTTTGGGAGTTAGGCACTAATGGTTACCGCATGGAATATATCAATGTCTTTGACCGTTATAATAACTACCTCGGGGAGATAGACCCCTTGCGATATGCCATGCTTACACCTTATTTGGAACGGCGCTACAATCATTATCTTATGGATTATATCCGCGATAAAGATGGTGTGCCCAAGGAAAGCTATGGTCACATGGTGCGCCGCATAAGCTATGATTATGAACGGCTGCGTGATATCTACACGGAGCATTTTGGCAGAGTTCCCGGTGCTTATGTGCACATGCATGGTAACACGGGGAAATTTGCGAATAATAATGCTGTCAGTGCAGTTAACGAAAAATGGATAAGGGAATTGTTCCCCATGGCCTTTAACCGCGAAGGTTATTGCTTTAACCAGCGCAACAGCAGTATGTATGACCTCACGCGTATGCAGCCGCAGCCATATTGGCCGATAAATCATCTGCTTATGCGGATAAAGTACGATATCAATACACCGATAGAATTCTATGCCGGTGACACATCAAGGCAAAATAACTGGAATCTGCTGACCGGGGCAGCGGAACTGGAAAATGAAACATATACGCTGACCACTATGCCGGAAGGTGAGGCTTTAGCTGAAGTACGCGAAAGCAGTAACCTGCCCGATGTAAAAGTATCTGTCAATTTACTGGGCAATGCCTTTGGGGCGCAGCAGATTTTCCTGCGCAGTGACAGCACTCGCCAAAATTATCTCTGTGTAGAACTGATAAATAATGAACTGCTGGTATTAGAAAAGGCCAATGGTTCGCGCAAGGAGTTATACAGGGAAAAAATTCCTGTGATACTAGGGGAAAAGATACCGTCTGTCGAAGAAAATAAACGGGAGGCAGAAACACAGGAAAATCTTGCCTTTGCCCGTTATGCTACATCGCCGCAGCAGGCCGAAGAATATTATGGCCGGGCTAAACAACGCGAGGCTATGCCGGCAGCCAGCGTTGATGATGGAGCACAGCCCTATGCGCATGTACAGAGTTTTCACCGCCGCAGTACACACAAGTTGGAAATTGCTTTAAAAGGCAGTCAACTGTCTCTTAAATTAGACGAGAAAAATATTCCTCAGGATATTACGGTGCAGGAAAATGATCAAGGCGGCGTTTTGTTAGGAGCATCTTGGCAGGGAGAAGCCTGGAGTCAGCGCAATTTGGCCGATGATGTGTATGATGCTGTTTTTGAGAAATTTACTATTACTACAAATACGGGAAAAGATAAGGAGAAAGTGTTGTTTACGACAGAGCTTTCCGGTTGGGATAAGTTTGTATTCCGGGCCAAGGAAACCTGGGAAAGTATTCTGTTCTGGTTCTTGCGTAACGGTTAAGTGAAAGGAGTGTAATTGAGGTGAAGCGACAGCTTTCTTTGGGGGCAATAGCACTATCGGTAGTTTTATTGACAGGCTGTGCACACGGGGCAGGCCTGCAGAATGGCAGCCATGCTCCAGTGACGATATCAGCTTGGGCTGCATCCTGGGATAAAGATAAAGGCCTGGCGGAATATCGGCAGATAAAGCGGCATTTGTCCAGCCTTTCCTGCTTTATGGCCTATTATGATAGTGATGACAAGTTATTTATCCCGGCGGAAACCAGAGAAATAGCGGCATTTGCCCGTAAAGAAGGACAAGAACATCGCTATCTCACAATTACGAATGACTGGCAGGACGAGAAGGGGCGGAAAACAGCTAAAGATAAGGACCTGTTGAAACGCCTGTTTAGTGATGATGAACGCAAAGAGGCGGTCATCAAGGAAATGCTGGCTGCGGCAAAGGAGCTTGACTGTAACGGCGTGGAGCTTGACTATGAGGCGTTTTTTAAGGATAAGGCACTTTTACAGGATTATCTGTCATTTACGTATAAACTATCGGCAGCCTGTATAAAGGAAGGTCTGGCTTTGCGCATTGTGCTGGAACCAGGTATGCCCATGGACGCTGACTTGTGTAAAGGGCCGGAGTACGTGGTTATGTTTTACAATCTGTATGGCAGGCATAGTGGGCCGGGGCCAAAAGCCGATGCGGAGTTTATTCAAAAAACTATTGCTAAAATGGCGTCTATCCCTGGAGAAAAAGGGGCGGCGTTTGCTACTGGCGGCTGTCTGTGGGAAGATTATGGCCTGTTAGGACTAAAAAAAGGTACAACACGTTTTTTGGATGAAGATGAGGCAGCGGCTTTGCTGCAAAAATATGGTGTCAAGCCTGAACGTGATGAGGCCAGCTATGCATTGCATGGAAAATATCAGGATAATGGTCATAGCTATGAACTTTGGTATGCTGATAGCGAAACTCTAAATGCCTGGATAAAGGCAGCTGCTGATGGCGGCATTACCAAGATTAGTTTATGGCGCCTGGGCGGTAATAATAATATCAAAGGAATTAAAAATGAGTAAACAAATGGAAGGAAAGAAAAAGCTGAATCTGCTATTTAGCAGGAGCTTAGCGGCAGCCCTGGTGGCGGTAGGACTGTTTACCTATCCGGTATACGGGGCGGCGGCAGATTATGGACAGCTGCAGGTGCAAAATGGAGGGCGTCTGGCAGAGACACACCGTTATCTGTTGACAACGGAAAAAGCCGTTATACTGACTTTTGGCGGATTGTCAAAGACTGTACCACTGCAAAATATCCTCAACTATATGTCCGCGGAACATTTACGGGGAAGCTTCTTCGTAACGGAAAGGGAACTGAAACGTAATGCAGAAAATTTGCAGTTAATAAGGGCGTATGGTCAGGACTTAGCCATTGGGCTTACGCCAACCGCGGACGGCAAGTTTGCTGATTATTGTGCCCAAATTCAAAGAATAGATAATGCCCTGCAGACGCGTTATGGGATAAACAGTAAATTCGTCCGCATAATGTCAGGCGGCGGTGATAAGGCGGCTATGGAGGAAGCAGTTTCCGCTATGGGATGTACCTTGGTTGGGCAGGGCCTCAATGTCGTCCAGTCCAAGCATAAAGACGCTGTTAGTCCACAGGACGTAATGCCGCAGATTTTTGGTAAATGGACAACGTCCCTGAATATGGGCGAAATAGTTTATTTGCGTACAGATTTTTATACCAGTGATACGTTGGCGGCAGAAATGCTAAAGGAAATTAAACAGCAAAAGATTGATAACATTGGTTATGATTCAGATGATTTGCAGGCAGCCAAGAGCAATGACTCCGGTTATCATACAGCGTCACTGGCTGATGTAGCAGATAGTGTGGAGCAACATTATACTTATCCATTAAATAAGGATGATTTGCCAATAGAAATGCAGCCAGAATATGGTACAAACTGGGTAACGGAGCAAAATTTTTCTGAGGCCTTTTACAGCCGTTATATTGGGGCACCGGAAGTCAGTGTGAATGACCGCATGCTGGGATTTTCCCGGGAAGAAATGACCAGAGCCGATAAGACGGGGCTGATTAAGACAGCACCGCCCAAAACAGTGTTTCTGACATTTGATGACTGGGGTAATGATGATTCTATCAATAAGATATTGTATGTATTGCGTAAACATAAAGTACATGGGACATTTTTTATCATCACCCGTAACATGCTTAATAATCCCAATCTGCTTAGGGCAATTGCCATGGATGGCAACGAAATAGGCAGTCATACCAATAATCATATTCCTATGGCCAAACAGAATGAAAAAGATCGTCAGGTAGCTGTGGAAACTGAGGAAGAATACCGTGAGGACGTAACTTCTTCCTATCCCAAACTGCTGTCGGTTGTGGGGGATATACGTCTGGAGAATGGACGTCCTGCTCTTACCAGACTGCTTAGACCGCCTACGCTGGCTGTCAGCCGTATAGGTGTAAAAACTATTTTAAATTCAGGCTTTACTTACATCGTCAATGGCTCTGGCAGTACGGAGGATTATGGTGCTGTTTCCATGCAATCACTAGTGGGAATAATGAATCATATAACGCATGATGAAAAAGGTAATGTGCGTCAAGGCGCCATTCTAATCATGCACATGAGTTCCACTGCTAAGCGTACGCCGGAGGCATTGGATATTTTACTGACGGCTAATGATAACTTGCCGGAAGACCATCCCGGTAAGTTTCAGGTAGGGCTGCTGGGGGATTATCTTGTAGATGGATATGACCAAAGACAGCCTATGATAAAACAGTCACGTTAAAAAAATGACGCTTTTGAAAATGCGAATGCCGTTTTCAAAAGCGTCTTATTTTTATTCGTTGTTTTGGAAATACTGGTAAACATCAATGACATCGAGGAAAGCACCGTCAAAGCCGGCCTGCATGATTTCGTCTAAGTAGGCATTCGGGCTGCCATATAGTATATGTTTCCATTCTGGGCGCCAGAATTTTACCCGATAATTGTTTTGCCAGTCTGTGTTAGGCTCATCAAGCCAGTCAGGCAGGGACTTAGCCCAGCTTTTTTGCCAGTAATTGCGGTAGGTTTCTGCCTCGCCTATACTCATGTAAGCAAATACCAGACGACGTCCGCCATTTTTTTTGCGTTTAAGCGCGGATACTTCCTCCTTGTTGAGCAGACGATTTTCCAGATAGAGGTCAATAATCAGCAAATCGTAATCACTGTTTTGCAGGCTGTTTAAATAATCTGCACTGGACGCAAACTTGCTAGGATTGAGGAGTACCAGGTAGTTTTGTACCTCTGCCAGCGAGTGTATATCCTTAGCGTTGATATGAGGAGGGGGGAAGGGCGGTATGCCATCAAGTCCCCGGTAGGGGGAGGCTAGAGGAATGTAACCCTTCGCCAGATTTTTTTCGTAGGATATTGCTGCCTGCTCAGCATTGGTTACATAGTCAAGGACGAATACGGGCAGTCCGCCGTTGCGAGCCGTATCGAGGGTGTGCAGAAAAAATTTGTTTTCTGCCGCAGGTGTCTCCTGTCCATCTAGCAGATTAAAGCCAAAGAAAACAGATTCTGCCAGCTGACCATCAACATTTTGCAGCATGTGGGCGGCATTTTCAGTCGTGTTGCCGTCAATGGGTAAATAGAGGGGGGAACCGCCATTAGCCAGCAGTTGGAAGTGGGGCTGGTGCAGACGTGCATACTGGTGCAGCTCGCCAATAAGCTGTACCATGGCGGTGTCATAGCGTGCCGGAGCAGAGGCCTCACTTCCAGAAATGGCTGCAGTGCTGGTGGTGAGAAGGCCTAAGCCGACGAGCAGCCTTAGCCACCATTTTGGTTTATTATTCATAATCGTAAGCCTTTCATCTTATATAAAGTTCCTTCATTTTAGCATTATCGTGTAAAGAGAGCAACACATATAAATATTTTAGTAAGGAGTACAGGAAATTTTACTCAGTGAATACATAAAAGAAAAATTAAGTGGTCTGTTGCAGGCTGGGCAACAGACCACTTAATTTTATTCTTTATCCTGATAATACTGGTAAACGTCTATAACATCGAGAAAAGTACCGTCAAAGCCGGCAGCGATGATTTTATCTAAATAGGACTCAGGACTGCCATAGAGCAGATGTTTCCATTCTGGCCGCCAATACTTGACACGGTAATTATCCTGCCAGTCTGCATTGGGTTCATCCATCCAGGATGGCGGATTGTTTGTCCACTCTGCGCGCCAATAGTGACGATAAGTTTCAGCCTCACCGACACTCATATAGGCAACTACCAAACGACGTGCGCCATTTTTTTTGTGTTGGAGTTTCTCCACATCTGAGCGCGTTAACTGACGATTACCTGCATACAGGTCAATAATCAGCATATCGTAGTCAGTATCTTGGATAGTGGCTAAAAAATCTTCTACAGAAGAAAATTTATCGGGATTAAGGACTATCATGTAATTTTGAGCGTTCGCCAAACTGGTAACATTGTTATCGTTAGGGCGGGAAACCGGATAAGAGGGAATATTGTCCAAGCCGCGATAAGGTGTTGCTAAAGGGATATAGCCTTTGGCAAGGCTCTTTTGCTCTACTTCTTTAGCCTGACGGGCATCTTTGACATAGTCTAATACGAATACTGGCAGGCCGCCGGCTTTGGCAGCATCGAGTGTTTGCTGGAAGAAAACTGTTTCCTTGCTGGGGGTTTTATGACCATCTTTCATGTCAAAACCGTAATAAACGGATTCAACCAGTTGACCATCTACTGCTTTTTGCATTCGGGATACATTTTCTGCAGTGTTGCCATCCGTTTCTAAAAAGAGTGGGGAGCCACCGTTGGCCAGAAATTGGAAATTAGGATTCTGTTTGCGGGCATAGTCATGCATTTCACTTAACAAATCCACCATTGCTGTATCGTAATGAGCAGGAGAGGACGCCTCGCTGCCGGAAAAGGCTGCTGTAGCTGCTGTGAAAATACCCAGCCCGATAAACATTTTTTGCCACCATTTGGAAAAATTATTCATATTAAAACCTCACATACGTGTTAATTTCTACTAATTCTAGCATTTTTTTTCAACGGTAGCAATATGTAACATTTAGCACAGCTGCAATATAATAAATCTGCTATAGTTAAGGGAACAGTAAATAGGGAGTTGATAAGTATGCGTAAATGGGCCGTAATTTATTCTTCGGTGACGGGCAATACGAAAAAGGTGGCGGAGGCCATTGCCGGGGCGGCGGAGAGTGCTGATATCTTTCGGGTGCAGGACGCGCCGCAGGATTTGTCCGGTTATGATATAGTGGCTATAGGTTACTGGCTGCGTCTGGGACAGCCGGACGCTTTGACGCTTAAATATCTGGCAAAGGTAGAAAATGCCCGGGTGGTGTTCTTCCAGACGCATGGAGCAGAGCCCCAGAGTGAGCATGCCATCACAGCTTTTGCCCGGGCTGGCTATAATTTGGGCCCGGGGTGTGAAATTTTGGGCACGTTTGGCTGCATGGGTAAAATAAATCCTGAGCTGCTGGCCAGACGGCAGGCAGCCGGCCCTGATGACCCTCATGGGGGAGCGGAGAGCCGTGAACGTTGGGAAAGGGCAGCTGCTCATCCGGACGCTCAGGATTTGCAGGCGGCACAGGAATTGGTAAGCCGTATGGAGCACAAGCTGGCTTTGCGTGAGAAATATCTGGCTAAACAAGTTGCCAAAATGACTAAATAATAAGCGTGCATAGCGCGTATAAAAAACAGACTGCCGAGTGTCAGGCAGTCTGTTTTGTGTAATATTAAAGTTTTTGGGCGTTGAGGCCGAAAAGCGGCAGTGTATCGAAGTGCATATCAGGGTCAACGTGAACCAGCGGGGCGATATCATCGTCAATTGTGACCTGCATGCCTAAGTCCTGAAGAAATTGGGCGTCCCATTGCGGGCGGCGATGGGTGCTGATACGCAGCTCGTCCTTTATTTCATTGCATTCCGTGACGAGTTCTTCTTTGATGTTGGCATGGACATCTTTTTGTTCGTCTTTGCGGGAAAAAGTTATCAGGCCGTAATCGGAATCAAAATTCAGCAGCCTGCCGCCTTTTTTCAGCACGCGGTACCATTCGCGGTAAGCCTGCATAACATCAGGCAGTGTCCAGGTGAGGTTGCGGCTGATGACCACATCAAAGGCAGCGTCAGCAAAGGACAGCTCCTGGGCGTTCATCCTGACAAATTCAGCATGACAGCCGGCGGCCAGAACATTTTGCTTGGCCTGATGCAGCATATCGCCTGACATGTCAATACCGGTTACTTCATGTCCCTGCTGGCTAAGCAGAATGGCAAAGAATCCGGCTCCAGTGCCGATATCAAGGATTTTTAAAGGCTTATCAGTCTCTAGCTTGCCAGCCAGCAAGGCACTCCAGGCCGGGCCGCAGGGGCCGGTCAGCTCCTTGAGCCGTAACTTGCTGAAGTCAGCACTGCGCATATCCCAATAGGATTCTATTTGTTTATTCAGCTGCGGATTGGGACGGTACCCATGTAAGGGCGCAAGTGGCTTGGTGTTCATATATATGTACTCCTTAAAAACGATTATATCTAAAGTTAGTTTATCGCCAATGAAGGAGATTTTTAAGCCCCCAGGGGGGATAAAAAATCTGCAATACACAACAATATTTATATAGCGGCCAAAAATTGCCGGCAGATATAAAAAATTTTTCGTTTACCTATTGTGCAACCGTCGTGGTTATGCTATAATTTTTCGCGGTGTAAGAAAAAGCATGGGTTTCCGATATCTGCCCTGTGCCTCGGGTATGGAGGTGGTGCAGAAGATGAGGAGCCCAGAAGAAAAAAACAGGAGGTGCACCAACATGGCAGTTATTTCCATGAAACAGTTACTTGAAGCAGGTGTTCATTTCGGACACC
>NZ_CAJODG010000013.1 GCF_905233635.1 Selenomonas sp. AE3005 | reverse complement strand
GATGAATAATCGCGCCGCTGGCCTGCCCGGCGCAAAGTCGCTAAAAAGCCCAGTCGTTTGCTGGTGGGACATTTAGTGAAACAGCGAAAAGTATTACCACCTCCACCACACTGAGCTGTAACAAATAAAATAAAGCAGGCATTAACCGTCAAACTGCAATTTATGTTTTTATGGACCGAGCATACGAAAATTCTATGGAGCATACCGCTTCCAAGGTTGACAGGACAGGCCTGTCGGCATATAATAAGCTAGTTACTATATTATACTTATGAAATAGCAAAGGGGCGTTAAACATGGCAGATAAGAAGGTCATGCTGACCGAAGATGGTTATAATAAACTGGTCGAAAAACTCAATTACCTTAAAAGTGTACGGCGTATCGAGGTGGCTGAACGACTGAAGGCAGCAATTGCCCTGGGTGACCTTTCAGAGAACTCCGAGTACGATGATGCGAAAAACGAACAGGCATTCCTGGAAGGTGAGATTCAGGATTTGGAGGCCAAAATCCGTAATTCTGATATCATCAAAGCCGGCAGCAGTGATGTAGTTCAGATGGGTTCCCGTGTATCTGTTGTGGATTTGGAATTTGCTGAAGATGGTCCGGAAACTTTTATGATTGTTGGTTCCACAGAGGCTGACCCGGATGAAGGCAAAATTTCCAATGAATCCCCGCTCGGACAGGCACTGTTGGGCCAGAAGGTTGGTGCTGTTGTTGACGTTCATGCACCAGCTGGTATCATCAAGTACGAAATCAAGGAAATTTTAAGCTAAGGCTTAGTATAGATGGGAGAAATTGCATTTATGGCAGAGAATAAGCAGCAGCAGGCTCCTGTGGAGGACCTCAACGAAATGATGAAGGTTCGCCGCGAAAAGATGGAGGCCTTCAAGGAGCTGGGCGTAGCACCGTTTGGTCATCGCTATGAAGTAACGGCCTATGCGGCAGATATCAAAAAAGAGTATGATGGCCTGGAAGGGGACGAAGAAGGCCCCGAAGTAAGTATTGCCGGCCGTCTGATGGCTATTCGTGGTCATGGTAAAGCGTCTTTCTGTACGCTTAATGACCGTACGGGCAATATTCAGGTTTACTTCAAAATTGACGTACTGGGCGAAGAGAAGTACAAAGGCCAGTTCCGCCGTTTGGATATCGGTGATATCATCGGCATTCGCGGTGTAGTATTTAAGACGCATCGCGGTGAAGTTACGGTGCGCGTAGAAGACTTTGACCTGCTGTCCAAGTCCCTGCGTCCACTGCCGGAAAAATTCCATGGCCTGCAGGACGTGGATATCCGCTATCGTCAGCGTTACCTCGACCTCATCATGAATCAGGATGTGCGTGAGACTTTCCGCCGCCGTACCAAGACCATCAACTCCATTCGTGAGTATCTCGATGAGCGCGGTTATCTGGAAGTGGAAACCCCGGTGCTGTCCACCATTGCCGGTGGTGCAGCTGCCCGTCCGTTTATCACGCACCACAATACGCTCGACATTGACCTGTACCTGCGTATTGCTACAGAGCTGAACCTCAAACGCCTGATTGTCGGCGGACTGGACCGTGTTTATGAAATCGGCCGTATCTTCCGTAACGAAGGTATGGACGTGCGCCACAACCCGGAATTTACCTCCATTGAGTTCTATCAGGCCTTTGCTGATTACAACGATATGATGGACTTGACGGAAGGTATTGTGGTCAACGCTGCGGAAAAAGTATTGGGCACGACAGTTATCAACTATCAGGGCGTGGAAATTGACTTGTCAAAAGTTAAGCGCATCAGCATGAATGACGCAGTTAAAGAGGCTACGGGCAAGGACTTCATGGCCTGCGAAACCGTGGAAGAGGCTCGCAAACTGGCTGATGAAATCGGTGTTCCCTACGAAGAACGCCACGGTATCGGCGGTATTTTGAATCAGGCTTTTGAAGAAAAAGTCGAAGAAACGCTTATGCAGCCGACCTTTATTACCGGCCATCCGACGGAGATTTCACCGTTGGCTAAGCGTAATGCTGAAGACCCGCGCATTACGGACCGTTTTGAGTTCTTTATTTATGGCCGTGAGCTGGCTAACGGCTTTACCGAGCTTAATGACCCCATCGACCAGAAGGGACGTTTTGAGGACCAGCTCAAACAGCGTGAGGCTGGTGACGATGAGGCCCATGGCATGGATGAAGATTTCATCATGGCACTGGAATACGGCCTGCCGCCCACGGGTGGTGTAGGTATCGGTATCGACCGTCTGGTAATGTTCCTGACGGACGCTGCCTCTATCCGCGACGTACTTCTGTTCCCGACTATGAAACCGCTGGCTGACCACTAAGCCGGAAGATATAACGAGGCAAGAAAATGTCCACCACCTCAGCAGGTGGCGAGCATATCTCCCGCCTCGTTGAAACGCCAAGAGGAAGTTTTGCCTATGGCAAAACTGGAACAACGGCGTTATAATAAAAAGGCTTGACCTGTCATTTGACAAGTCAAGCCTTTTTGTGCTGTCAAAAGTCATTTGCTGGCCGTGTTTATTCTGGGCAGCAGCAGGAATGCACCCAAGGCCAGGATAAAGCCGATAGCACTGGTGGTCTGTCCGCTGGTCATAAAGCCCAGCACTTTGTCGGCATAATCGCCGCGTAAAAATTCCAGTCCGAAACGTACGGCGCAGTAAAGCATAACATAGAGGGCAAAACACTGGCCTTTGGCGTGTTTTACCGTCGCCCGATAGATGAGCAGCAGGGCGAAAATTACTACATCGAGCTGGCCTTCCCAAATTTCTGCCGGCCAGAGGGGCTGCTGTCCATAGGTGTGAGTTGCCAGCGTCGTGGCGGGATAGATAATCCCAAAATTGCCGCCGGTAGGTGCGCCAAAGGCGTCGCCGTTCAAAAGATTGGCGCAGCGCCCTAAGGCCTGTCCTAAAATGATGGCCGGAGCCAGTACGTCCATTAAATGCACGGTGTCGAGCTTATGCCGCTGGCAGTAGTAAACGCCGGTGAGGACGCCTAGGAACACACCGCCCTGTATGGCCATGCCGCCCTGCCAGACATTGAGAATTTCTGAGAGATGGTGTGAGTAGTAATCCCAGTCAAAAAAGAACACATCCCAAAGCCGCGCGCCTAACAGGCCGGCCAGTCCGCAGTAAATGCCTAAATCTACAATATGTTTTTCCGCGCCCCGTCCGTCCTGCTTGGCCAAGAAATATCCCACGCCGGTGGCAAGGATAATCGAAAGGGAAAGAACCAATCCGTAAGCACGTACAGGAAAGTCGCCGATAAAGAATAAATACTGGTGCATTTGCTTTGTCTCCTAAAAGCTGAATAATATAATCTGTCCCCCATTATAACCTATGGGGGGCTTTTTTGCTATATTTCTTTTAACTGGGGCGCAGTTATGCTATAATAATGGGATGTATGAACAGAATAAAATTATTCGAGGTGTTTTTTCATGGATTTAAGCATGGATGTTTTGGTAAAACGGTTTGAGGATTACGTAAGTTTCGATACGCAGTCCGATGAAGATAATGACAAGGCCTGCCCCAGCACACCGGGACAAATGATTCTGGCCAAGCATTTAGCCGAAGAACTGAAAGAAATCGGGCTTAAGGATGTAGACCTCGATAATCATGGTTATGTGATGGCTACGCTGCCGGCCAACGGCAGGGAAGATGCACCGACGGTGGGCTTTATTGCTCATGTGGATACCAGCCCGTCGGCCTCGGGCAAGAATATAAAGCCACAGATTGTAAAGAATTATGATGGTCAGGATATCCTGCTGAATAAAGAGAAGAATATTGTGTTCTCCACTAAGGCTTTCCCGGAAGTGTTGAAGTACAAGGGGCAGGATATCATGTTCACTGATGGTACTACCTTGCTGGGTGCCGATGACAAAGCCGGGGTTACGGCCATTGTCAGTGCGATGGAATATCTGGTTCAGCATCCGGAAGTACAGCACGGCAAGATTCGCGTAGGGTTCACGCCTGATGAGGAAACGGGCCGTAGTGCAGATAAATTCGATGTGGCGAAGTTCGCGGCTGATTTTGCTTACACCATCGATGGCGGTGAACTGGGGGGACTGGAGTATGAAAACTTCAATGCCGCCAATCCGACGATTGTTTTTCATGGTGTCAGCGTGCATACCGGTGATGGCAAAGGCAAGATGAAAAACGCCCTGTCCATTGCCTGTGAGTGGCAGCAGATGCTCCCGGCCGGGGAAAAACCTGAGTATACGGAAGGTCATGAAGGCTTTTATCATGTGTATAAGATGTCCGGTGATGTGGAAACCTGTACAATGATGATGCTTATTCGTGACCATGACAAGGATAAGTTTACGCAGCGCAAGGCATTTCTTGACCAGCTGGCGGCGTTTTTCAATAAAAAATATGGTGAGGGCACTGTGGAAGTCAAGCACCATGATGTGTACTTCAATATGCTGGAAAAGATTGAGGACGGCAATATGTACGTGGTGGACCTGGCCAAAGAGGCCATGCTCGCTGCCGGTGTTACGCCGGACGTGCAGCCGATTCGCGGCGGTACGGATGGTGCGCGCCTGTCCTTTATGGGACTGCCCTGTCCCAATATCTTTACGGGTGGGGCCAATTTCCATGGCCGGTTTGAATATCTGCCGTTGGAGTCCCTTAAAAAAGCTGGTGAAACGGTATTACAGATAGCTGTTGGTGCTGGCAAGCTGAAAAAATAAGGAGAATTTATGGCATTACTTGATATTTTAAAAGCCGGCAATCCGGTGTTAAAGAATAAGTCTGTACCTGTGGAACGAGTGGACAAGAGTTTGAAAAAACTGCTCGACGACATGGCAGAGACCATGTATGCCAACGATGGCGTTGGCCTGGCTGCGCCCCAGATTGGCAAGAATATCTGTGTGGTGGTCATTGACTGTCAGGATGACCATGGCCTGCTGGAACTGATAAATCCCGTTATCACCTTCACGGAAGGCGAGGTCGTTGATACCGAGGGCTGTCTGTCTGTGCCGGATATTTATGGCGAAGTAAGCAGGGCGGCCAAGGTCAAGGTGAAGTACACCAACCGCCGCGGCAAAATACAGAATTTGACGGCTACAGGTCTGTTGGCCCGTTGCATTCAGCATGAGCTTGACCATTTGGAAGGCCAGTTGTTTATCGATATTGCCCAGAGTGTGCATAGGGGGAATCAGGGGTGAAGAAGTTCCGTGTAGTATTTATGGGTACGCCGGATTTTGCTGTGCCCTGCCTGGCGGCTTTGCATGAACAATGTGAGGTCATTGCTGTGATTACCCAGCCGGATAAACCGCGCGGCCGGGGGCAGAAGTTAATGCCGCCGCCGGTAAAGGCCTGGGCTGTGGAGCACAACCTGCCGGTATATCAGCCGGAAAAAATCAAGACGGAAGAATTTACTGCCAAGTTAGAGGAAATGCAGCCGGATTTGATGGTAGTTGTGGCGTTTGGCCAGATTCTGTCCCAGCGGATTTTGGATATTCCGCCTTATGGCTGCATTAACGTGCATGCGTCACTATTGCCGCGTTACCGCGGGGCAGCGCCCATGCAGTGGTGCGTTATCAATGGTGAAACGAAAACCGGTGTTACCACGATGTTTATGGACGCCGGCCTCGATACCGGTGATATGCTGCTTAAAGCAGAAATGCCCATCGGTGAGGATACCACGTTGGAAGAGGTGCATGACGGCCTGATGTCCATGGGAGCCAAGGTCCTGATGGATACGCTGGCGGAGCTGTCCGACGGAACATTGGTAAGGACGCCGCAGTCCGGGGAATCCAATTATGCGCCGATGCTGACGAAATTGACAGGTCAGATTGACTGGTCAAAAACGGCACAGGAAGTTCATAATCTTGTGCGCGGGCTTAATTCCTGGCCCGGGGCATATACCTTTATGGATGAGGCAAAATATAAGATTTGGCGTACCCGCCGCACGGGCGAACGTACAACGCTGCCGGCTGGCAGTATTGTCAGTGCTGATAAAAAGACGGGGCTGTTTGTAGCGGCTGCTGACGAAGTTTTGGAAATCGTGGAGCTGCAGGCGCCGGGGAAAAAGAAAATGAGAGCCGTTGATTATCTTAATGGCCATACGTTTGCACCAGAGGCCAGATTTAACTGATTAGCGGCAGATAATCATGGCAGTACATTGTGAGAGGCTTTAATGGCAGATTTAAACCAGAAACAAGCGACAAAAAAATTTACTTTGCCCAAACGGCCGCAAAAGCGGCTGTTTATTGGCATGCTGTTATTGACGACCACCTTGATGGCGGCTGCTTTTTATGGCGTGTGGTATATAGCGCGGCCGGGACTGGCTGACATTGCTGATTTCCTGCCCGGTCTGCTCGGGGCTGTCTTTGTGCTTATCACCCTGGTGGCTTTTTCAGGTATTGGCAATATGATACTGGCGGTCAACGGCCTGCCCAGGCTGCCCTTTCTGCAGCGGCAGAATTATGAACTTATCAATATGTTGTTTCCTTTGGCGGTGCGCATTGCCAAAATATTTGGTATCAGCCGCCGGCGGCTGGAAGGTTCTTTCATTGCTACCAGCAATCTGATGTTTAACAATATGGGCATTAAAGTGCCGGCGGATAAATTGCTGGTGGTGACACCACACTGCCTGCAGCTGGCGACCTGTCCGCATAAAATTACCCGTGACCCGCATAATTGCAAACGTTGTGGCGGCTGCGATATCGGGGCGCTTGTGACACTGGCCGATGAAATGGGATTTACCTTCTTTGTGGCTACGGGAGGAACGCTGGCCCGGCAGGTTGTATATAACACCAGGCCAAAAGCTGTGCTGGCGATTGCCTGTGAGCGTGATTTAATGAGCGGTATTCAGGACGTTTATCCGCTGCCGGCTGTCGGAGTGCTGAACATTCGCCCTAATGGGCCCTGTTATAACACCCACGTTGATATGGAAGAAGTACGTCAGCAATTAGAAAAAATCATTATTCCCAAGGAGCAAGATAATGGATAAAGCAAGGGAACTTGCCTGCGAAGTTTTAAATGAAGTTCATGAAAAGGGAGCCTATGCCAATGTGGCACTGGTCAAACATTTGCGCAAGGCAAATCTCAGTGACCAGGACAGGCGCTTTGCCACGGAACTGGTTTACGGGGCAGTTAAGGCCGGTGATACACTGGACTGGATACTGCGGCGCTATGTGAACCGGCCGTTAAAGAAGATTCCCCCGCTGATTCGTGAGGTTTTGCGCCTCGGGATATACCAGTTGTTTTATCTCGATAAAGTACCGCCTTCGGCTGCCTGTAATACGGCGGTGGAACTGGCCAAGAAATACAGTCATGCCGGTACGGTGAAGTTTGTCAACGCCGTTTTGCGCACCGCGGTGCGTGAGCCGGAAAAGGCGGCATTTCCTGAGGGGAAAGGCAAGGCCACGGAGGGGCTGGCTTTAAAGGAACAGCACCCGTACTGGCTCGTAAAGCACTGGGTGAAACAGTTTGGCTTTGACGAGGCCGAGGCTTTATGTAAATTCGACAATGGGCAGCCGGTGCTGTCGGTGCGTACCAATACGTTAAAGACTAATCGTGAAGATTTGCTGGCAGCTTTGCAGACGGCTGGTGCTGCAGCTGCCAGCAGTACCTGGACGTCGGAGGGCGTGCTGATAACGGCGCATGGTTCCCTGGACGAATTGACGCCGCTGCAGGATGGCCGTTGTCAGGTGCAGGATGAAAGTTCCATGCTGGTGGCGCATGTGGTTGACCCCCAGCCGGGAGAACTGATTATCGACTGTTGCAGTGCTCCTGGCGGCAAGACTACACATATCGCGGCTTTGATGAACAATGAAGGACGCGTGGTGGCCGGTGATATTTACGAGCATAAGCTCGAACGCATTGCCGAGAACGCCCGGCGTTTAGGCATTGATATTATTGAACCGACATTGCTCGACGCCCGTGAGGTGGGCGATGAATATGAGGCCATGGCCGACAGGGTGCTGGTAGACGCTCCCTGTTCCGGGCTTGGTGTTTTGCGCCGCAAACCTGATGCCCGTTGGAATAAGAGTGCGGAAGAAATTGCCCGGCTGCCGGAACTGCAGCTGCAGATACTTAATAGTGCGGCCAAGGCCCTGAAAGACGGCGGGGTACTGGTGTACAGTACCTGTACAATCGAGCCGGCGGAGAATCAGGAAGTGGTAGCAAAATTCCTGGCTGACCATCCGGAGTTTACTTTGGAGCAGACAGGCGCCTTTTTGCCGCAACCACGGCAGGCGGAAATGGTACAGCTCTATCCGCAGCGTGATGGTACCGATGGCTTTTTCATTGCCCGTATGTGCAAACGGAAAGGATAATTAAGTGATAAATATTTTTGGCATGCCGCTCGCTGAACTGCAGGCGGAGTTAAAGCCTTATAATGTACCGGGGTTTCGCGCCAAGCAAATTGCCCAATGGCTTTATCAAAAAGGGGTAGTGGATTTTGGGGCGATGACAAATCTTTCCAAGGATTTGCGTGCGCAGCTGGCGCAGGCGTTTGTAATCGCCCGTCCGCAGGTTAAGGCCCGGCTGGATTCCCAGGACGGTAAGACCACGAAATTTCTGTTGGAGTATGCTGATGGTACGGCTATTGAAACGGTGCTTATGCGTCAGCCCTACGGCAACAGCATTTGTGTTTCCACGCAGGCAGGGTGTAATATGGGTTGTGCTTTTTGTGCGTCAACGCTGCACGGTATGGCCCGGGACCTCACCTGTGGCGAGATTTTGGCGCAGGCTGTAGTCATAAACGATATGCTCCGGGAAGAAAACGGCAGCAAAGTTGATACCATGGTCATTATGGGCAGTGGTGAACCGCTGATGAATTACGCGGAAGTGTTGAAATTTCTGCGGCTGATTCATGAGCCTTATACCTTGGGTATGGGGTACCGTAATATTACCCTGTCCACTTCGGGCATAGTTCCCCGTATGTATCAGCTGGCTGAAGAAGGGCTGCCCATATCCTTATCGGTATCGCTGCATGCCCCCAATCAGGAGCTGCGTTCCGAGCTTATGCCCATCAATCGCAAGTATCCTATACAGGATGTGGTGGCTGCTGCGAGAAATTACGCAGATAAAACCAAGCGTCGCGTGACTTATGAGTACATTCTCATTGATGGTGTTAATGATGGTGAGGAGCAGGCCAAAGAATTGGTCGCTTTAATGCGCGGCCAGCTGGCCAGCGTCAATCTTATTCCCATAAATCCGGTAGTGGAGCGTAATTTGCTGCGCCCCTCCAAGGCGCGGATTGATTGGTTTGAAGGTTATTTAGCCAGCCATCATGTGAACGTCACCGTGCGCCGGGAAATGGGCACTGATATTCAGGCGGCTTGCGGCCAGCTGCGTAATAAACATCTTGAAAAATGACGTACCCGTGGTAAAATTACGATATACTGAACAACTACGTTTCCAAATGTGAAGGAGGCCTGGTAACATGGGCATGCGCAAATGGGAAACATTTTTAGAAGATCACATTGAAGGTTTTTTCAATAAACGTTTTAGTAGTGACCTGGAACCTGTAGAACTTATAAAGGGACTGGAAAAGGAAATTGCCAGGCAGGGCAGTGGCAAAGCCCAGAAAGATATTCCCAATCAATATATATTCTTCCTGGCCAAGGAGGATTATCAGCGGCTGTGTGCCCAGCGTATTATGGATGAGCTGTATCTGGCGGTGGAAAAGCAGGTAATTCTGCAGGACTATGTGCTGCGCGGCAAGCTGACTGTAAGCTGCCAGATTGACAGCACCAGGCAGCGTGGTACGTATGAAATCAAGTCACGCTTTACCGAAGAGGAAACGGCTGCCCAATATGATGAGCCCAACACGCTGGTACTGGCCAAGCCGTCGCTGCAGGGGGGCAGGCAGCCGCTTAATCTGCCCAGGGATTTGCGGATAGCGTCATTAAAGGTGATAAAGGGACCGGATAAGGACGCCTATCTGGAAATCGGTGAGCAGCAGATATATATTGGCAGACGCGAGAAGAATGAATTTATTTTGACTGATACAAAAGCATCGCGCCTGCATGCCTGGATTGCCTATGAAAATCACCGTCATGTGCTTTACGATGCGCAAAGTACCAACGGTACGGCTGTAAACGGCAAAGCTGTTGAATCTCATTGCCTGCAGGCAGGGGATAAGATAAGTATCGGGGCTACGGTTTTAATTTATGAGGTGATTTGAGTGCCGACAACGGCGATAATGATAAAGATAGTCCGGGTATTGCTGGAATACGGCATGCTTTTGTGGCTGATATTTTTTGTTTTACGCCTGATGAATAAGATGTTCAGGGATGTGCGTCAGGAAATGCGTAAACAGCGCAAGCCTGTTTACGGCAAAAATGAGGCTGTGTTGTCTGTGGTGGAGGCGGAAGAGGAGTCACTAGCAGGCCGGCGGTTTGCTTTTCAGGACGAAATCACCATAGGGCGGAGCAGGGAAAATGACGTGGTCATTCCGGAAAATTTCGTTTCGCATCGTCATACGACGATTTTCCTGCATGGAGCACAGTATGTGATTGAGGATTTAGGCAGTGTTAATCACACCTATGTAAATGGTCAGGTTTTACAGGGCAAGGCCTATTTGAAACCGGGTGATATGATTCGTATTGGCATGGTTACCCTAAAGTTCGAGAGGTGAACGAATTGAAGCAGGTTTTTGCAGCTACCGATGTGGGACTTTTGCGCAAAGGTAACGAAGATAATTTAGCAATGTTTGATTCGGTGTATGTGGTAGCCGATGGTATGGGCGGTGAGGCTGCCGGCGAGGTGGCCAGTAAAATTCTGGTGGATAAGGTGCAGGAAGTTTTAGCGGCCAGGGAGCATATCGCCAAATCAGACCTGTGTGAGGCCATAGCTGCGGCTAACCGGGCAATTCGGGAATGTGTCTGGGAACATCCGTCTTATGAAGGCATGGGAACGACAGCAACAATGCTGCAGGTCAATGATACTGATGGGGCAGCGGCCTGGGCTCATGTCGGTGACAGCAGGCTGTATATCCTGCCTGCCGGCAGCGATAAACTCACGCAGGTAACGGAGGATCATTCCTACGTTGAGGAATTGTTGCGCAACGGCACTATTACCGCAGATGAGGCCCAGCATCATCCGCAGCGTAATATGCTCACCCGTGCTGTAGGTGCTATGGAAAATCTTCAGATTGACAGCGGCGAACTGGCCGTGCATAAAGGTGATGTGTTCCTGCTGGCTACAGATGGCTTGATGAAACATGTAACGGATGAGGAGATTGTCCGTATTCTGCGGCAGGCCAAAGATAATCCAGCACAGGAACTGATAAACGCTGCGCTGGCAGGCGGCGGTTCCGATAATGTGACAGTAATCGTGGTGGGAGTGTCATGAAGAATTTTGGTATTCTCACTGCACCATTGGGCGTATTCTTATGCGGTATGAGCGTTCTGTATATGAAAATGCAGTCAGCCGGTATGCATATTACGCCCAAGACTTTGCAGGAGCCCTGGGCGTATCTGCCGTATCTGGCCGCAGTGATATTTTTGACCATTGTCATACAGGTGGTGGTGGTAAAACGTCATTTGGACGTTTATATCCTGCCGTTGATTTTAATGCTGGTCAGTATCGGCCTGGTGGAAATAGCCCGCTTAAAACCGGCGCTGCTGCTCAGACAGCTGCAATGGCTCTGTATTGCCATGCTGGTGATGTTCGTCGTCATACGCCTGTGGCCGCGGATTCGCCGGCTGCTGGCTTATCCCTATCTGCTCGGCATAGGCTGTGTACTGTTGCTGGGCTTGCCATTGTTGTTTGGCACGGAGATTGGCGGCAGCAAAAACTGGCTTGTTTTAGGTCCTGTATCCCTGCAGCCTTCGGAATTTGGTAAAATCGTGCTGCTGTTTTTTCTGGCCTCTTATCTGGCTGACCATCGCCGGGTACTTACGCTGCCGGTTCATAAAATATTGTTCCTGCAGCTGCCGCCGCTGCGGTTCATTGCCCCTTTGATTTGTATTTGGGGCATGGCGGTTTTAATGTTCGTGGTGGAAAAAGATTTAGGTTCAGCCCTGCTTTTCTTTGGTATGGCTTTACTGATGACGTATATGGCTACGGGCAGCAAATCCTATGTCTTTTTGGCACTGGCCTTTATGGCTGTGGCTGCTGTGGCCAGCTATGCGATGTTTGGACATGTCCGGGTGCGTTTTGACATATGGCTGGACCCGTGGCAGGACCCCAATGGTATGGCCTATCAGGTAGTGCAGTCCCTCTTTGCCCTGGGAACCGGTGGTATTTGGGGCACAGGCTTTGGCTATGGCCATCCCGGGTTTATTCCGGAAGTACACACTGATTTTATTTTTTCCGCGATTGTGGAAGAAATGGGCCTGACGGCCGGTATAATGCTGATAGCCTGTTATGTGCTTTTATTTTGGCGCGGGATTCGCGCCTCGCTGCGGCAGAAAAATGCCAGTGAGGCCCTGTTGATGGCTGGCTGCTCTACCTTGATAATTTTGCAGATGTTTATTATTATTGCCGGTGTGACAAAGTTCTTGCCTTTGACGGGCATTACACTGCCCTTTGTAAGTTACGGGGGCAGTTCTATGGTATCGAGTTTTATCTTGCTCGCTCTGCTGTTAGCACTGACAAAGGAGCAGGGAAATGGCTGATTGGAAATTAAAACGGCAAATATTACAGGGCGCTGTATGCCTGCTATTGATTGTGGCCGTATTGGTCGTTTATGTAGGTTATCTGACCGTCTGGAAAGGCGATGAGCTGGCGCATAATCCGTTGAATATGCGTCAGGCAGCGGCCAGGGCCGATATACGCCGGGGAAGTATTTTAGACGCCCAGGGCCGGGCGCTGGCACAGACGCGCAGCGATGGCAGCCGCAGCTACCCTTTCGGTGCTGTTATGGCGCAGGTTACCGGTTATAACGGGGAAAATATTGGTGGTGCCGGCCTGGAAGGACATGCCAACCGGGCATTGCTTGGGCTCACCGATGATATGACGCGGCTGGGGCCGCTGGCACAGCTTTTTCAGACAGAGCAGGGCAACGATGTAAAGACGACGATTGAATCTGATGCCCAGCAGGCTGCTTTTGACGGACTTGATGGCCGTAAAGGAGCAGTGGTGGTACTGGATGTGGATACCGGTGCCGTGCTGGCGATGGTGAGTTCGCCATCTTATGACCCTAATAATATTGAGGCTAACTGGGATAATCTGTCTAAAGTTGCAGATGGCCCTTTGCTCAACCGCACTGTTCAGGGGATGTATCCGCCGGGCTCCACGATTAAGCCCATGATAGCCGACGCCGCCCTGACAGAATCTGTTACGACCGAGCAGGAAGAATTTTCCTGTTCCGGTGTGCTGGACGTAGGCGGCGGTCATAGTATTCGGGAAAGTCATGGCGAGGTTCACGGTCAGGTTAATCTGCGCAAGGCCTTGACGGAATCATGTAATGTGACGTTTGGCACATTGGGTATGCGTTTAAAAGACGATAAGCTGAAGAGCACTTTTAAGCGTTTTGGCTTTGACCAGTCAATCGGCGGTGACATCGTGATGACCAATTCCCATCTGCCGGCGTTTGGCACGCTGGGCAATGGTGACCAGGCCCAGACGGCTATTGGTCAAAGCACCCTGCTGGTCACGCCCATGCATATGGCTCTGCTGGCGGCGGCATTTGCGCATGAGGGGACCATTATGAAACCTTATCTGGTACAGCAGGTGGTTACGCCCAGCGGACTGATAGTACAGGATACGCGGCCGGAAAAATGGCTGACAGCCACAACGGCCGCGATGGCCACAAAGATAGATAGTTTCATGGAAGATGTAGTTACCAAGGGAACGGGACGGGCTGCCCAGGTCAGCGGTGTACGTGTAACGGGAAAAACCGGTACGGCCGAGAATGCGCATGGGGAGGACCATGCGTGGTTTATCGGTTCAGCCCAGCTGCGCAATCGTAAGATAGCTTTTGCCATTATTGTGGAAAACGGCGGTGGCGGCGGTACAGTAGCGGCGCCTATTGCCCGAAAGATAATATTGAGTTTACAGAACTAAGCAAAGCCTTGGGGGAGGAACTAATAAATGAACCAGCGTGTATTGGATAACCGCTATGAATTACAGGAGCTCATTGGCGGCGGCGGTATGGCTGATGTATATAAAGCGAAGGACTTGTTGCTGGACCGCCCGGTAGCTGTAAAGATTTTACATGAACAATTTAAACGTGATACAGAATTTATTGAGAAGTTCCATCGGGAGGCACAGGCTGCAGCCAAACTTTCCCATCCCAATATCGTTAATATTTATGATGTCGGCGTGATGGAAGAAGACCATTACATTGTCATGGAATACGTGCCTGGCAGTACCTTAAAGGACCTGATAAAGGAACAAGGACATCTGCAGCCGGCTGCTGCCCTGCGTGTGGCCCGGGATATTGCCAGTGCCCTGGCTCATGCCCATGCCAATAATTTGGTGCACTGCGATATCAAACCGCATAACATTCTGATGATGCCTGACGGCAGTGCCAAGGTAGCTGACTTTGGTATCGCCCGGGCGGTCACGGAATCGACAATGACCTATACGGGAAATGTAGTCGGTTCTGTGCATTACTTCTCGCCGGAGCAGGCCAAGGGGACGATGATTACCCCTCGTTCTGATGTGTATGCGCTAGGCGTAGTGCTCTATGAAATGCTGACGGGGCAGCTGCCCTTTAATGGGGAAACTCCGGTTAGCATTGCCATGAAACATTTGCAGGAGCAGCCCCTGTCGGTAAGACAGCTGGACAGCAGTATACCGCCGGTCGTGGAGGCCATTGTTTCGCGTATGATGAGCAAAGACCCCAACATGCGGCCCAGCAGCCGGGAGCTTGTTCAGGATATAAGCCAGGCTATGCAGATGCTCGGCGGCGGCTTTGCCCCTGCGGTCAGTGACCCCTATGCTACACAGGTACTGCCACGGGTGCATGAATCGGCTGTGGCTCCACGCAGTGAGCGCTATGCGGCAAATTATGCTGATGAAGAGCCGGAAAATGAAAAGGCTGTATTCAAGTCGAAAAAATTTATCGTCGGTCTGGCGATGGTTTTGATTATGGGATTCTTTGTCGGCGCTTTTCTGAGTTTTGGCAAGTTCTGGAGCAATTCCGAAGTGGAAGTGCCTGATGTAACCGGCAAGCAGATGACTCTGGCCAAACAGATTCTTGAGGACAAGCGCCTGCGCGTCAAGGTTGATGAAGAATTTGACGCAGAGGTTCCTGCCGGTATGGTTATCTCGCAAAATCCCGAGGGCGGAGCCAAGGTTAAGGAGGAGCGTCTTGTAACCATCAAAGTCAGCAAGGGCGGTGAAAATATCGAGATGCCTGATGTGCGTGGCCTGAAACGGGCCGATGCCATCGCGAAATTGGAAAAAATGGGCTTAAAAGTAGGCCGGGTAACAGAGCGAAATTCTGATGATGAAGAGGCTGGTGTGATTATTGCCAGCGACCCACGGGCAGGTACGAAAGTGACCAAAGGCCTCAGCATTGACCTGGTAGTTAGCAAGGGCAAAAAAGAGAAAAAGGCTGCCGTACCTGATGTTACAGGACTGCCACTCGAATCTGCCCGCAAGGCTTTGGGCAATGCCGGCTTTAAAGTTGGCGGTGTAGAAAAGAAGGTCAGCAAACAGGCTGCCGGGACAGTTATCAGTCAGTCTCCGGCCGGCGGTGTTGACGCCATAGCTGGTGAGTCGGTTCATTTGGTAGTGGCAGAGGCCGGCAAGGAAACTGAGGAAAAAAACAGCAAGCCGGCAGCTGGCAGCAACAAGGAAACAACCACAGCACCCAAACCTAATGAGTCGAGTAAGAGCCGCTGATATTGTATAGTGAGGAGCATTTATGCAAACACAGGAAGGGCGCGTGATTAAGGCCTATAACAGCTTTTTTTACGTGCAGACCGCCACAGGCTTGGTCAGCTGCAAGCTGCGGGGCAAGTTCAAAAAGACACGCCGCAGTTCCGGGGTTGTTCCCGGCGATAAGGTACTCATCGGCATGCTGCCAGATGGTACTGGCGTTGTTGAAGAACAGCTGCCCCGTATCAGCCTGCTGAAACGGCCGGCTGTGGCCAATGTCTCGCAGGTCATTCTGACCTTTGCCGCCGCGCAGCCGGATTTACATCCACTCCTGCTTAATCGTTTTTTGGTGCTGGCCGAATGGTCAGGACTGGAAAAAATCATTATTTGTGTCAATAAGGCAGACCTGTATACCGGAGATATTGCCGGCTTTTTGCAGCTGTATGAGCAGGCAGGGTATAAGGTCCTGCGGGTTTCGGCCAAGGATAATATCGGCATTGAGGCTTTGCGCAATACTTTGCAAGGCGAGGTAACCGTATTTGCCGGACCTTCCGGTGTGGGGAAATCCTCCCTGCTGAATGCCGTTGATGAAAATCTGCAGCTGCTGACTGGCAGTGTCAGCGACAAGATAAAACGCGGACGCCATACGACAAGAGTGGCTGAGCTTATGCCTTACGGTGATGGGTATATTGTGGATACGCCGGGCTTTAGTGCTATGGAACTCGGGGAGATTGACCTGTCAGAACTGGCCGGTTTTTTTCCGGAGTTCAGGCAGTATCTCGACAGCTGCCGGTTTGCACCCTGCAGCCATACGCACGAACCGGAATGCGGCATAAAGCAGGCATTGGAGCTTGGTGAAGTTACGGCAGAACGCTATGAGGCCTATAAGGCCATTTATCAGGAAATACAAGAGAGTCAAAAGTTGAAACGAAAGAAGGAATATAAATGATTAAAGTAGCACCTTCCATTTTATCGGCTGATTTTGCTTATCTGGCTGATGAGGTAAAAAAAGTTACTGATGCCGGTGCAGAATACATTCATATTGATGTTATGGACGGTTCCTTTGTGCCCAATATCACCCTTGGTTCGCTGGTGGTAAAGAGCCTGCGTCCTACCAGCAAGGCGGTTTTTGATGTTCATCTGATGGTGGAACACCCGGAAAATCAGATTGAGGCTTTTGCGAAAGCCGGAGCGGATATCATTACCTTCCATTGGGAGGCCGCCCGTCATCATCACCGCATTATCCAGCAGATTAAGGCAGCCGGCTGCAAAGTTGGTATTGCCCTGAACCCGGGCACGCCGCTGTCTATGATTGAGGAAATCCTGCCTGAAGTGGACATGGTGCTGATTATGACTGTAAATCCTGGCTTTGGCGGTCAGAAGTTCATCAGTTCCCAGCTGGAGAAAATCCACATGCTATACCATACCATCAAGGATATGGGCTTTACCTGTGATATCGAAGTAGACGGCGGCATCAATGCCGAAACCAGCAAGCTGGTGCAGGAGGCTGGTGCCAACGTACTGGTGGCCGGCTCGGCCATTTACGGAGCGGACGATGTGGCAGCCGCTATAAAGGCCATTCGTGGTTAAGAATAAGGAGATGTAAGAATTGGCAAAAGAAAAAGCAGTGGTACTGCTGTCCGGCGGTTTGGACAGCTGCACCTGTATGGCTGTGGCCAAAGAGGCCGGCTATGAAATATACCCGATAAGTTTTAATTACCATCAGCGTCATAGCATTGAGTTAGAGGGCGCCAAGAAAATTGCGGCGTTTTACAATGTGCCGAAACATTTGATTATTGAAACCAATATGGACGCCATAGGCGGTTCGGCGCTGACTGATGAAAAAATTGACGTA
Source organism: Selenomonas sp. AE3005 (assembly GCF_905233635.1). Classification (GTDB taxonomy): domain Bacteria; phylum Bacillota; class Negativicutes; order Selenomonadales; family Selenomonadaceae; genus Selenomonas_A. The sequence continues at coordinate 44,435 of NZ_CAJODG010000013.1, read as the reverse complement.
CCTGATGGCGATGTCAATCGTGATGATGTGCCGGTGACTTATGTGCCGGCCAGAAATCTTATTTTCCTGTCATATGCTATGGCCTATGCAGAAGTGGTAGGCGCTGCGCATGTTTATATCGGCGTTAATTCGGTTGACTATTCCGGTTATCCCGACTGCCGTCCGGAATTCATTAAAAAATTCCAGGAGCTGGCTGACTATGCCACCACGGCAACGGCAGTGAACGGGAATAAGATTAAGCTGGAAGCACCTTTGCAGGAACTGTCCAAGAAGGAAATTGTTCAGCTGGGTTCTAAATTAGGTGCGCCCCTGCAGTATACCCATAGCTGCTATAAGGGCGGCGAAAAAGCCTGCGGCGTCTGCGACAGCTGTAAACTGCGCCTGCAGGGCTTTGCCGAGGCCGGTGTCGAAGACCCTGTGGAATACGAAACGCGAGGTTAATATGCAGGACGTACAAAATCGTGCCGACGGCCGGGGCATTGATATTCAAAAGGTGGGGATTAAAGAGGCGCATCTGCCATTTTTGATTAAAACCCGTGAGGGCGGTTATCAGCAGGTCCTGGCCCGGGTGAGATTTACTGTATCTCTGCCCAGTGAATACAAGGGAACCCACATGAGCCGTTTTCTTGAAATTCTCATGCCCTGGAGCAAGAAACCACTGGCAGAACCGGAGATGGAAGCCATGCTCGGTGAGGCTTTGACCAAGCTGGAGGCCAGTTCGGCGGAGGTTGAACTATCCTTTAAATATTTCGTGGATAAGGTTGCCCCGGTAAGCGGCCGTACTTCTGTTTTGGACCTTGACTGCTCGTTTAGGGGACATAAGGACAAGGATAAGCCGATGGAATTCCAGCTGGGTGTAGAAGTACCTTTTACTTCGCTTTGTCCCTGCAGTAAGGAAATATCGGCCTATGGTGCACATAATCAGCGGTCTGTAGCACGGATTCAGTTGCGCTTTAAGCCGGGCTATGACTGCATTTACATTGAGGACCTGGCAGAAATGGTGGAAAAGCAGGGTTCTTCGCCCATTTATCCGCTGCTTAAACGTGAGGATGAAAAATTCGTCACTGAGGCTGCCTATGAAAATCCCAAGTTTGTTGAGGATATTCTCAGGGATACAGTGCTGACACTCCGCGGGCTTGAAGGGCTGCAATGGTTCTCTTTGGAATGTGAAAACTATGAATCCATTCATAACCATAGCGCTTATGCCCAGCATGAGGAAGAATTGCCCTAAGGGCGAATAAATAACTATCCTGAGGGACGGTTTGCATGAATAAATTTTACAAGCGGTTTATTGGTTTAATATTGCTGGTTGTGATAATTTCCGGTGTGGTTATTTACACTACCGTGGATATCAATACCCTGCGGAATCTTAACCAGTTTCAGCCGTGGTCGATTGGCTTGGCCGTTTTTGCCGTGGCGTTGGGCATGTTCTTTGATGGCAGCCGCCTGATGCACATGGTAAAGATATCCAATGAGAAAATAACTTTATATCAAGCGGTACAGGTCGTGTTTGGCAATTACTTCCTGGCTTTGCTGACTCCCGGGGCGACGGGCGGGGCTGTGGCCCAGCTGATGTTTTTGCGTCATGCTGGTGTGCCTACGGGCAAGGCTACTGTTTTGGTTATCGTTCGCACGCTGCTGTCGATTTTCTTTCTGGTGCTTTGTATGCCGTTTATCTTTATGCATGATAATGGCATTGTGCCGGGCGTATCCAATACAACACTGATGGCCATAACAATTACAGCTTTTGTGGTCATTGTAGCTATTGTAATCGGGGCAAGAAGGGGCTTTTTGGATTATTTTGTTATCCGCTTTACCCGGCACATGCGCCATCAGCGGCGCCGCAAGATTTTTGCCTTTTACCGCGATACCAAGTGTGCTATCAATCTGCTCCTGCAGGCGCCTTGGAAAATGCTCCTGGTGTTTGTGGAGTCAGGCCTTAACCTGTTGTGCATTTATGCAATAGTTCCCTGTCTTTTGCTCGGACTGGGCGTTACGGACGCGGACTGGTACACGGTAATGGGGCGCATGATATTCCTCAATATGCTCCTGTATTTTACGCCGACTCCCGGAGGTTCGGGCATTGCTGAAGGCGGCTTTGTACTGCTCTTCAGTGAAACGGTGCCTGCCGGAACCGTAGGGATTGTGGCCGTATGCTGGCGGCTTATCGCAGAGTATATTCCTTTCTTAATTGGTTTCTACTATACACTGACTGTTTTTGGCCGTGATTTCCTCAATCGTCAGTTGAATAAATAAAAGCCGCCGTTATGGCGGCTTTTTTGAAAGGCAGGGATTTTTGTGGCAGATGAATTACGCAGCGGCTACACGACTGGCGCTTGTGCTGCAGCCGGGGTAAAAGCTGTTCTATTATACGAGGCCGGGCTGGAATGGGAAAACGTCGAACTTACAGCCCTGGACGGCACAAAGCTGATTATTCCTGTGCAGGCAGTACGGGAAACGGACAGAGGGCTGGAGGCAGAGGTCATTAAATTTTCCGGGGATGACCCGGATATTACCAATGGCGTTTCCGTGTTCACAGCGGTACGTCATTTACCGGGAGAGCAGGGCGAAATAATCTTTAAGGCTGGTGAGGGAATCGGCCGTGTAACCAAACCAGGCTTATCGGTGGCGGTGGGGGAACCTTCGATAAATCCCGGCCCTCGGCAGCTTATCCGGCAGACCGTTGCTGAATTGTCAGGCCGTGAGGAACTGCCACTGGAGGTTACGATTTCTATTCCGGACGGTGTAGAACTGGCCCGGCAGACATTAAATCCTGTCCTCGGGGTGGAAGGCGGCCTGTCGGTGATTGGTACAACAGGTGTCCTGCGACCGATGTCAGAAGAGGGCTTTAAAAATTCACTGGTGCCCCAGATAGATGTGGCGAGAGCCGCAGGTTTTGCCGATTTAATCTTTGTGCCGGGCAAAATTGGGGAAAGAATTGCTGTACGCTGGCAGCTGCCCCGCGAGGCCATGGTGCAGACCAGTAATTTTATCGGCTTTATGCTGGAGGCGGCAGCCAAACGCGATGTTAAACGGATTATGCTCTTTGGTCATATCGGTAAACTGGTGAAAGTAGCGGCCGGGGTGTTTTATACGCATAACCGCATTGCCGATGCCCGGCTGGAAACCATGTCGGCCTATGCTGCTGCGGCCGGCATGAGTACGCAGGGGGTACAGCAGCTGCTGGCCAGCAATACCACGGAAGATGCTTTGGCGGTACTGACGGCTTATAATCTGCGGCAGACAGTTTGCCAGCGACTGGCCCAACAGGCCAGTATGCGGGCAGAGCGTTATCTGTTCCAAAAGGTGCAGGTGGGGACAGTATTGGTGAGCCTTACAGGTGAACTCTTGGGCATGGATGACATGGCTGCGCAAATGGGCAGAGCCTGGGGCTGGGAGGTACAAGATGAAACATAAGATAATTGTCGCCGGTATCGGCCCGGGAAATGAGGCTTATATTGTTCCTAAAGCATTGCAGGCTATCAAGTCAGCCAAGATACTAGTCGGCGGCCGGCGTGCTCTGGCACAATTTGCCCATGCCGGGCAGGAAACAATGGCTGTTACGGCAGATATCAAGGGCGTTATGGCTTTTATGGCGTCGCAGCTGACCGAGCATGATGTGGTGGTGATGGTTTCGGGGGACCCGGGCTATTACTCACTGCTTGATGCCCTGCGCCGGGAGTTTTCTCCTGAGTCTTTGCAGGTTATTCCCGGCATAAGCGCTATGCAATATGCCTTTGCCAGCCTGGCCCTGCCGTGGCATGATGCCCAGTGGGTGAGTTTTCATGGCCGCGTGCCGGCAGCTGACGCCATAAATTATGCTCCCGGCAAAATCATGGGCATGCTGACTGATGGTAAATACAATTCGCATACAATTCCCGAACTATTGCTGAAGAACGGCTGGCCTGCGGATACCAGCCTGTATATCTGCAGCCGGTTGTCTTATCCGGACGAAGAAATTGTCACTACTACTTTAGGGAATGCTGGGACAATTGCTGTCCAGGGACATTGCATACTGGTGGTTAAAGCCAGGAACTGACAAAAAAATAAAGGTCAATTGTCAAAAATTTTCTTGCCAAATGCCGTCTGGCTATGCTATTATGTATGATAGATTGTGAAAAAGGGTATGTCCTATACCAATTTCGCATAATTAAATTATGGTGGTTGATGTATGGAAGTCATTTTGGCAGATTATCTAGGCTTTTGTTATGGTGTAAAGCGCGCCATATCTATTGCCAAGGAAAATGCTTCTTCAGATGGCAAAGCCTGCACATTAGGACCGATAATCCATAATCCGCAGATGGTGGAACGCTTGCGAAGTGAAGGCGTTGGTACCGTTGACGAATTGGCGGAGATGGACGAAGGGACGATAATAATTCGTTCGCATGGTGTAGGTCCGAAGATTTACGCCGAGGCGGAAAAACGCGGGCTCGAACTTGTGGATGCGACTTGTCCTCATGTAAAAAAAGCACAGCTTTCCGCAAAAGCGCTGGTTGATGATGGCTATAGTGTTGTCATTATCGGTGAAAAGCGTCATCCGGAGGTCCACAGTATTTTTGAATGGTCTGACGGTAAAGCGGCAATTGTGGAGACAGAGGAAGAGGCAGAGGCATTACATTCCTGCGCTAAGTTAGGGATTGTATGTCAGACGACATTCTCTGGTGCTAAATTCAAGCAGATTGTGTCACGGTTATTGGAAAAGTCCCGTGATATACGCATACAGCGCACCATATGTACAGCTACGGATCAGCGGCAGGCAGCAGCTCTGGAGTTAGCTGCCAAGGTCGATTTAATGCTGGTGATTGGCGGTAAGAACAGTGCCAATACCACGCGGCTGGCGCGGATTTGTGAGGAAAAATGCTTAACTTACCACATCGAAACTGCAGAGGAACTGCAGGACGAGTGGTTTGATAAAATTGAAAAAATTGGTATTACAGCAGGTGCTTCAACACCTGACTGGATTATCAAGGAGGTATATAAAAAGTGTCAGAACAGATGAATATGGAAGAACTCTTAGCAGAGGCTGAAAATGCAATGCCGGATATCCAGGAGCGCACCGTTGTAACCGGTGAAGTTATCCAGGTTTCCCGTGATGAGGCCTATGTTGATATCGGATACAAGCAGGGCTTACCCGGCTCCGGAGTCCGCTGAGGACGTAGTAAAAGTTGGCGACAAAATCGATGTTTACATCGTTTCCCTGGGCGGCGACAACGGCGGCATCCTGTCCAAGGTAAAAGCTGACCGCATGGTTGCCTGGAAAGATATGGAAGCTATCATGGAACGCGGCGAAACCGTTCAGGCTCAGATTAACCAGGTTGTTAAGGGCGGCCTCGTTGCCTCCGTTAACGGTCTCCGTGGTTTCATTCCGGCCTCCCAGATGGAACTTCACTTCGTGAAGGATCTGTCTGTATATGTTGGCCAGACTGTTGAATGTGAAATCATCGAAATCGATGTTCACAAGCAGCGTCTCGTTCTTTCTCGCCGTAAGCTCCTCGAGGCTGTACGTGCTGAGAAGGAAGACGAAGTATTCTCCAAACTGCAGGCTGACACGGTGGTTCGCGGTACCGTTAAGCGTATCGTTGACTATGGTGCATTCATCGATATCGGCGGCGTAGATGGTTTGGCACATATCTCCGACCTGGCTTGGAACCGTGTTAAGCATCCGTCTGATGTCCTCGAAGTTGGTCAGGAACTGGATGTATACGTGAAGAGCATTGATCAGGAAGCAAAACGCATTTCCCTGTCCGTAAAAGACACCATGCGTGATCCGTGGCTCGATAATGCTGAAAAGTATGCTGAAGGCGACATCATTGAAGGCAAAATCATCAAACTGACTGATTTCGGTGCTTTCATGGAAATCGAACCGGGCTTTGACGGTCTGATTCCGATGGGTGAACTGGCTGAAAAGCGCATTGAACGTGCTGACGAGGCTGTTCATGTTGGCGATGAAGTTAAGGTTAAGGTTCTGCGCATCGACACGAAGCGTAAACGCATTTCGCTGTCCATCACGAAAGCTAACTAAGAGCTTAGCTAAATAAATGAATAAACTCAGGGGAGTGATGTTTTCCATCACTCCTTTGTTTAATTAGAACTAGAATGAAAGAGATATAAATATATGAGAAAGGAATACGCGGGGATAATTTCCCGAGTAAATGAGGGGAGTCTGGCTGAAGAACTGGAGCTGGCTCCCGGCGATAAAATCATCGCCATCAATGAGCAGCCGCTGCGTGATATTATTGATGTGAGTTTTGCCATGGCCGATGAAGAGATTGACCTGCTGGTAGAACATGCCGATGGTGACCGGGAAATCATTTCCTTTGACAAGGATTTTGATGAAGAACTCGGTGTGGAGTTTGAGTCGGCAGTATTTGACGGCATTCGCAAATGTGCCAATAACTGCTATTTCTGCTTTGTCAATATGATTGCCCCGGATATGCGGGACAGCCTGTCGATTAAAGATGATGATTACCGCCTGTCCTTCCTCTATGGTAACTTTGTGACCATGACCAATATGGGACCGGCAGATTTCAAACGCATAGAACAGTTCCATTTGTCACCGCTCTATGTGTCGGTGCAGTGCATGAATCCGGACCTTCGGGCACAGATGCTGCGCTGCAAGGGGGCGGCGCGGATTACCGAGCAGCTCGAAAATCTGGAAAAGGCCGGCGCCGAATACCATACGCAGATTGTGCTCTGTGCAGGGCTTAATGACGGCGAAGAATTGGAACGTTCTATTCGCGAAATCGCCGCCCGCCGTCCGCATGCCCTGTCCATGGCTATAGTGCCTGTGGGTATCACCAAATACCGCACTGACCCGTATCCCCTGCAGCAGTTTGACCGGGAAAGTGCTGGCAAGGTCATTGATATGGTCGAGCAGTGGCAGCGTAAATTTCAGCAGGAAGAAGGCCGTACTTTCCTCTATCTGGGAGATGAATTTTACTTCCTGGCCGGGCGTGACGTACCGCCTACGGATTTCTATGACGGCTTTCCGCAGCTCGATAATGGCATTGGCCTGACGCGCAGTTTTATCAATGACTGGGAAATGACATGTCAGGATTTTGACATGTCAGACGGCTACGACGAACCATTTGTTATTGATGTGGTTACGGGAATCGCTGTTGCGCCGGTTTTGGAAAAATTGGCTAAGTCCCTGCATGTCCGCAATTTGCAGGTGCGCATTGTCCCCGTGGAGAATAAGCATTTTGGGGCGACGGTCAATGTATCGGGACTTTTGACAGCGAAAGATATTATCGATGCATTGCAGGCTATGCCTGAAGGTGATAAGCGGCAGGCACTGATTATCCCCGAACCGGCACTTAGGGCGGGGGAGGATATCTTCCTTGACGATATGAGCCTACAGGAATTTGCCGCGCATTTCCGGGATATCCGCGTAGAACCGGTGCAAGGTGGGGCAGATTACTACCATGCACTTACTGACTGGTCAAATTATCATAAGAACCGCAGCGGCGAAACTGCCTATACCTGGCAGAGTAATGCAGGTTATACGAAAACTGTGGAATAAGTACAAGAAAGAAGGCTGACAATGAGCAAACCTATCGTTGCCATCGTCGGACGCCCAAATGTGGGCAAGTCCACGCTGTTTAATCAGATTGGCAAGAAACGTGTTTCCATCGTTGACGATATGCCCGGCGTTACCCGGGACAGAATTTATCTGGACGCAGAATGGCTGAACCATGAGTTTACCATGATTGATACCGGTGGTATCGAATTCGATGAGAGCAACCATATTTTAAAATCCATGCGCAGCCAGGCGGAAATAGCCATGGAAGAGGCTGATGTAATTCTCTTCCTGGTTGATGGCCGGGCAGGCCTGACAACCTCTGATGAAGAAGTAGCCAAGATTCTGCGCAATACGAAAAAGCCGGTAATCTTGGGTGTCAATAAAATTGACAGCCCACAGCTCGAAATGAACATTTATGAGTTCTATAATCTGGGCCTGGGTGACCCGATTCCCCTGTCGGCTACCAACGTCATGAATCTGGGCGACCTGCTGGATGCTATCGTAGCGGCCTTCCCCGAAGAAGTTCCGGAAGAAAAGGACGAGGACGAAATCAGTATTGCCGTTATCGGCCGTCCGAATGTCGGCAAGTCCTCGCTCGTTAACCAGCTGCTTGGCGAAGAACGAGTTATCGTCAGTGATGTGGCCGGCACCACCCGTGATGCCATTGACACGCATTTCGTCAAGGACGATATGAAGTTCATGCTGATTGATACGGCAGGTATGCGCCGCCGCGGTAAGATTGATGAACCGGTAGAGCGGTACAGTGTTATGCGCTCCCTGCGTGCTATCGACCGCGCTGATGTTGTGCTGATGGTAATTAACGCCTTTGAAGGTATCACCGAACAGGATAAGAAGATTGCCGGTTATGCGCATGAGTCCGGCAAGGGCGTAGTGATTGTTGTCAACAAGTGGGATATTTATCCTGAAAAAGATGACAAGTCAACCCTGCGCTTTACTGAAGATTTGCGAGAGGAAATTGGTTTCCTGCAGTATGCGCCGGTACTCTATGCGTCGGCACTGACCGGTCAGCGCGTTGGCCGTGTGACGGAACTGGTTAAATACGTAGCCGAACAGCAGTCCATGCGTATTAAGACCAGCGTCCTTAACGAACTCATCCGCGATGCGGTATCCATCAATCCGCCGCCGATGCACCGTGGCCGCCGCTTAAAGATTCTCTTTATGACGCAGGCCGATATCAAACCGCCGAAGTTCATCATCTTCGTCAATGATCCGGAACTTATGCACTTCTCCTATCTGCGGTTTATTGAAAACCGCCTGCGTGAAATGTATGGTTTCGAGGGAACGCCTATCCGTCTGATTGTACGGGCACGTGACGAGGAGGAGGATTACTGATGGAAAATATGCTTATAGCAGGAATACTGGCTTATATTCTGGGCTCGATTCCCAATGGCCTTTGGCTGGGAAAAGTTTTTTGGCATACGGACTTGCGTGAGCATGGCAGTAAAAATATCGGGGCTACTAATGCCTGGCGTACACTGGGCAAAACTGCCGGTACGGCAATTTTCCTGCTGGATTTTGCCAAGGGTGCTGTCAGTGTTTACGCCGGTTCCCTGCTGGTGGGTACACCTGTATTTATGATTATCTGTGGCATTTTGGCCATCGTGGGGCATTCCTGTTCGTTGTTCCTGAAGTTCAAAGGCGGCAAAGGTGTAGCTACGGGCCTGGGTGTCATGGTAGTACTGATGCCTATGCCGGCCCTGATTGTATTCCTTATCTGGCTGGCCATTGTGAAGGCTACGGGGTATGTTTCCTTAGGTTCGATGGTGGCTGCAGCTTGCGTACCGCTGCTGGCCTGGCTGCTGGGTTATGAACTGCCGTTTATTCTCTTTGGTGTTTTGGCGGCAGCCTTTATCATTATTCGTCATCATGCTAATATTGGCCGTCTTTTAAATGGTACTGAAAGTAAAATAAAGGCAGCTAAAAACTAATAAAATGTGTAAAATATACTATTATTTTAGCTCAAATGATACAATTAACGTAAAAAAAGTATGGGTAATGTAGACGTTTGTAAAATTTATAAGTGACAAATGTATACAACGTATGGTATACTATCTTTTGTCAGTAGAATATTATCCATTGGAGGCGTAATGATGAACGAACAGAAAAGTGGTTTTTTCCTTGTCCGTGAAGAAATTCTCCCGGAAGCTATAAAAAAGACTATCAAAGTTAAAGAAATGCTTAAGCGTGGTGACGCACGCACCATCAATGAAGCTGTAGAAAAGATGGAATTGTCCCGTAGTGCTTATTACAAGTATAAGGATTATGTATTCCCCTTCTATGAAGCCAGCCAGAATAAGATTGTCACGTTGACTTTCCTGCTGGAACACAAAAAAGGTGTACTGTCCAATGTGCTGAAGACGATTTCTGCCGATTCCGGCAGCGTTATGACCATCAACCAGGGCATTCCCTTGCAGGGTGTGGCCAATGCCACGGTATCCATTGAGACCATGAATCTCAGCGTAGATTTGGAGGCGCTCCTGGATAAACTGCGCATGGTAGATGGCGTAAAGCGTTTGGAAGTTCTCGGACAGGCATAAGCAAATTAAAAAGGGGTGTACCACATGCAGAAGGTTATTAAGATCGGAATCCTTGGCGCTGGAACAGTTGGTTCGGGCGTCATCAAAGTTTTAGAGATGAACCGCCGGCAAATTACTGAACGCGTTGGCGCAGAGCTGCAGGTGCAGCAGGTGCTCGTACGTGATTCCAGCAAGGTACGCCCTTTTTTAGATGGTTATAAGGTGACTACTAATATCGATGATATCTTAAATGACAAGGAAATCGATATTGTGGTGGAACTGATGGGAGGACTGAATCCTGCCAAGGACTACATGCTTAAGGCCATGGCGGCCGGTAAAAGTGTAGTCACCGCGAATAAGGATGTTGTGGCCCAGTTTGGCAAAGAGATGTTTGCCATGGCTGAAGAAAAGAATGTGGATTTTCTCTTTGAGGCCAGTGTTGGTGGCGGCATTCCTATTATCACTCCTTTAAAACAGTGCCTGACGGCCAATCAGGTAACAGAGATAATGGGCATTGTCAACGGCACTACTAATTACATGCTGACGAAAATGACTGAGTGCGGCAGTGATTATGATAGTGTACTGAAAGAGGCTCAGGAAAAAGGATATGCGGAGGCTAATCCTTCGGCCGATGTAGACGGCTTGGATGCAGCCCGTAAGGCGGCAATTTTGGCCTCGTTGGCTTTTAATACCAGAGTTGAGTTAAAGGATGTATCTGTGGAAGGCATTACGAAAATTACGCCTGATGATATTGATTACGCAAAAAATCTGGGTTATGTGATAAAACTGCTGGCTGTGGGTAAGGATATTCCTGAGCTTGGTGTGGACGTACGTGTTCATCCCGTATTCCTGCCGAAGGAACATCCGCTGGCAGCGGTAAATGGTGTATTTAATGCGATTTTTGTTCGGGGCAATGCCATTGGCGAGGCCATGTTCTATGGTCAGGGGGCCGGTTCACTGCCCACGGCGTCGGCTGTTGTTTCCGATATTATTGATGTTTCCCGTGATATTGTCCGCGGGACTTTTGGCCGGGTACTTTGTACCTGCTATGAAGATAAGCCGCTTTGTCCGCTGGATAAAACGGAATCGTCCTATTATGTGCGGCTGCTGGTTGATGATAAGCCGGGCGTACTTGGCTATGTCGCTACGGCCTTTGGTAATGCCGGGGTCAGCCTGGAATCGGTAATTCAGACGCAGCGCAATGTGGTTGACCATGCAGAGATTGTGGCTATCACACATCGGGTAGAGCATGCACAGATGCAGGACGCCCTGTCAGCGTTGGCGGCTTTGGCTGTAGTCGATGAAATTCGCAGTGTTATCCGTGTAGAACAGGAACGGGGGTAAGAGCTTGGATAGTCGTAGTATTTGGGTACGGGTTCCGGGAACCAGTGCCAACTGCGGGCCGGGCTTTGATTCCATCGGACTTGCCTGTACGGTCTATAATGATTTGCAGCTGCGCCTGACAACGGAACCCGGCTGTCAGATAACCATCAAAGGAGCAGGGGCGCAGAATATACCGGTGGACGAACGTAATATTGTCTGGCGTGCTGTGCAGTATCTGTTAAAACAGGCTCATATGGAAAAAAAGTATCCGGGTGCGGTTATTCATATGGAAAATCAAGTGCCGCTTTCCCGGGGACTGGGCAGCAGCGCGACGGCCATCGTAGCCGGTCTTAAAGCTGCTAATATCCTGCTGGATAATCGTTTCAGCCGCCGGGAGTTGCTGCAGTTTGCCACGGATATCGAAGGTCATCCGGATAATGTGGCGCCGGCCATTTATGGTGGCTTTACGGTCAGTACAGTAACCAGGGGGGAGGTAGAGTGTTTCACTTTCATTCCCAAACTGCGGCTTAAATTAGTCGTGGCGGTTCCTGATTTCCCGTTATCGACACGCAAAGCGCGTGAGGTTTTGCCGGAAAAAGTATCCCTGAAGGACGCCATAAATAATATTGGCCGGGCTGGTATGCTCGTGGCTGCCTTGTGCAAGAGCAACGAAAAGTTCTTAAAGAATGTCTTTGAGGATGCTTTGCATCAGCCATATCGTGCCCCGCTGATTCCGGGGATGTATGATGTTTTTGCCGCAGCCCGCAAAGCAGGAGCGTTAGGTGCCAGCCTTAGCGGCGCTGGTCCCTGCCTGATTGCTTATACCTTGCAGCGTCATCATGTGGAAGAGGCTGTAGGAAAGGCAATGCAGGAATGTTTTTTGCGTCATGGCGTAAAGTCTGATATTATGATATTAGATTTGGATACACGCGGAGCGCATATATTAAATGATAAATGAGATAAAGCCTCCCCGTCTGGGGAGGCTTTTGTGAGTTGTGATGAAAATGACGGAAACAGTATTTGTAAACAACCTGCGGGCAGCAGGATCCAGGATTTTTATTGTCGGCGGCTGGGTACGCGATTATCTGCGTCAGGTGACGCCCCATGATAAGGATTATTTGGTCTGCAATATTACCGAGGCTGATTTTCAGCGGATTTTTCCGGACGCCAAACGAGTGGGAAAATCATTTCCTGTTTATCTGGTAACAATTGACGGTCAATATGCGGAAGTGGCTTTTGCCCGCAAAGAGGAGAAGGATGGCCAGGGCTATCGGGGGTTTAAAGTCGATTACAGCCGTGAGGTGACACTGGAGGAGGATTTATTCCGCCGCGATACGACCATTAACAGTATGGCTATGGAACTGCCGGAAGGGCAGATATATGACCCGTTTAATGGACGGGCTGACCTGGCTGCTGGTGTACTGCGTCCCGTATCAAAACACTTTGCTGAGGACCCGGTACGGGCATTGCGGGCGGCCAGGCAGGGGGCGGAATTTGGTTTTGTCTTATCGCCGGAAATCAAAGCGGCTATGCAGGAGTGCCGCGCTGAACTGGCTGTTGAACCAACGGAACGCTTGTGGCAGGAAATGCTGCGTGCATTGGCCAGTCCGCAGCCATCGCTGTTTTTCCGGGCTCTGGCCGAGACAGATTTGTTGTCTGTAACCTTTCCGGAACTGCAGGCCCTTATTGGCAAGACACAGCCACAGGCTTTTCATCCTGAAGGCGATGCTTTTGCCCATACAATGTTGGTCGTTGACACTGTGGCCGCAGAAACAGAATCTGTTTTAGCCAGATTCTGCGGTCTTGTACATGACCTGGGCAAGGGCAGGACACCGCAGGCGATGCTGCCGCATCATTACGGCCATGAATCTAAGGGGCTGGAGGTTTTGAACGCATGGAATAAGCGTATGACCATGCCTAAAAAATTCATGCAGGCAGGCCTGTTTGTCATTCGTCAGCACATGCGTGCACCGCGGTTGGAAAAGCCGGGGAAAATAGTCGAACTGCTGCTGGATATTGCAGCTGCTCCCCTGGCCATAACAGATTTTCAGGCCGTTATCCGGGCGGACCATCATAGCCTGCCACTTTATCTGGAACAGGCCGGGGCTTTGATAGGCAGTATGCAGCAGGTAAACGGAAAACATGCTCCGGCAGGCCTGAAAGGACCGGCAATCGGGGCCTGGGTTCGTGCGGAACAAATAAAAATCTATCAGAGAATGCAAGGTGACAGGTAAAAATGAAGTTATTGCGCAAATACCGAACGTATATGCTTATTTTTGTGCTGACGGTATTTATTATAGGCGGTGTTTTAGGGGCGATTCTTTATCAGCAAAAATTACAAAATAATACTGAGTCCAGGAATATTGAGATGCTCACAACCAGCCAGGCGGCTCCGGTTTCTTTTTCGCCGGTTATTGAGTGGGAAAAGGATACTAATGCTGTATTCTACGAAGTGGAATTCTTTACCTCCAAGCCCATTTTTATCAAAGCGGATAGTGAGTCGCCGTCAGCAGCGTTTCGCAACCGGCGTGTTTATCAAAACCGCTATAATCCTCCCTTGGCAGATTTTGCCAGTGCTGTTTTGGGCAAAGGCCCTATTTACTGGCGTGTCCGTTCCATGGACTTTGACGACAAGCCTTTAACTGCGTTCAGTAAATTGCAGGAGCTGTGGACGAGTGCGGATATTCCCATAATGAATGCACCGCTGCCGGTGGCAGATTATAACGGGGAGAATGGACGCGTACTGCTTTACCCTGTCTATCATTGGGTGCCGCAGGCTAAGGCTAAAAGTTATGAAATAGTCCTGTATGATGAAAATCCTGTCACCAACCCGGCGGCCAGACAGCTGGCCGTGCTGAAGGCTGACATGCCCGAACTTTACGATACGGAACCCAGGCCTTATGCCCGTGGCTTTTACTGGCGCGTGCGGTCTTTTGATGCGGAGGGGCAGCCCTGGGGAACCTGGTCTGAACCACAGTATTACAGAGTTTCGCCTGAGGATAAATGGGAAGTGGGCGTACTGGGGGATAGTATCAGTCATGGCGGCGGACATTTCTCCTTTGGCCCCGCGGATTTTGAATTCAGTTATTTAAGCTATTTATCATTTCCGACGATAAACCTATCACAAAGCGGCGATACGGCGCAGATGACACTTGAACGGTTCAATCGTGATGTACTGCCCTTTCATCCACGCTATCTGCTGATTATGACCGGCAGCAACAGCCTGCGTGCCGGTGCGGACCCGCAGGGGGTTATTGAATGCCTGCAGGAAATACAGCGGCGTTGTCTGGAAAATGATATAAGGCCGATACTATTAACCCTGCCGGCTTTAAATCCGGATAATATCCAGCATATCTTTAAAGAGGACACTGCTCCGGACTGGCAGCTGCGTCTGGCTGTGGTAAATGCCTTTATCCGTACGCAGGTACATATTGATACGGCAGCAGCAATTCCCAGTCTTGGCGGCCTGCTGCCCACAGAATACGGACTGGATGGCTTGCACCCTGACGCCTCCGGCAAGAAACTCATGGGGGAAAAAATCAACGCGGATTGGCCTCAGGTTAAGCTGCAGGCTGACAAGCTGCTGCAGCACGATGAGGAGGATTAGCGATGAAATTATTGTGGCTTCGAACGCATTGGAAAAGAGTATTGGGTATTACTGTGCTGGTTATATGTATAACGGCATTTCTGATACTGGAAGTTTTCAGCCGTGGAGCCGCAGGTATTTTCAATAAGGCCATGAATGAGCAGGACATGCTTAAAGGCACGGTAATGGCTGAAAAAATAGTGGCCCATATAAATGGCTATGTTACTTTTTCTAATTTAAAATGGTATGATAACGATGGGCGCTTACTCCTGCTCGTGCCCGAAGGCAGTTTTCAGGCCCGTCCCTGGGATGTTGTTATCGGTCATATCAAGTCCACCACTTTGCAGGAACTGACCATAAAGAATGCATCTGTATCTATTCATTTAAACGATGACATGTCAGTGGATTTCATTCAGCAATCTCCGGAAATGCGGAAGGTAAAAGAGAAAGATGAGGACTGGCAGAAGAAGGTCAGTCTGGTCGGCAAAAGTGAAGAGGAACGCAAGCGTATTGGCGAAATCCGCCGCCGTAAACGGGCGGAAAAAATGGCCAATGACTGGAGCAACTTTGACCGTGAGGAAAAGAAAATCCGTCTAAAGCTGCGCTTTGAGGACTGCCGGCTGGAGGTTTTCTATAAAGCACGTCATTATCTGCTGTCACGCGTAAACCTGTTTGCTGATATAAACACCGATGATGAAATGAACCTTGACCTTACCACGGGCGCTTTTGGCGGCACGATGATTGGTAATGGCGTTAAATTAAGGGGCACGGTTGATTTTAACGGTGAAGAAGTGCCGGAAGGGGATTTGCGGCTGGTCTTTTTGGAAGTGGACCCGTCCTCACTGGATATGGGCATAAACATTCATGATAGAATGACCTTTGAGAGCCGGCTGCGCGGCCCGTTGAATAATTTTGATGGTGATGGCCGTGTTACGATGAAAGACTTGCATATTCCCGGACTGAGCTTTAAAAATGTCATGGGGCGTCTTGATTACGATGGGGAAAAACTGTATTTCTCCGACGTGGAGGCCGATGTATATGACGGTCATCTGACCGCTAACGGCGTCTATGACCTCGATACGCGCTACTACTGGCTGCATGGCAAGGGGGAGAATCTGCAGGCGAAACAGGCCCTGCCCGGAAGTTCCTTGTCCTGCCCTGTGGATTTGGATATAAATCTCTATTCCAAAGGCAGCGGCCGGGAAACAATGACCAATGGGACTTTTACTTCCGGGGAAGGACGCTACAGCCTGATCCCGTTCAAGCGTATTTCCGGCCGTTTTGACCAAAGCTACCGTGATTTAAGGTTTTATGATGTGGCCATTGAGTTTGCGGGTTTTACGGTTCATACAGATGGTTTGCGAATTAAGGATAATAAGCTAATTCTTAATCCGATAAAATTACGTGATATTGACGGTAATTCTCTGGGAACTATTGACCCATATGAGTAAGCCGGCAGAAATGAGTATTCGCCTCTTGCTTTTTCTCCCAAAATGGTAGAAAATAGAAATACATTCTTTGGGGGAGGTAAGTAGAAACCCATGAAAGTTAATATACAGGACCTGGCTGAGGCCTTGTCTCAGTCGGACATGCATCAGGGATATATTGATATTGCCAGCGGCAGGGTTATTTTTCTGCAGGATGATTTAGGCGAGGAAGAGGCCATGAATCATGTTTTTGACATAGAAGATGACTGGCAGCATTATCTGCCGCTGCCCAATGCCGTAGATGCGGCAGAAGGGGAAATGATGCAGCGCTTTACTGATAGTCAGCGCCTTGAGGTCAGGGAACGCCTGAACGGCATTTTGCAGGGCACATCACCGGCGCTGAAATTCCGCCAGCAGGTAAAGCATTTGTTTTTGCAGCAGGCCTGGGAAAATTTCTGTCTGGAACAATTTAAAGCTATGGCTCGTGATTTTTGCGAGGAAAATGCTTTGGAATATGAGGATGCCTAATGTTTATGATACAGTGTTATGCGTTGTTTTGGCTGTTTGTTACCGGTTCGTCCTTAAAAATGCTGATGGACAGGCTGAATAATGACAATGAGGAGGAGCAGCAGGAGCAACGGGAAGAAATCGAGTCCATGGGTAAGTTCTTTTCCGGAGCTTATATAGGCCGGATGTTTTTCATTGTCGGTGCACTGCTCTTGCTTATTGACTGCGTGGGCTTGTTTTTCACTTATCAGTATGTTGATTTCCGTCCCTGGCAGCTAGTGGCTTTTTATCTGGCTGTGGCAGCGCTGTTTATTGATTCAACCCATAATTTTTATCAGCTGCGTGCCCTAAAGGCCGAGTCGGCTGATGTGACAGCTATCCTGCTGGAACAGCTAGACGATATGGATTCGCCCTGGACATTGTTGTCTTTGGTGACAATCGGGGTTAAATTGTTGCTGGCTGTGCTGCTTGTGTTGTGGACGATTTTTTAAACGAATATCATATAGCTCCCGTTGACGGAAAAATGCGCGTCAACGGGAGTTTTTTATGGAAGTTTGACAGTCATTGCCTGCTTACTTTTATTTGTTACAGCTCAGCCGGGGGGAGGTGGTAATACTTTTCGCTGTGATAAGGGGCAGGCACATCGATGTTCTTGTTACGGGTGCAACTGGTTCGTGACAATTGTAAATATCTTTGCTGGGGGCGAACGGGGGAGTGATTTTTATGCGGGGAGCGACTGCCTGAGCGCAGCGAAGGCCGGCACACTGTAGGTCATCGCTAGGCAACTACGCTGAAAGGAGCGCCGTTGGCCTGCCCGGCGCAGGTAACTGGACAATGATAATTTCCGAGGTGTGTCGTTCAGCGGAGGCAGAAAAATTACTCCCCCGTGAACCCCATGCACGGATGAATGGGATATTTTTAAGAACTCATTGACTGTCAAACTTTAATTTTATTGATAGCACAAAATTTATTGATATTTACTAAATTGGTGGTGTATGAGGGCGAAAACGTGAGAAAAACCTTGAAAAAAAGCGTATAAGCAGGTATTATATATGTTAATGAAAAAGACGGGAGGCTATGCAGTACATGAAGGAATTTACGAAGTGGCAGGGTTGTGGCAATGATTTTGTTCTGTTTGACTGCCGGCAGGAGGCACCTGCTGATTACGCCAAATTGGCGCAGCAGGTTTGTGACCGTCATTATGGTGTAGGCGCTGATGGTATTTTAGTGGTGCTGCCATCTGACTGCGCTGATTTTCGTATGCGTATTTTCAACACTGACGGCAGTGAGGCGGAAATGTGCGGTAATGGCATTCGCTGTTTTGCCCGGTATATCTATGATTTTGGCCTGACAGACAAGACTTGCTTTACCGTGGAAACCGGGGCTGGTGTTCTAGTGCCGGAAATCATTCTGGAAAACGGGCAGGTGACCGGTGTTAAGGTAGATATGGGCGAACCGCATCTGTTAGGGGAGGAGATTCCCGTAACTGGATTTGACGGTCAAAGAGTTATTGATGAACCGCTCACGGTTGACGGTAAGACCTACAGAATGACAGCTGTATCCATGGGGAATCCGCACTGTGTTATCTTTGTCGATGATGCGGAAAACTTCCCCATTTATGAACTGGGCAGACAGTTTGAAAGTCACGCTTTGTTCCCGAAAAAAACCAATACGGAATTTGTCGAGGTCAAAGACCGCCGGCATGTACGCATGCGTGTCTGGGAACGTGGTGCAGCGGTGACGCTGGCCTGTGGTACGGGTTCCTGTGCTACGGTGGTCGCCGGTATCTTAAATGACAAATTGGACCGCGAGGCAGAGGTACAGTTAGACGGCGGACGGTTAATTGTTAAGTGGGCGGAAAACAACCATGTCTTTATGACGGGACCTGCAGAATTAGTGTTTTCCGGCAAACTCACAGATTGTGAGGTCAGATAATGTTAAAGAGTATGACCGGATTTGGGGCAGCCACGGTGGAAACCGCTGATTACAAAGTCACGGTGGAACTTAAGGCTGTCAATCAGCGATTTTTGGAACTGAACTTTCACATGGGCCGGCAGCTTAGCCAGTGGGAAGATGCCCTGCGGCAGAAAATAAGCCAGACAGCCGCCCGTGGCAAAGTTGATATTTTTATTAACTATGTTGACAAACGGGAAGGTAAGACGCTTATCCGGGTGGATAAGAATCTGGCGCTGTCCTATCAGGCGGCACTTAATGAGCTAAGTGATACCCTGCATATACCGCGCCCTGATGATGCCGCAGTCTATGTGAACTTTCCTGATATTCTCAAGGTAGAGCAAAGCACAGAGCTGACGGATTTGCAGCCCGTATTGTTTCAGGCACTGTCCGAGGCCTTGACGGCTTTTGACGCCATGCGCCGCAATGAAGGGGCACATATTGAGGCTGACTTTGCCCAGCGGCTCGACAAACTGGCAGATATGCGCCAGCTTGTCTGCCAGCTGGCACCGGCCATTGTGGAAAGTCGCCGGAATCATTTGCTGGCCATGGTGGAAGACGCCTTAGCCGGTAAGGAAATGGATGAGGCGCGGATTATTCAGGAGACGGCAATCTATGCGGACCGGGTAAACTACACTGAAGAAGTAGTAAGACTGGAAAGCCATATCGGCCAGTTCCGCAAAATCATGCAGGCAGCCGAGCCCGTGGGACGCAAGCTGGATTTCCTGATTCAGGAGCTCAACCGGGAAACAAATACCATTGGCTCGAAGGCCAACAGCACCGAAGTCGCCCAACTGGTTGTTGATATGAAAAGTGAAATCGAAAAGATTCGCGAACAGGTGCAGAATATCGAATAGGGGAGATATAAATGGATATCAAACTCATCAATATCGGGTTTGGCAATATCGTTTCAGCCAATCGTATTGTTGCGATTGTCAGCCCTGAATCGGCGCCCATAAAACGCATTATTCAAGAGGCCCGTGACGGTGAACGCCTGATTGACGCCACTTATGGCCGCCGGACCAGAGCGGTTATTATCATGGATAGTGACCATGTTATTCTCTCGGCGGTGCAGCCGGAAACGGTGGCTCACCGGGTTGAAGATGACGATGATGTGGAAGTAAAGACGGAAAAAGAAAAGGAAGACGAAGAAGAGGCATGAAAAAAGGACTATTGATAGTGGTTTCAGGCCCGTCGGGTACCGGCAAAGGCACAGTGTGCAGTGAATTGCTGACTCAGGCGCAGGACCTTGCTTATTCTATTTCAGCTACCACCCGGCAGCCCCGGGCTGGAGAAGTTGAAGGCAAGAATTATTACTTCATGGACAAAGCAGATTTTGAACAAAAAATTGCCGATGGCGGTTTTTTGGAATATGCTAATGTCTATGGCAATTATTACGGCACACCGCTGGCCAAAATCGAGGAACGCTTAGCCGCCGGGGAAGATATTTTACTGGAAATAGATACCCAGGGTGCGTTAAACGTTATGAAAAAATGTCCGGACGGCCTGTTTATCTTTTTGGTACCGCCGTCTCTGGCGGAGCTGGAACGCCGTATTCGCGGCCGTGGTTCGGAAACTGCTGAATCCCTGGCCAAGCGTATGGGTTCGGCAAAAAAAGAAATCGAAGATGGCAGAAAGTATGGCTATGTCGTTGTAAATGACACGGTGAAAAAAGCTGTCAGCCGTATTATGGCCATTCGTACGGCGGAACACTGCCGTGTAGAAAAAAATCAGGAAATATTTGAGGAGTTGGCAAAGTAATGAAAGTAATGAGCAAACCGGAAATGAGCATGGTAAATCCTTCCACGGATAAATTGATGTCCCAGGTAGACAGCCGTTATGGTCTAGTGGTTTGTGCGTCCAAGCGCGCCCGTCAGCTGGTAGATGGTGAAGAACTGAAGAATATCGAAATGAAATCTACTAAGGACGTTACCAACGCTTTAGAAGAGATTGCTGAAGGCAAAATTAACTATAAGATTTCCAAGGCTGACCTGTAAGATGAAAGCGCTGTCAGGAAAAAAAATCCTGCTGGGGGTAACAGGGGGCATTGCGGCTTATAAAGCTGTGGAAATAGCCAGCCGTCTGCGCAAGGCCGGGGCTGAGGTTCATGTCATTATGACCAAAGCTGCCACAAGCTTTGTTACAGAACTAACCTTCCGGGAAATCACCGGTCAGCCGGTAAATACTTCCATGTGGGATAAGGTGACCAATTACAATGTCGAGCACATAGCCCTGGCCAATCTGGCTGATTTAATGCTGATTGCTCCGGCTACAGCTAATCTTTTGGCTAAAGCTGCGGCCGGCATGGCCGATGATATGCTTACCACCACGCTGCTGGCAACGAAAGCACCGATGATTATGGCCCCGGCGATGAATACGAATATGTATGAAAATCCGGTGACGCAGGATAATATTGCCACCTTGAAACGCCGTGGTGTTATGATTATTGAACCGGCTGCCGGACATTTAGCCTGCGGTGCGGAAGGCAGGGGACGCCTGCCGGAACCGGCAGATATTGTGGACTATGTCTGCGCCTATATGGGCAGAACACAAAAACTGGCCGGCAGGAGAATAATCGTAACAGCCGGGGGGACCATTGAACCATTGGACCCCGTACGTTACCTCGGGAATCACTCAACGGGGAAGATGGGCTTTGCCGTGGCCGAGGCTCTTGCCAGCCGCGGCGCAAAGGTAACATTGGTAGCCGGGCCTACGTTTCTTAAAGACCCGGACGCGGCTAATATCCATACCGTGCGTGTCGAAAGTGCCCGGCAGATGCGTGAGGCAGTACTGGCTGAGTATGATAGCGCAGATGGTGTAATCATGTCGGCGGCAGTGGCTGATTACCGACCGCAGACGGTTGCGCCTGAGAAAATTAAAAAAAGTGATGATGAACTGGTTTTGCATCTGGTACGTAATCCTGACATATTATGGGAACTGGGGCAAAAGAAACAGCAGCAGATTTTGGTAGGTTTTGCCGCCGAAACATGCAATGTCGCAGAGTATGCCTGCAGGAAACTGGCGAAAAAGAATCTGGACTTTATCGTAGCCAATGATGTATCGGCTAAGGATGCCGGCTTTGCGGTGGATAACAACCGTGTGCAGCTCTATTTCCGTGATGGCCGGAGTGAAAACTATCCTTTGATGAGCAAGCGGCAGCTGGCAGATATCATCGTAGATAAATTAGAAACGCTTTTTAAAGTGAAAAACACAATTAAAGCATGAGGAGGCGGACTATGCCTAAGGTTACCCGTGAAGACATACCCAATTGGTTCCAGCGTAAAACAGGTTTCAATGTGGATGTGGAAGAACTGAAAAAAGCAGCTGAACTGGACCGCATTGCTTGTGCTGATGAGCCGATGAAACTCATGCGTGAGCTGTGGGGGATAACGCCAAGGGATTGTGAAAAGCTCCTGGGAGCTCCCAGCCGTACGGTGGAAATGTGGTTTCACAAGGAGGCCTCGCGGCCGCCTTCCTGGGTGGTTCGTCTTATCGTTGAAAAATGTGCTGAACTCCATGAACGCCGCAGCGGGCGGGAAAAGCGGAGCAGCGGCAGCAAAAAAGGACTGTGAATATCACAGTCCCTTTTTAATGCCTTAATACTTATCGCGGATTTTTTTGTCACCGATAAAGCGGATGAACATGTCCGGCGCGATGATTTCATCGTCCAGCTGGACTAAGGCCTTGTGCATGTGGATGGACACGAACCGGCCATCATGTTCGTTTTGAATTTCATCAGCGAACTCTTCTTCATAGTGTTCCTTGAAGGTTTCAGCGGTACTTTTACTGGAGGAAACGTTGAGAATACTGGAAAAGACGTTCTCCTGGCCCTTGCCATATTCAAGTTTAAGGATAACGTAGATGGTCATGTTTTTAATCATTGGCGAATCACACTCCCGTATACTCCCATTTACTTACGGCAAAAAATAAACCCCAAGATTTTTACTGCTTTATTTCGACAAGGGGGAGAAATATCCTCTTTATTTCTGAAAATTTTCTAAAAGAAAGCTCTATGACTTTGGGAAAAATCTTACAATGAGCATAGAAGTCTTAATCGTAAAGAAATCTAAAAAAAATACTTGCATTGTGCCGTAACATGCTGTATACTAAATTTCGTTGTCGGGATGTGGCACAGTTTGGTAGCGCGCTTCGTTCGGGACGAAGAGGCCGCAGGTTCGAATCCTGTCATCCCGACCATGATAAGATAATACAAATCCCTCGCTGAGTTTTTCAGTGAGGGATTTTTCTTTTTGTTACGGACAGCCTTGTTTACAATTGTTTTTTTGCGGTGTATAATTATATTTGTTTGTTAGTGTATTTTAAAAAAGAGGGGAGCAAAACACAACATGAGCAAAAAGATGAAAACCATGGACGGCAATCAGGCCGCCGCATATATCTCTTATGCTTTTACTGACGTGGCAGCTATTTATCCCATCACGCCGTCGTCCCCGATGGCAGAACATGTAGATGAGGATGCTGCTAAAGGCAAGACCAATCTTTTTGGTCAGAAAGTCCGCGTAATTGAATTGCAGTCAGAGGCTGGTGCTGCTGGTGCCGTACACGGTTCCCTGCAGGCTGGTGCACTGACCACCACATATACTGCATCGCAGGGGTTCCTGCTGATGATTCCGAATCTTTACAAGGTAGCCGGTGAACTGCTGCCGGGCGTGTTCCATGTATCCGCCCGCGCGCTGGCCGCTAACTCACTCAATATCTTCGGTGACCATCAGGACGTTATGGCTGCCCGTCAGACCGGCTGTGCTATGCTCTGTGAGGCCAGCGTACAGGAAGTTATGGACCTGGCTGCTGTAGCCCATCTCGTGGCTATTAAAGGCCGTGTGCCGTTCATTAACTTCTTCGACGGTTTCCGTACCTCTCATGAGATTCAGAAAATCGAAGTTGTGGATTATGATGATTTGGGCAAGATTCTCGACTGGGAAGCGGTAAAAGAATTCCGCCGCCGGGCGCTGAATCCGGACCATCCGGTTATCCGCGGTACCGCGCAGAATCCGGACGTATACTTCCAGGAACGCGAGGCGTCCAACAAGTTCTATGAGGCTCTGCCGGAACTCGTCGAAGAGGCTATGGCAGACCTGGCTAAAATCACGGGCCGTGAACATCACCTGTTCGACTACTATGGCGCTAAAGATGCTGACCGCATCATCATCGCCATGGGTTCCGTCTGCCAGGCTGTACAGGAAACGGTCGACTACCTCAACAAGCAGGGTGAAAAAGTCGGCCTGATGAGTGTACATCTCTATCGTCCGTTCTCCATCAAGCATTTCTTCCAGTTTATGCCAAAGACGGTCAAGAAGGTTGCTGTGCTTGACCATACGAAGGAACCTGGTTCCCTGGGCGAACCGCTGTATCTCGATGTTAAATCCGCTTTCTATGGCTCCGAACTTAACCCCATCATCGTGGGCGGCCGTTTTGGTCTGGGCGGCAAGGACACGACGCCGGACCAGATTTTCGCTGTGTTTGAAGAACTCAAGAAAGACGCACCGAAAGACGGTTTCACCATCGGTATTGATGATGATGTAACGCATACGAGCCTGGCGCCGGTCATGAGCGATGTGGATCTCACGCCGGTTGGTACGACGGCCTGCAAGTTCTGGGGCCTCGGCTCTGACGGTACGGTTGGTGCCAACAAGAGCGCCATCAAGATTATCGGCGACAAGACGGACATGTATGCGCAGGCTTACTTTGCCTATGACTCCAAGAAGTCCGGCGGTATCACGATGAGCCACCTGCGTTTCGGCAAGCAGCCTATCACGAGCCCGTACCTCATCAACAATGCGGACTTCATTTCCTGCTCCCAGCAGTCCTATGTCTACAAATACGACCTGCTGGCCGGTCTCAAGAAGGGCGGTAAGTTCCTGCTCAATACGGTCTGGTCGGATGCAGACCTTGACAAGCACCTGCCGGCTGCCATGAAACGCTATATCGCCAAGAACGAAATTGAATTCTACACGGTTAACGCTGTGGATATCGCTAAAGAACTTGGCCTTGGCGGCCGTTTCAACATGGTTATGCAGTCTGCTTTCTTCAAGATTGCTGCCATCATTCCGCTCGAAACAGCTGTGGAATACCTCAAAGACGCTGTAGTTAAGTCCTACGGCAAGAAGGGCGAAAAAGTTGTCAACATGAACAATGGCGCCATCGACAAAGGTATCGAGGCCCTCCATCGCGTAGAAGTACCGGCTGCCTGGGCTGATGCCGCAGATGAAGCAGTAGAAAAGAAAGATGCTCCGGCATTCATCACGGAAATCCAGGAAGTCATGAACCGTCAGGAAGGCGACAAGCTGCCGGTTTCCAAGTTTACGGAAGACATGGTAGATGGTACGTTCCCTGTTGGCGGTGCGGCTTACGAAAAACGCGGTACGGCCATCAATGTACCGGTTTGGAATACGGACAAGTGCATTGGCTGTAACCAGTGCTCCTATGTCTGCCCGCATGCTGCTATCCGTCCGGTACTCACGACGGAAGAAGAACTCAAGAATGCTCCGGCTGGTTTCCCGTCCAAGCAGACGAAGGCCATCAAGGATTATCATTTCACGGTAGCTGTTTCCACCATGGACTGCCTGGGCTGCGGCAACTGCGCACAGGTCTGCCCGGTGAAGGCGCTCGATATGAAACCGCTTGATGATGAACTCAAGGCTCAGCAGGCATTCTTCGACTATGGCGTAGATGCCAAGAAGGTTGCGCCGAAGAAGAATCCGATGAAGAAAACGACAGTGCTTGGTTCGCAGTTTGAACAGCCGCTCTTAGAATTCTCCGGCGCTTGCGCCGGCTGCGGTGAAACGCCGTATGCCAAACTTTTGACCCAGCTCTTTGGCGACCGTATGATGGTAGCCAATGCTACGGGCTGTTCCTCCATCTGGGGCGGCAGTGCTCCGGCTATGCCGTACACCAAGAACCACAAGGGCCATGGCCCGGCTTGGGCAAACTCCCTGTTCGAGGATAATGCTGAATTTGGTCTGGGCATGTTCCTGGGCACGAAATCCGTCCGTGATGCTTTGGCTGCTGATGCCAAGGCTGCTGTGGAGGCAGGCAAGGGCAGCGCAGAACTGCAGGCAGCCCTCACTGAATGGGTGGACAACATGAACGAGGGTGAAGGCTCCCGTGAACGTGCCGATAAGCTGACGGCGCTCCTCGAGGCAGAAAAAGGCAGCGATGAGCTCTTAAACAAGCTCTATGACAATAAGGATTATTTCGTGAAGCGCTCCCAGTGGATTCTGGGCGGCGACGGCTGGGCTTATGATATCGGCTACGGCGGTCTTGACCATGTACTGGCATCCGGCGAAGATGTCAACGTGCTTGTATTCGATACCGAAGTTTACTCCAACACGGGCGGTCAGGCCTCCAAGTCCACGCCGGCTGCAGCTATCGCCCAGTTTGCGGCTGCTGGTAAAAAGACGAAGAAGAAGGACCTCGGCATGATGGCCAAGTCCTACGGCTACGTCTATGTAGCACAGGTGGCTATGGGCGCTGACCACAACCAGCTCATGAAGGCTATCACTGAGGCTGAGGCTTATCATGGCCCGTCCCTGATTATCGCTTATGCGCCGTGCATCAACCACGGTATCCGCAAGGGTATGGGCAACAGCCAGCTCGAGGCTAAACTGGCCGTGGAATGCGGCTACTGGGTGAACTACCGTTACAACCCGCAGCTCGTGGGTACGGATAAGAACCCGTTCAGCCTCGATTCCAAGGAACCGGACTTCGACAAGTTCCAGGAATTCCTGATGGGCGAAAACCGCTACATTAACCTCCAGCGCTCCTTCCCGGAGGCTGCTGAGGCACTCTTTGAAAAGACCCAGAACGATGCCAAAAGCCGTTACGAAGGTTACAAGGTACTCGCTGGCAAATAAAATAAGGCTGTAACGTGTCAAATGACCGGTCAATTTTTGACCGGTCATTTTTGACTTTTATTAAGTAGCATGACAAGCAGATTATGATTTGTCACCAGCGTGATTTTTGAGTAAAATAGATATGGGATAAATATTAGGGAAAGTAAGGGGATTTACGGTGATAGACGAACATGAATGGAAATATGTTTTACAGGCAGCCAGCGAGGGCACATTTTCCGCAGCCGCCAAAAGGCTCTTTGTGTCGCAGCCGTCGCTGTCGCAGTCAATAAAAAAAATCGAAGGGGAGATAGGACTGCCCTTGTTTGACCGCAGTCAGACTCCGTTACAGCTTACCGCCGCTGGCGAAATCTATGTGCGCAAGGCCAGGAAAATGCAGCGGATTTATCATGAACTCATTCAAGAGACAGCTGATTTAACGGGGCTGAAAACTGGAACATTGACTATTGGCAGCTCTAGAACCCGGTCATCCTGTTATCTGACACAGCCCATTATCGAATTTCATCGCCGCTATCCAGGTATTCGCTTGATGGTAAAAGAACATAGCGTCAGTGAATTAAAAGAAGCAATCTTGACAGGGGAAGTGGATTTTGCTTTGGTTTATGAGCCTCTGGAAAGCGT
Source organism: Selenomonas sp. AE3005 (assembly GCF_905233635.1). Lineage (GTDB taxonomy): Bacteria > Bacillota > Negativicutes > Selenomonadales > Selenomonadaceae > Selenomonas_A. The sequence continues at coordinate 17,091 of NZ_CAJODG010000013.1, read as the reverse complement.
ATTTGAGCGGATTCCCTTATTAGCTGAGCGTACCTTGCTGGCTCTGCCCGCAACCCATCCGTTTGCGCAGAAGTATAAGCTAGGGACGGGCGGTGTTTATCCTACGATGTCCTTTGCCCGGATGCATGGTCAGCCGTTTATCAGATTACAGGAAAGCCGCCGTATGGCACGGATATTTACTGATTTATGCGCTGAAACACAGTGCACACCAGAGGTGGTCTTTGAAGCAAACAGCATTGTGGATGCCGCAGAGCTCTGTGCAGCTGGCATGGGGGCCACTTTGGTAACTGATATGGTTGTCCATAACGGCCATTGGCGGCAGGATCCGTGTTTCTTCCACTTGGAAGAGGAGGTGTCCGAGCGTCACCTGGTGGCAGCCTATGTAAAAAATAAGCATCTTTCCCAAGCCGCCCGCAAATTTATTGAACTGCTTCAAGGTGAGACAAGGGCGTGATGCTTAATGCACTCAGCCAATCACCATAAATCGAGCCCAATAATTTCATAAAGATGTGTATTTGTTTTTTCAATAAAAGCTATAGGAAAAATATATTTTTCTTATAGCTTTTGCTTATTTATAATATAATTAAAATGGTTAATGCTCACAGATATTAGTGTAGTTATTAAGTGGCAAAAAGGGGATTATATTATTGCATTGTGATAGTTAAAGTTGTGTTGTAAGGAGGAAATGGGAAATGTTTGATAACATTAAAGTCTCATTTAAATTATTGCTGATTGTGGCTATAGCTGCAGTCGCAATGGTAGTAATCAGCTTGGTGGGGTATCGTTCGCTCAGCAGTGCTGATACGGCTATGGCCACTATGTATAACCGGGAGATGCAGGGCGTACAGCATTTGGGGACTGCTGTCGAACAAAGCCGCATCATGATGGTTAAGACCTTGCAAGCAGTGATGCTCAAGGATAATGCTGAACACTTAAATCGAGTTAAAGGACAACAGCAAAAGGCGCAGCAGGACTTTGAAGCAGCCATTGCTGAATATAAAACCGCGATGAAGGGCTCGGAGCTGGAAAACATTCAGGAAATCGACAGCGAATGGCAGAAATACAAGGGGGTTATGAATAAGGTTATGACCCTGTCGGCTGAGGGCAAGGCCGAAGAAGCTATGACTGTCTATGAAAAAGATGGTTCACCGGCGACCCGGGCATTGCGTGATGCGCTTCACGGCCAGCAAGCAAAAATAAATGAAGCTGCGGCTGCGCAGAATGAAGCCAACAGCAGTGCTAATAGTGCGGCGGCTATGGCTATCCTGGTGGTTACGGTACTGGCATTGCTGGTACAGGCAGGTATCAGCCGTATCATCGCCAGCAGCATTACCAATGCGCTGCGGATTATGGAAGCTGGCTGTGAAAAACTGCGTGATGGCGATTTCCGTTCCACGGGCGTAACCATTAAACGTGACGATGAATTTGGGCATCTGTCCAGAACTTTGCAGGAAATGCAGGATAAAATGTCCTCGTATATGCAGGGCATCAATAAAACTGTCCAGAATATCAACGAAGCATCATCCAATCTGAAGGAGGCATCCCTGCAGTCGGCACAGGCAGCTGTCCAGTCTGCTGAGGCTGTAGGTGATTCGGCCCAGCTGGTTATGAATCAAGAACAGGCCCTTAACGAAAGCCAGGATATGCTCAACAAGGTAAACATCTCCATTCAGGAAATGCGTTCTCATGCTAATGCTGTTTCTCAGAACTCCAAGCAGGCTGCTGATGAAGCAGAACGCGGTCATGATGTTCTGGAAAAATCGGTAGCTCAGATTCGCGGTGTCGAAAAGACTGTCAGCGATACTTCGGAAATCGTGGGCAAGCTGGGTGACCGTTCTGAAGAAATTGGTGCTATTGTTGATACCATCTCCAATATTGCCAGCCAGACTAATCTGTTGGCACTCAATGCCGCTATCGAAGCAGCCCGGGCCGGTGAGCAGGGCCGCGGATTCTCTGTGGTTGCAGAAGAAGTACGTAAGCTGGCTGAGCAATCTGAAGAAGCTGCCGAAAAGATTTCCCAGCTCATCATGTCGATGCAAAAGGATACAGAAGCGGCCGTCAAATCTATGAATCAGGGGTGTGAAGCCGTGGTGGCTGGTGCGAAGTCCGTAGAAGATTTGCAGCGGGTCTTTGACCAGATTCGCGATTTGGTGGAAAATGGGGCCGAAAAGACAGTGCTGATGGATAAAGCCATTGGCGTTGTCAATCATGATGCGCAGAATATTTCACAATCTGTGGCCGATATCAATGCCAAAGGTCAGATTATTTCCCAGCATATGGAATCTGTATCCGCGGCGACCGAAGAACAGTCGGCGTCCTCTGAAGAAATCGCTTCGGCTAGTGAGACCTTGTCCAACATGGCTCATGAGCAGCAGCAGGCTTTGAAGCAGTTTAAGTTTTAACAGCTAATAGTACATATTGAGATTTCAAATAACAGCTATAAGAAATGTATATTTTTCTTATAGCTGTTATTTATATATAATTAAATGAGTTAATAGTTCCATAAGGGATTTATTGAGAAAGCCTAAATGTGTATTATGTAGGAGGGAAAGCAATATGTCAACGGAAATTTCACGCCGCACATTCATCAAGGGAGCGGCGGCCGCCGGTGTGGTGCTGGCGGCAGGCACATACTTTGCTTGGGATGGCAAGAATATTCCCGAAAAGGTCAAAACTGGCGACGTAACCTATGACGTGCTGGTTATCGGCAGTGGTGGAGCCGGTATGCGCGCCGCCTTGGCAGCTGCCGAGCGCAAGGACTTAAAGGTAGCGGTTATGACCAAGCTGGTGCCGACCCGTTCAGCCTCGACTATGGCACAGGGTGGTATGAATGGTGTTACGGGGGTGAGCGACCCGACAGACACCGTTGAATCCCATGTCTTTGATACCATCAAAGGCGGTGACTATCTCTGCGACCAGGATGCCGTGGAATATTTCGCGGAACGTGCCGGACAAAACATCTACGAAATGGATTATATGGGCTATCCCTATAACCGTCAGAAGGATGGTGCCTTCCATCAGCGCAAGATGGGCGGCCACAGTCATCCGCGTGCCTCTTATTTTGAGGACCGTGCTGGTCATGCAATGGTACATACGCTGTTTGAGCAGTGCCTGGAAAACAACATTGACTTTATTTCCGAATGTCAGATGCTGGAAATCAGCATGGACGGTGACAAACTTAACGGCGTAATTGCCATGGATATGCGCAGCGGCAACCTGATTGGCGTCCCGGCAAAATCCGTCATCATCGCTACCGGCGGTTATGGCCGCGTGTACTGGGTGCGCACGTCCAATCCCTACAGTTCCACAGGTGACGGCATTGTGGCCGGCATGAACGTAGGTATTCCCTTCAAAGACCCGGAAATGGTGCAGTTCCATCCCACGGGTCTGTCGGCCAACGGCGTACTGCTCTCCGAATCCAGCCGCGCCGAAGGTGCGCTGCTCATCAACAAGAACGGTGAGCGTTTTATGAGCAAATATGCGCCGGAACGCATGGAACTGGCGACCCGTGATATCGTTGCCCGCGCCATTGCCACGGAAATTGAGCAGGGACGCGGCGTAGGCGAGGGCATCCATGCCGGTGTCTATATGGACTTCACCAAGATTCCGGCTGAGCGCATCCATGAGCGCCTCGGTCAGGTATATGATTTGTCCCGGCGTTTTGCCGGTGTGGATATCACCAAAGAACCTGTGCCCATTGCCCCAACCTGTCATTACTCCATGGGCGGACTGGAGATGGCCGACTTCCATACCGGTGAAAGCCGTGTAAAGGGCGTTTACGTAGCCGGTGAGTGCAGCTGTGTATCCGTACATGGTGCCAACCGTCTGGGTGCAAACTCGTTGTCGGAAGTGCTGGTATTTGGTCATACGGCTGGCGATGGTGCGGCTGAATTTGCCAAGGCCAATTCCTATGTTGGCAGCCAGGATAGCCTGGCTAAGGATTGCGCTAAATGGAAGGAAACCTTTGAAAAGGCAACCAGCCGTGGCCGGGAAGGTAATAAATCCGTACCGGAAATTCGCGATGCCATGATTAACACCATGTGGTACAAGGTCGGCGTATTCCGCGATGAAGCACAGCTTACGCAGGCCAGTGCCGAACTTGATGCGCTGGATAAGGAATACGAGCATTGCTATGTCGGTGATAATTCCCATGTGTATAACACCGCTTTCGAGCAGTATGTAGAGCTGGGCAACCTCCTGCAGATTTCCCATGCTATCGTACAGGGGGCGCTTGCCCGTAAGGAAAGCCGTGGCGGTCATTCGCGCCGTGACTTCCCGAAACGTGATGACGTAAACTTTTTAAAGCACACCTTGATTTTCAAGGATAAGGAAACGGGCAAATACCGTTCCGAGTATAAAGATGTCGTTATCACGAAATACCAGCCGAAAGAAAGGAAGTATTGATTATGGATGTGAAACTTAGAATCCATCGCTTCGTAGAAGGCAGAAAATGGGAGCAGAACTACACAGTAACCCTGAAAACAGGTATGACCGTGCTGGAAGCCCTGATTGAAATCAAGGAAAAACAGGACCCGACGCTTTCCTTTACCTGTTCCTGCCGTTCCAGTATCTGCGGCGCCTGCGCTGTCCGTGTCAACGGCAATGCCGAGCTGGCCTGTGAAATGCTGGTGGAAAACCTTGTGAAGCGCTATGACACCACAGAACTTACCATTGAACCGTTGGGCAACTTCAAGGTTATCCGTGATTTGATTGTGGACTGGGACCCCAAATACGCCCGTATCAAAAAAATCAAACCGGTTGTCCATCCCAAGGATGAATTTTCCAAGGAAACAGGCTGCAAGCAGTCCCCGGCTGACTTCAATAAATACAAAAAATACGCCGGCTGCATTCTCTGCGGTTCCTGTGTTTCCGAGTGCAACAAGAACACCTTGAATCAGGACGACTTCCTTGACCCGTTTGTGTTCGTCAAGGCGGAAAAACTGGTGGCTGATTCCCGTGACAAGAGCCCCGAAGAGCATCTGAAAGCCGTGGTAGATGCCGGACTTTGGCGCTGCTTCAACTGTCAGGAGTGTACGGCAAAATGTCCCAAAGGTTTAGACCCGGCAGGCGCCATCGAAAAACTCAAAGAGGCAACCTTTAAGAAGGGGCTTGATGATAACGTCGGCGCCCGTCATGCCAAGGCCATCTATGACGATATCAGCGAATCAGGTACGCTTGATGAAGCCAAGCTAAATATCAAATCCGAAGGCTTCCTGATGGCAGGTCTCCGCGCCCCCATGGCCCTGCGTCTCATGCGTGTGGGTAAGATGAATCCGCTGGATACACATAAAGTAAATCCTGAAATAGATACTATCCGCAAGATTGTCAAGAATGCTGAGGCGGCAGCGAAGGAGGCTGAATAATTATGAAGTATGCATTATTTCCGGGCTGTGTGCTGGAAGGGGCAGCAGCTGAGGCCTACACTTCGCTGAAAAAAGTATGTGAAAAGCTGAATATCGAAATTGAGGAAATTCCCAACTGGACCTGCTGTGGTGCCTCGCATGCCCAGGGAGTTAATGACCTGGCGGCGTTGGTTATCAACGCCCGTAATATCTCGATTGCCGAGCATATGGGGCTGGATATTATGACCGTCTGCAACACCTGCACGCTGCAGCTGCGCACGGCCAAAATGCGTCTGGATAAGGACGCCAAGCTGAAGGAAAAGGTCAACAGCATTCTTAAGGAATCTGGCCATCCTTACGAGTACAAAGGCACCAGCAAGGTTACGCATTTCCTGTGGATTTTGGACGAACATCCGGAACTTCTGGCCGGCAAGGTTGTAAAGCTACTCAATGGTGTTAAGATTGCCGCTTATTATGGCTGTCATATTTTGCGTCCGCAGGAAGTTATGGACCACGGCGATGGCAAGCACCCCGAATATCTGGAACGTCTTATTCGTGCTTTGGGAGCCGAGCCTGTCTGGTTCGATGCCAGCCGTAAATGCTGCGGTTTCCATGCACAGCTGGCCGCCGAACATGATGTACTGACCGTGACAGGTCAAATCGTAGATAGTGCAGACCGGGCCGGGGCTATGGCTATAGCTACGCCGTGTCCGTTGTGTCAGATGCAGCTCGATATGTACGAGCCGGAAGGACGCCATGCCGTACATTCCCAGGCCCAGGTACCTATTCTGCACCTCCAGCAGCTCGTCGGCCTGGCATTGGGCCTGACTAAAGAGGAAGTGGGCTTTAACCGCCACGTATCCGCCCAGGAAAAATTAAAGATTGGCTGATTTTAGGTAGATGAATTAACCGTACCCCAAGGTCATCTGACAGTTAAAATGACTTGTCAGATGACCTTTTTTTGCCATAAAATATATATGTGACAGCAATCTTGCGGAGGTGAATATAAATGGGGAGATTTTCAGCAATAGGCGCAGGGCTCGCCTTGAGTTTATTTGTCAGCATGCAGCCTGTATCGGCTGCGGTTGTTACCGTGACAGGCATGGGCGGTTCGGAGCGCAGTGCTCTGAAACAAGCGCTGCGGGAGGCCGTGGAACAGCAGGTCGGTGTTATGGTCGACAGCCGCAGTTATGTGCAGAATTACCGGCTTATTTATGACCGCGTTTATACACAGGCCGATGGTTATATCAAAAGCTATGAAGTTTTGGAATCCTCCCATAAAAACGGGATATATCAGGTAAAAATCAAAGCTGATGTACAAGAGCAGAAAATCAGTGCGGCCCTGGGAACTCTGGCGCAGAAAAAGGCCGTTATCAAGGCCAATATGCAGGACCCCCGTATCGGTGTTCTCGCTGTCGACCGGGGCGGTAAGACATATCCGAGCGTCGAAAACGAAATTATCAGCGGCCTGACCAGTCAGGGCTTTTCCCGGGTGGTTGACTTAGGCCAGGTGTCAGATTCCCTGCGGCGCCGCCTGCTGGCTGCTAATGCCAGCGGTGACCGGCAGTTATGGCAGGCATTAAAGGTGCAGTCGCCTGTGGATTATATTGTTACCGCGCAGGTAGATATGAGCGTCGGTAGTCTGGCCGATTACGTGAATCGTCCCGGTTTTGCCAATTTGAAAAAGGCGGCGGCGGTAATTTCCCTGCGCATGCTCAATGCTAATTCAGGGGAAGTGATTTATGCCGGCAACTTTCAGGGAAAATCGGAACGTCGTGGTCCGAATGCTGAGCAGGAGGCTGCCCGTAATGCGAGCCGTGGCATTGCCAAGGCCGTAGGGGAGGCCGCCTTAAATAAAGCCGCCAACCCGAGCCAGCATATAACCCTGCTTGTCACCGGCGGCAAGCTGGGCAATATCTCAGAACTCACAGAGTATCTGCAGGGACTGCCCGGGGTTCATAATGTATTTGTCCGGGGCAGCGCTTGGCAAAACATCACCGTGGACTTGGAGTTCAACGGTACCGCTCATGACCTGGCGGCTGTTTTGGAAGGTAATGGACTTACGATAATGGAACTTGGTTCGGAATATGTGAAAATATAATCCCTGGCAAAACAATGATTTACAAATTGACGATAAATATAAAATACTATAGCCAATTTTGTAAAATAGCTGTATAATGATTCATGGACAATAAAAGGAAATCAGGTGTATTTATTTTATGGCAAAAAAGAAAAAAGAGGCTAAGACCAATGCGGCGCGGATTTTAGATACTTTGGGTATCAGCTATGAGCTGAAAACCTATGAGGTTGATGAAAATGACTTGTCAGCGGTGCATGTGGCAGCCTCTGTGGGCATGCCGATTGAAATGGTGTATAAAACACTGGTCTGCCGTGGCGATAAGAATGGCGTGGTCATGGCGGTGATTCCGGGCGGCGGCGAGCTGGATTTAAAGGCTTTGGCAGCGGCCTCGGGCAATAAGCGTGTGGAAATGGTACATCTTAAGGAAGTATTTGCCCTGACAGGCTATATCCGCGGCGGCTGTTCGCCATTAGGGGCCAAGAAGGATTATCCTGTTTTCCTTGATGAAAGTGCGCTAAGGCAGGAGATTATTGCTGTAAGTGCCGGCAAGCGCGGTGAACAGATTTTGTTAAAGCCAGCCGATTTAGTGACGGCGGCCAAGGCCACGGTAACGGCCATCAGCAGATAATATATTTTAGGAAAGAGGCGGTTTGATGAATTACAGCAGTACCAGGGGAAATAGTGAGCAGGTAACTTCAGCTGAGGCGATTATCAAGGGGCTGGCCAGTGACGAAGGCTTATTTGTGCCGGACAGCCTGCCGCCCATTGATGAAGATTTTATCGAAAGCCTGGTGCCCTTAACTTATGAAGAACGGGCGGCCAAGGTGTTAGGCTTATTTCTGACAGATTATTCGCCGGCGGAAATTCAGGATTGTGTGACCAAAGCATATGGTCAGGGAAAATTTGACTGTCAGGCCAAAGCGCCGGTGACGGATTTAGGGGATATGCAGGTTCTTGAACTCTGGCATGGCCCGACCAGCGCTTTTAAAGATATGGCTTTGCAGCTGTTGCCGCAGCTGATGAGTACGGCCCTCAAAAAGACCGGGGAAAAATCCCAGGTGCTGATTCTTGTAGCCACGTCCGGTGATACCGGCAAAGCGGCGCTGGAAGGTTTTAAGGACGTACCGCAGATTTCCATCATGGTATTCTATCCCGAGGGTGGCGTCAGCCGTATCCAGCAGCTGCAGATGGTTACGCAGGAAGGGAATAATGTCAATGTCACGGCGGTAAAAGGCAATTTTGACGACGCGCAGAGCGGCGTTAAAGAAATCTTTGCCGATAGTGATTTTGCCCAGAAACTGGCTGGGCAGAATGTCAAACTGTCCTCAGCTAATTCCATCAACTGGGGCCGTCTCGTGCCGCAGATTGTTTATTATTTCAGTGCCTACGCCGATTTGCGCAAAGCCGGTAAGATTACCAAAGGTGAGGCCATTAACTTCACTGTACCTACAGGAAACTTTGGTAATATCCTGGCGGCATTTTATGCACAGCAGATGGGGCTGCCAGTTCACAAACTTGTTTGTGCCTCCAATGCTAATAATGTTCTGACGGATTTCCTGCATAGCGGCCGTTATGACAGAAACCGGCAGTTCTTCAAGACCATCACACCGTCGATGGATATCCTGATTTCCAGCAACCTCGAACGTCTGTTGTACCATCTGACAAATGACAAAGCCAAGGTAGCCGGCTGGATGCAGGACTTGAAAACGCAGGGCGCTTATGAGACCGACGGGCAAACGCGTCAGCTGCTGCAGGAAAAATTCTGGGCTGACTGGGTTGATGACCAGGCAACGCAAGCCTGCATACATAAGGTTTACCAGCAGCATAAATATATTTTGGACACGCATACAGCTGTGGCCTGGCAGGTGGCAGAGAATTATCAGCAGGCTGCCGGCGATGACCACAAGATGGTAGTTGTTTCCACGGCCAGTCCGTATAAGTTTAACGGCAGCGTTTTAAATGCTCTGGAGGTCAGCACGGAAGGACTCGATGAATTTGCCCTGCTGGCTAAATTACAGGAGTTGAATACCAATCCGATTCCGCAGGGCTTAGGCGCTTTAAAACAAAAGACTGCCCGACATCAGGACGTTTGCGCCAAAACAGATATGCGTCAGGCTGTCCTGTCGTTTATTGGTCAGTAATAACTGCGATAAATACTGGCAGAAAGAATAAAAATAGTGTATAATTACGAATGTGCGATATTTTTTCGCCAAATTATATAATTATGGAGGGAAACAATCCATGAAAAAAATTGTTCAAATGCTTCTTGTTGTGTGCATGGTTGTGCTCAGCGCACAGGTTGCTTTTGCCAATGCTGACCAGGTAACAATCCAGGAAGGGGCAGACATCACGGCTGTTAAGCGTATCGCTATTGCTGCGCCGCTGTACACTCCTGTTGATGAAAAGGCACCCAATAAGGAAATGCTGACGCAGATTGTTTATGATTCCAGTCGCGTATCCCGCAGCTATGTAGTATCTTATGATGCTGTAGCAGAGGCTGTCAAAGCAGCTAAGAACGTAGACATCAAGTCCTTGGACCGCCGTCAGGCTGCCAAGACTTTCAAGGAAAACGTAGCTGACTATGCTGACGCTTACGTAGTACTGACGGTAGCTAACAACAGCCGTACTACGTTCTTCTTTGATGTGTACAAAGCTGGCACCAATGAACTGCTTTATTCTTACGAAATCCGTGCCAACAGCAGTGAAAAGGACACCGTGAATACCTTCACTAACCTGAGCGAACAGTTCTATAAACATTTTGACCGTTCCGCTGCTGAACAGTTAAAGAACCAGAACAAAAAGAAATAAAAAGATGGAGACATACTCCTTAGGGAGGATTGTCTCCATTTTTTTACCTTGTATTCTGCTTATTGGGCACCTTTGGCCAGATAAAGAGGTTTTATCTTCGCAGACTCGGCGGTGCTGTCATCGATATAGCCATTGCGGACCATGGCGTCAAGAACGACAAACTGGCGTTTCTTGGCCAGCATAAAGTCAACATAAGGTGAATAGAGGGAAGGGGCATTGGGCAGTCCGGCCAGCATGGAACATTCTGGCAGTTTCAGCTCCTGTGTCTGTTTGCCAAAGTAACCTTCTGCTGCCGGCCCAATGCCGTAATAATTAGAACCATAGTAAATGGTATTAAGGTACAGTTCCAAAATTTCTTCTTTACTGTAATTAGCTTCCATGTCGAGAGCCAACAGCAATTCTTCCCCCTTGCGGCCGAAAGACTGCTCGTGACTCAGGAACAGGTTCTTTACGAGCTGCTGTGTGATGGTGCTGGCGCCTTCTTCAATTTGCCCATATTGCAGATTGACCAGGGTGGCGCGTATGATACTTTCCACGTCAAAGCCGTGATGGCTGTAAAAGCGGCTGTCCTCGACAGCAATGACAGCCTTTTGCAGGTCAGACGGAATATTTTCCAGCTTTACATAATGTTCCTTATCGATACGGGCATCGACAGCTCTTTTGATAAACAGCATACGGCTGAGTCTGTCAGTGGTCGAAACCTGCAGGGGAATATCCGGCTGCTGAATGGCTGGCAGACGGCTTTCCAGTTTGGGCAGAAAATCACCGGCATGCTGCCAGGTCTTAGGGGAGAACAGCGCTGTTCCGCCTGCGAGCAGGAAGGTTATAAAGAATACTGTGACCAGAAAGAAACACCAGCGAAAAAATTGTCGGTAAATTCGCCGTTTTTTATTTTTTCTCATTTTGAACTCCTTGAAATAATTAAATACTTTTTAAATAGTATATCATGAATTTATTTCAAATGGGGCTTGCAATTTTATGCATTAACGATGTATAATTATAAACATAGTTTACAGAGTACATTTGCCGGGCGGTGATTAGCAGTATGCAATCCGCGCTGACAGGTCAGTTTATCGTAAGCTATGCATGTGAAGGAGGATTATTCATGAAAGTCAGCGTTATTGGCGCAACGGGGTATGCCGGGGCTGAATTGCTGCGTTTGCTGTATCAGCATCCTCAGGCAGAGGTCGTCCACATAACCTCGGAAAGTCATACAGGAGAAAACATTGCCAGTCTTTACCCTCACTTGCGTGGGCTTTATGACATGCAGCTGGAGAGCATTAAGGACATCGAAAGCATCGGTCAGGACAGCGACTTTATCTTTATCTGCCTGCCGCATGGCCATGCTATGGAAGTGGGCAGAGCTTTGGCCGGAAAGCCGGTACGTATAATCGACCTCGGAGCCGATTACCGCTTTGCCGATACTGACGTCTATGAGGCCTGGTATCATGTTCCGCATACGCATCAGGAGGCAGAACGGGTGTATGGCCTGGCAGAACTTTACCGGGAACAGATAAAGAGCGCCAAGATTATCGGCAACGCCGGCTGCTTTACTACCGCCAGTATTTTAGCACTGGCACCGCTGGCCAAACAGCATTTAATCGATGTTAATAGTATTATCATCGATGCCAAGTCTGGTGTATCGGGAGCCGGGCGCAGCGCCAAACAGGCGAACCACTTCCCGGAACTTTACGATAATTTCCGGGCGTATAATGTAGCCAAACATCGTCATACGCCGGAGATTGAACAGGCACTTACCGACATTTCCGGTGAGCAGGTCCTGTTAAACTTCACACCGCATTTGGTGCCTATGTCACGCGGCATTCTTTCGACCTGCTACGCAAATCTGAAAGATGGGGTTACAGAAGAGCTGGTCACGGCCGCTTTTGCCAAACTTTATGGCAAGGAATACTTCATCCGTCTGCTCGGTGCCGGGGCATATCCTTCCACCAAGGAAGTACGCGGCTCTAATTTCTGCGATATTGCCTGGCATGTAGATGAACGTACAGGCCGCGTGATTGTGCTCTCAGCCATTGACAACCTGGTAAAGGGCGCTGCCGGACAAGCGGTACAGAATTTCAATATTGCCTGCGGTTTTGAAGAACGTATGGGGCTTGATTTTGTGCCTATTTATCCTTGATAATACTAACCTTTAGGAGGAAAATATATGTTTAGTGATTTACATAAAAAAGCCGGTGTAACTTATCCGCAGGGCTTTCAGGCCGCTGGGGTCAAGGCCGGCATTAAGAAAAGCGGCAATCTCGATGTTGCCGTAATTTATACGGAGCAGGAGGCCGCCGTAGCCGGAACTTTTACCCAGAATGCAGTAGCATCTGCGCCGGTTCGTGCGTCCAAGAAGGTAATTGCCACGGGAATGGCGCATGCCATTACGGCTAATGCCGGCTGCGCCAACGCCTGCACCGGTGAGCAGGGCGAAAAAGATGCGGCAGCCATGCAGGATATCACGGCAACGGCATTAGGCTGTAAGGCTGATGATGTAGTTGTTGCCTCCACTGGTGTTATCGGTGTGAACCTGCCGATGGACAAGATGGAAAATGGTATCAAGCAGGCTGTCAAGGAACTGTCCTCTGATGGTAGTGAAAATGCGGGCAAGGCCATTATCACCACGGATACCTATTCCAAGGCCTGCGCTACGGAAATCACACTCGGCGGCAAGGAAGTACGCTTTGGTGCCATTGCCAAGGGCTCGGGTATGATTCAGCCGAATATGGCCACCATGCTTTGCTTTATTACGACGGACGCAGCTATTGACAGCAAGCTCCTGCAGAAGGCTCTGTCGGAAATCGTCGAGGTTTCCTTTAATATGATTTCCATTGACGGCGATATGAGCACCAACGATATGGTGATTGTCCTGGCCAATGGCGCCGCCGGTAATGCAAAAATCACTGAGGAAAATGAGGATTACAAGCTCTTTAAGGCCACATTGCAAAATATCTGCCAGGAACTGTCCAAGAAGATTGCTGCCGATGGTGAAGGTGCTACCAAGTTCCTGACCATTTCCGTGACGGGGGCCAGAAACTTTGCTGAGGCTAAGACCATTGGCATGAGTGTTGCCAAGAGCCCGCTGGTAAAGACGGCGTTCTTCGGTGAAGACCCCAACTGGGGGCGCGTTATCTGTGCTGTCGGCTATGCCGGCGTACCCATGGACCCGCAGAAAACCGTGGTGAAGTTTGGCGGTATCCCCGTTTATGCCAATGGTGTCGGTGCAGAATATGATGAAGCAGAACTGCGGAAGGTCATGGAGGCTCATGATATCGTTATCAGCATTGATATGGGTGAAGGCGACGCTAAGGCCGATATCTGGAGCTGTGATTTCTCTTATGAATATGTGAAGATTAACGGTGAGTATCACACCTAAGGAGGACGGGGCATGTTTACAGCAGAAGACAAAGCCGCCATATTGGTGGAGGCACTGCCCTATATCCAGCAGTTCTACGGCAAGACCATCGTCATTAAATACGGCGGCAATGCCATGATTAACGATGACCTGAAAGAAAAGGTCATGCAGGATATTGCCTTGATGAAATATGTGGGTATCCGCCCGGTGATAATTCATGGTGGCGGCCCGGATATCACGGGGTTCCTCAAAAAAGTCGGCAAGGAGTCGGACTTTGTGGCCGGGCTCAGAGTCACCGATGAAGAAACCATTGAGATTGCGGAAATGGTGCTTGACGGCAAGGTTAATTCCGAGATTGTCAATCTTCTGAACCGCCGCGGGGTACGCGCCGTAGGCCTCAGCGGTAAGGACGCCGGCCTGATTAAAGCCCGGAAGAAACTGGCTACGGTCTACGAAGGCGAGGACACCAAAAAGGTGGATATCGGCTATGTCGGCGAAGTGGAACAGGTTGATACCGGCATTTTGGAAGATTTGCTTGACCAGGGTTATGTACCGGTTATTGCGCCGATTGGTGTCGGTGATGGCGGTGAAAGTTACAATATCAACGCAGATTATGTAGCTGCTGAAATCGCCGGCGCCCTGCAGGCGGAAAAACTCCTGCTACTGACAGATATTGAGGGGATTTACAAGGACTTTAATGACAAGTCAAGTTTTATCTCCACCTTGCATCTGCCAGAGGCAAAGGAATACATCAAAGAAGGTATTATTGCCGGTGGCATGATTCCCAAAGTGGAGGCCTGTCTGACGGCATTGGAACAGGGTGCAGGCAAGACGCATATCATTGACGGGCGGCTCGCGCACTCCATCATCCTGGAAATCTTTACTTCCCGGGGCATTGGCACCCAGGTGGTGCGGTAAGGAACTGTGCAGAAATAAATCTGTCAATAGAGCGCAGAACAAATTTTCATAGGCTAGGCGGAGGAGGGAGTCATAGCGGGGCTATGGCGACCGACGACAACAACGCCTATGGAAATTTAGGCAAGCTATATGACTGATTTATTTTGTAACAGTTCCGAAGGAGGCATAATATGCAGGAACAGGAAATTTTTGCGGAGGACCAGCAAAGCTATCTGCCGGTATTTAACCGCTATAAAATCGTTCTTGACCACGGCGCAGGGGCCGAGGTTTGGGATATAAACGGCAAGAAATATCTGGACTTCTTGGGCGGCATTGCCGTAAATGTGCTGGGGCATAACAACAAGTCCTTGGTACAGGCGGTGTCGGAGCAGGCAGGAAAACTAATTCACTGCTCTAACCTTTACTATACGCAGCCACAGGCTGACGCAGCAGCCAAACTTGTCAAGCTCAGTGGTCTGGATAAGGCATTCTTCGGTAATTCCGGTGCCGAGGCCAATGAAGGGGCTATCAAGATTGCCCGTAAGTATGGCTATAACATCAATCCCGATAAGACGGAAATCATTTCCGCGTGGGACAGTTTCCACGGCCGAACCTTGGCTACGCTGACGGCGACGGGCCAGACGCATTACCATGAAGGATTAGGGCCGCTGCCTGCAGGTTTCACCTATGTGCATTACAATGATATTGCCGAACTAGAAAGCAAAATCAGCGACAAAACGGCGGCGGTAATGCTCGAAACCATTCAGGGCGAGGGCGGCGTACATACACCAGATGGCGATTATCTCAAACAGGTTCGGGAACTTTGCGATAAGCATGGTGCCCTGCTGATTCTCGATGAAATCCAGGCAGGCATCGGTCGCAGTGGTAAGTTCTTCGCCTATGAGAACTACGGCATCAAGCCGGATATTGTAACCTTGGCCAAGGGGCTGGCCGGCGGTGTGCCCATCGGTGCCTTTATCGTCACCGACAAAGTGGCCGCAGCCTTTAAACCTGGTGACCACGGTACGACCTTCGGCGGCAATCCGCTGGCCTGTGCTGCCGCTAATGTGGTGCTTGATACCGTACCGCAGCCTGATTTCCTTAAAAATATTCAGGTCGTAGGCAAATATTTTAAGGAAAAATTGCAGGAATTAGCGAAAAAATATCCAAAATTTATTATAGATGTGCGTGGTGAAGGCCTGATTCTTGGTGCAGAACTTGCAGGTGCTGAACATGGCCGGGATATCGTCAATGATTGTCTGGCAAAAGGACTCATCATTAACTGCACAGCGGGTAAGGTGCTGCGCTTTATCCCGCCGCTCATTATCACTACCGCACAGGTTGATGAGGCATTTGCCGTAATGGATGAAGTTATCGGCAAATATGCCGGTTAAGGGGGCTTTGGATGTTAAAAGGACGCGATATGTTGTCCATCCACGATTTATCCGTGGATGAAGTACAGGAGATTCTGACTTTGGCCCATGAGCTGAAGGCCAAGCAAAAGGCAGGGATTGAACATCATCTGCTCAAAGGTAAGACTTTGGGCATGATTTTTGAAAAATCCTCGACGCGCACCAGAGTTTCCTTTGAAGTTGGTATGTACCAGCTTGGCGGGCAGGCGCTTTTCCTCTCGAACCGTGACCTGCAGCTGGGACGCGGCGAACCCATTAAGGATACGGCGCGTGTGCTGTCGCGCTATCTGGACGGTATTATGATTCGTACCTATGGTCATGATAGAGTGGAAGAACTGGCAAAATACGCCGATATTCCGGTCATCAATGCGCTGACGGATTTACTCCACCCTTGTCAGGTGCTGACTGACCTGCTGACCATTCAGGAACATAAGGGTAAGAACCTCAAGGGACTCAAGATGGCTTATGTGGGCGATGGCAACAATATGACCAACTCCTACATGTATGGCTGTGCCAAGGCCGGTATGACCTTTGTGGCCGCAACACCGTCAGATTACCAGCCGGATGCGGCCGTGACCAAACAGGCCAAGGAAGATGCCAAACTCACGGGTGCCAGCATTGAACTTGTAACTGACCCGGTAGAGGCAGTTAAAGGCGCCGATATCGTGGTTACGGATACCTGGGCCAGCATGGGACAGGAAGACGAGCACGATGCACGCAAGCAAATCTTTGCCCCCTATCAGGTTAACAAGGAGCTTATGGCACATGCAGACAAGCGGGCCATCGTAATGCACTGCCTGCCGGCTTACCGCGGTGAGGAAATCACCGAGGAAGTCTTAGAGGCCAATGCTCATGTGATTTTTGACGAAGCAGAAAACCGCCTCCATACGCAAAAGGCCATTATGGCCTTGACGATGGGCTAAGGCGTTTATAGATTTAAAAACAGAAAGGACGTATTTCATTATGGCTAAACAGATTAAAAAAGTAGTTCTGGCTTACTCCGGTGGTCTTGATACCTCCGTTATCATTCCCTGGCTCAAGGAAAATTACGATGGCTGCGAAGTTATCGCCTGCTGCGCTGATGTAGGTCAGGGCGATGAACTGGATGCCGTGCATGACAAGGCGCTGAAATCCGGTGCTTCCAAGGTATATATCGCTGACCTCAAGGAAGAATTCCTCAAGGAATATGTATGG